>JAZQIF010000230.1:0-3493 GCA_045540935.1 Erysipelotrichaceae bacterium | reverse complement strand
CGGATATCGACAGAATTTGTGTATATGAAAAGCTTTTTTATTGATACGGAGATCAGCACCTTGTCTTAAACAGCGTAAGATCTACTTTCTTTTCCTTTTCGGGTCTTTCATCATCGCTTTGAGCTGATCAATGATCTTTTCGGATGAAAGCACAGCCAGCAGTTTCGATATCTCTTCATAAGGCCTGCAGGACAGGGCGATCTTTGCCGTATGCAGATCATATCCCGAGAAAGGAAGATAGATATAGATGAGCTGCACGATCAGATTGTTCATGATGGCGATGTTCTTTATGGCTTTTCTGTCGATGCATCTGAAAGAGTCTTCATTGAGATGATCGTCCTTGAGCTTGTGAAGATCGTTCTCGATCGCCCAGTGTTCTTCGATCCCCATCAGGATCTCATCGGTTTTGATCAGGTCCGTTATGTAATATCTGATGCACTCGCTGCTTCTTTTATGCGAGGTCATCTTTACATAGGATCGAATGTCTTTGAAGTCTTCATATTCAAAGCCCGGGGGAAGTCTTAATATTTCAATGATCCTGGATCCGTCATCGCTGGTCTGCTTTGTGAACTTCCTGCTGTTTCTTTTATTAAGAAATCTTGATCGGATGTCCGAAAGTAAAAGAAGCTGATTGTCTCTTGCGCACAGAAGATAGTGACCTTTTCTTTCTCTGATAACCTGTGTCGTCCTTGCCTGGCAATGCAGGGCATCGGCAGTGATCAGATCGTCACTCAGATCCATCTGCGAAAGAAGCGCCTGGGCAACCGGGATCTCGTTGGTCTTGTCTTCGACGGCTTCAGATACCAGGCATGTTCCGCTGAAGGTATCGTAGATATTTAATACATTGGCATTCTTTGAAGGATTCTTACTGTCAGCACTTCTTCCTGTCGCGTTGACAGCTTTGCCGTCAACGCCGATGTGTCTGAGACCTTTTTCCTGTTCCATCTGTCTTAACAGTCTGTGAAAGCGCATGATCGAAGTATCGACAAGAGACTTTGAGTCAAGTAAGGAGAACACTCTTCGAAACGTATCATGAGAAGGGATCTTTCCTTCTTTTATCAGCCCCATCTCCTCAAATCTTTTACGGTTGAAGGAAACATAGCTGCTCATATAGTAGAAGGACTGCTTTCCCTTTTCCAGGATGACGATGAAAGCCATCATCAGGATGTCGGAAAGCTCATAAGTGATCCTTGATCCTTTCCTGAAGTCTTTTACTTCATCAAACAGATGGATGTGCCTTGAACCGATGAGTATCTCTGCGACATCATCCTCATCAAGATGAACGCGGGAAACGATATCCTTCAATACGACAAGCGTGTTATCCTTCACCATGATTTCAGACCATACCTTTCGATCAGATCCTTAAGTTCTTCGCTCATGACAGGAAAAACATCGTTGGCCGCATCACAGACACACAGCTTCAGTTCATTTACCAGCACGCTCAGATCATCTTTGTCGGTGATCCTTTCCTTAAAGGCCTTATCGATACTGGCGGATATCGTATCGATCCTTTTGCCGTTTGCCTTGCCTGCGTATTCCTTAAGCTTTTCATCATTGCGGGCAATGAAGCTCATATCAAGAAGCCTTTGATCGCAAGACCCGAAGATATACTTTATGATCCCAAGCCGGATGATATTCTGATTTCTGTCGTAGGAAGCTCTGTCAAGTGTTCTTTTGAAGTTGAGCAGGATGAAACTGCTCAGACCGTACTCGACATAGAAAGGCTTCCGGTATTCTTTTTTTTCGTTTTTCGGCACAAATCCTTTATCTTCATATACCATCCCCAAAAACTCCTGGACGCTCTTCGGGTTCTTTTTCCCTTTTACATAGATACTTGTGCACTTATAAAGACCGTAGCCGTACTTTGTCTTTCTGATCGTCACGCCTTTTTTGCGATGTTTCTCCACCCAGTCGGGATACTCATTCCTCTTGTTTGCCATAATTCATACTCCGCACAGCAGTAAAAGCCGATATCAAAACACGACGAAAGAACATACCGGTATCTTTCTGAATATATTATATACGTATACAATATAATAATCAATAAAACCCGGAAACCATATCCGGGTCGTGCGTAATTACTAGAGCCGGATCGGTATTCATTTTATAAATGTTATACTGTAGTTGCGGAAAGACAGCTATGGATGTTTTGTGTACAGATGGCCTTTTTGCTGGATTACTTTTGGCCATTTGCGTCCATCCAGTCTGAAACGCATTGGGGCCGAGACCGTTACAACTCTTCCCCAGCGTTGGAAGTGTCTGTCGTCTCGGACAGGCACTTTTATTTTGTGTCTGAGCTCAAAGATCAGCCGGATGATCCTGCATAATGATCTGTGATTTGTGCTTCTGAGATATCGGCATAAGCCAAACTCCCGGATCATCTTGGCCAGCTGGCTTATGTTAGCACAATACGTGTATTTATGATCTTCGTCCTTTTCTAGAGCCAGAACTTCATCGAGCTGCTTGCGGATGATGCCGGTCAGGTTGTGGAATATGATCTTTGAATAGATCGCACACAATTCGCTGTCACAGTCTTTGGAAAAGAACCTCTCCCATTCCTGATCGGTCTTCAATGTTTTGTAGGAGACTTCTATGTCCCACCTTTTCCTGTAAAGAGAAACGATCTCCTCTTTGGAGAATTCATCTTCCGGAAGATTCGTATAGTAGATCAGCTGTGTACACATTTCGTTGCCTTTTCTGTCTGTATATCTGTAGTCATGGCGTATGACTCTGATCTTTATAAACGGATCAAGAGAAAACCGTTTCTTTGGCTGTTCATACTTCAGCCTTTTATACCAGATCTTATCGATACAGACATCGATCCATTCATCATCGCTCTTCATTTCTTTCAGCTGTTTTTTGAAGAAATTGGGTTTTCCCCTGATGCAGTAATTGAAGCCATAGTCTTCAAGAATGGAAAACAGTTCCACGCTTGCGTAGTTGCGGTCCGCCAGATAAATCACCTTTCTTTGCGACAGGAGATCGTGACTTTGTTCAAGATGTTCAATGGCCATCGGGATCTCCGCCTTGATAAACGGCTCAAGCGAGAAATCGACGATCAGGCCATTAGTCACATCATATAAGGCGGAAGAACGGCTCGTTGCCTTCTTGGCATCTTTCACATTGTGGATGCTCTGGTTGACGACATAGCCGAAACGGTCGATGGATTCCTTGCTCGGAAACAGTTCGTTGCTGGTCCCGTCTTCTGCCAGAAGAATAAACCCCTTGAAGGTCCTGACACATTTACTCTTATAGAAAAGTTCGGATAATTTTGCGATCAGCACCTCAAAGATCTGCCATCTCACTTTGCTTATTGCCTTGAAGACGGCCTGCTTGGAGACCCTGAGTTCCTTTTTCCCGATGGCGCCGTAATAGGAGGAGATCTCAGAGGATGTGCACTTCTCATTGCGGAAGATCAGATAAAGTAAGACATCATAAAAAGGGAATTTGTATATGCGCCTGAATGCACTTGGATATCTGCGCATCTTTTCTA
>JAZQIF010000229.1:0-4512 GCA_045540935.1 Erysipelotrichaceae bacterium | reverse complement strand
ACAGCGGAAACAAGCAGGCTCTTGAATACTACAACGGTCAGTATACGACCTATGGATTAAAAGACAACAATGCGGCATACGATTTCGATCTGTATTCTTCCAGGAAAGAGAGCGATCCGCCTGCTGAAAAGGATGATCTGGTGAGAGATCCTGATGAACTCAAGGACGGTGTCACAGTCGCGATCTATTCACCGGGTCATATGACGGCGATCTCTTCAAAACCGAACGGTGACTGGTATCTGAAGGCAAGACCGACTGCGGTCAAAGATCATCGGTTCGTCGGTTTCACCAGTGATCTCATCTGGACCATCAGGACCAATGAAGATGGCAGTTTCAGTTTCATCTCTTATGATGATCCGCAAGATTCCATCACGGTCTGGCCAAGCGGAAACTATGCGGAACTTTCTGTGAATAGTTCCCTGTATCCGGATAATGCATGGATGATTACGCCGGCAAAGACGGAAGCTTGTTTCTATATCAATTCGCCGACTGTCGAAAGCGAGCGCGGTCCGGCATATATCGAAGCTTATGTGCGAAATGAGACCGAAGTGTTTTCCGGTTACTTTACAAAACAAGGCAGTTCGAATTTCAAAGAGAGTGAATTTGCGCTGCAGTTCTATCTCGTAGATCCGGATGATGCGATCGAGGCGTCGGATGATGGTGAATGGGACGGTGTACTTGAAAAAGGAAAGTCGTATATCGCTTTCAATAAGGCGGCTCAGCTGTCGATGGGTATCGAGAAGGATAATTCGCTTACAGCGATCGGAACCGACATCATCGATGAGAAAGCGTATGCCGGAAACGGGACATATGCGTTCAAGGTCGATACGATGGGACGTTACTATACTTTTGAGGTCGGTGGAAAATATCTGGCGACCAACCCGAGCGAGGAACTTCTGTTTGTTGAAAAAGGCGAAGACGGAAAAGTTCCGGAAAGCGGCAAATGGTATCTGGTCAGAAAAGACGGCGGTTATATCATCTACAACAAAGAGGAGACCTATAACGGTACACCGATCTGTATCGAATACTATTCGAGCGTTTTCTCGGGATGGACATATTCTACGAAAAATGATCCCGATATCTATCTGTTCAATTTTTATGAACCGGCTGAAAGTACGATGATCGTCGATGATATCGTACAGGATCCATCCGTCATTTTTGACTGTCCGGACAGAAAGTATCTGGAAGAAGATTATTTCGGAGCCTTCACTCTGGATGATCTGGCGGAGGAGATCACTTCAATCAGGATCTCTTATGAGGTCAACGGCCGCAACGGTGAGATCAGCGATTACAGCGTTTCAGCTGATGGCAGATCTTATGGTTTCATGATCCCGGCAGAAACGATCGACGGCGATGAGAAGCCTGCTTCTTTCAAGCTTCTGGTCGAAGTCAGCAACAGTTATGGTCTCTCGTATACCGGAGAGAAAGAGATAGAGATCATCGATGAACCGTTCATCTATGATCTTGATCCGCTGCCGGGTTCACAGACCGGTGAAGACAAATGTCCGGTGATCTCGGCCAAGGCAGGAAATGTCGGCGAGGGGGCAGATATCATGATGTTCATCAATGATGAAGAAGTCGGATGTACCTTCGGGCAAGGCGTCATTACTTACACGCCTGAAGAGGATCTTCCAAACGGACGAGTTAGCGTCAGAGTGAAAGCTGTTCGCAAAGACGGTGCCGAGACAGAAAGGATGTGGAGTTTCACGATCGGCATCGCGGATTATCAGCTGTACTTCGGTCAGTTGCATTCCCACACGACGTATTCGGATGGCTCCGGTTCCCTGGATACGGCTTTGGATTATATCGCTTCTCTTCCGGAAAGTGCCAATGTCCAGTTCGTAGCTTTTACCGACCACTCCAACTATTTCGATACAGCTGCCAACGCCAATCCGAAAGAAGCTATGAATGACGCAAGTCTCATGACAGAAGAATCCAGGAAGATCTGGGAGGAATACAAGGGCAAGGTCGCTGCTTTCAATGAAAAACAGGAAAAGATCGTTGCGATCGCCGGTTATGAGATGACATGGGCCGGAGGTCCGGGTCATATCAATTCCTTCAATACCGATGGCCTTGTCTCGCGCAACAATGCCGAGCTCAATGCCAAGACAGGCGATGCCGGCATGAGACTCTACTACGAGATGATGAAGCAGGATAACGGAGAGACCTTGCATCAGTTCAATCATCCGGGCATGACGTTCGGTAATTTCACGGATTTCTCCTATTGGGACGAAGAGACCGATGCCAGGATGTTCCTGGTGGAAGTTGGCAACGGCGAAGGTCAGATCGGTCAGGGCGGATATTTTCCAAGCTATGAGGAGTATATCCTGGCGTTAGACAAAGGCTGGCATGTGGCGCCGACCAACAACCAGGACAACCACAAGGGACGCTGGGGCAATGCGAATGACGCAAGAGATGTCGTACTTACAAATGATTTCTCGGAGGAGGGCATCTATGATGCGATCCGTTCACTCAGGGTCTACGCTAGCGAAGATAAGAACCTGCAAGTCTATTACACGATCGGCGGACAGCCGATGGGAACGATCTTTGAACAGGAAGATACACCTGAGACACTTGATGTCCTGGTGACGATGTATGATCCGGACAGCAGCGATTCGATCAGTAAGGCTGAGATCGTTTCCGACGGCGGCAAGGTCGTTTATACTTGGGACGATGCGGAAGAATTGAGATCCGGACAGCTGACAGCTCATATCGATCCGGAGTACTCCTATTACTTCCTCAGAGTCACACAGGTGGATGGCGATCTGGCAGTCACTGCACCGATCTGGGCAGGACGGCCGCTTAAAGTCGGTATTTCTTCTTTTGAAACAGATGCTGAAAAGGTCTATGCCGGTGAGGATGTCACACTGTCTGTGACTCTGTTCAATAACGAGGAGAATGACGCACAGGTAAGTTCACTTGTCTATACGGTCGATGGCGGCACAGTCATTCACAGCGATACGGCAGGTCATGAACTTGGGGCGAACAGTGAACTGACGATCGATCTGGCACATGTGTTCGATAAGGCAAAACTGACAAAGGTGAATGTCACTGCCGTGATACAGATCGACGGCAAAGAGATGACATATACCTCGTCTGTGGAGCTGGATGTCCTGGATAAAGAGAAAGAGAATAAAGTCTCTTCGATCAAAGAAGTCAGAGACGCTTCTGTTAAGGGCGACACCGGTTATCGATTCATCATCGAGGGTGTGGTGACATCCAATGCTTCCGGCTATGATAAGGATACTGCTTTCTTTGACTGTATCTATGTACAGGATGAAACTGCCGGTATCAGTATCTTCCCGGTATCCGGTGATTTCAAGATCGGTGATAAAGTAAGGGTCGTCGGCCATACCGACTTCTTCCAGGGCGAACCGGAACTGCAGATCGGATCGATCGAAAAGATCTCGGAAGGGAATGATGCGACGCCGAAACAAGTAAGCGGTAGACAGGTCAATGATCGGGAAGCTGAAGGCTTGCTGGTAACTGTCAAAGGTACGGTCGAGAGTTATGAGATCGTCAACGGTCTGACACAGACGATCATGGTGAAAGATGATAAAGGCGATCTGGTGCGTGTCTTCATCGATGGTTATATCACGACGGACGAAGACGTGAAGGATCTTGCCATCGGCAGGAACATCACGGTCACAGGTCTTGCCTCCTATGATGATACGTTCAATGCGCCGGAGGGTCCGTTCCCTCGTATCCGTATCCGTGACCGTAAAGATATCATCTGTACACAGGTGCAGAACGAATATCACATCATCGAAGGAAACGATGAGGTCATGTTCAGGAATGCGGACGGAAGCTGGGCAAAAGGCTATACGGATGATCTGCTGGTAGTCTCTGACGCGCCATATGAGAAATTTGTCGCCGTCTTCATCGATGGAAGTGAAGTTGATAGAAACTGCTATGCTTCGCAAAGCGGTTCGACAAAGATCAGGCTGCATTCAGATTATCTGGCATCGCTTGCCTTAGGAAGGCATAAGATCGAGATCCGTTCGAAAGATGGTACAGCATTCACCGATCTGACGATCCGGATCCTGGATGATGTCGATCCATCTCCGACACCGGAAAAGAAGACATACTATATCATCCCTTTGACGGGAATCGAATGATCCTGTGAATATGGGAAGATCCGAAAGGATCTTCCTTTTCGTTGTTATATTAAGAAATTCAATGCGTCGTTCCAGATATTCCAAAAAAAGTACCGGTATGGGTTGAACGGATAACACAGGAAAAGCCTTATGTTTCCATAAGGATATGAGATGTCTGGATGAATGAATGAATGGATATCGTTGCAGTTATCTACTGTTTCTTGAAATGATGCGAATCTGCTTCATACATGTCGTTTAAGCAGAAAGGACACATGATCTTGTATTCCTCAGATTTTGGAGGAAGGTTCTTAAGATGTTCTAATGTAGATACTCTGACTTCCTCTTGATGAGCACAGGAAACGCATTTCATCAATACGGTCTTTTCTGTATTTTCTGTCATTTTTTACTCCTTCCA
>JAZQIF010000228.1:0-2513 GCA_045540935.1 Erysipelotrichaceae bacterium | reverse complement strand
ATCTGGCTCATAAGAGCTAGGACAACATCATCCATCATTTTCTGACTTTTTTATAGAAAAGTTGTTTTCATAGTGCACATTTTTCAAAGAACCAAACAAACCAGGTAAACTCAATTACTTGACATTTAACCTAAAGACTTTAACGTCTGATCACGGTGCCGACAGCTTCGCCGGTAACCGCTTTGACGATGTTGTCTTCCTCAGACATATTGAAAACGAAAGCTTCAATTCCCGACTGTGCACAGATCTCGGCAGCCTGCGGGTCGATGACTTTCAAACCTAACTCAAGTATATCATTAAACGTAAGCTCATCAAATTTCTTTGCATCCGCATGAACGTTCGGGTCCTTATCGTAAACACCGTCGACACCGGACTTCGCCATAAGGATGACATCTGCATGGATATCCTTCGCTCTTTGAGCGGAACCGGTATCCGTAGAATAGTAAGGCTTGCCATATCCACCGCCGAATACGACGACATTGCCTTCTTCGATCAGACGGTTTGCCTCATCGGCATCAAAATCCATGACGTTCTGGGCTGTAACAGCCGACATCGGTACGGATTTCACACCCAGACGGCTGAGTTCTGCGGAGAACATGACAGCATTGATGACTGTCGCCAGCATGCCGGCATAGTCTGCTTTGACACGGTCAAAACCGAGATCTTCAAAGATCCTGCCGCGGCAGATATTGCCGCCGCCGACAACGATGCCGACACCGATCCCCATATCCGCGATCTTTTTGACCTGCTTGCCGATGGATTCCAATACTTCCGTAGAAAAAGGAAAATCAGGTGCAGCCAAAGCTTCTCCCGATAATTTCAGTAAGACTCTTTTGTACATAACAAATTCACCTCTGTAACTTATTCTAACATCATTCATCCATAAAAAAACGAGCGGAATCGATTCCGGTCGTTTCATAGGAGATCTTTTTAAGCGTTCATCTGCTTTGCGACTTCTTCCGCAAAGTTTTCTTCACGCTTTTCAATGCCTTCACCGACAGTGTATCTTACGAAACACTTGACTTCAGCATTGTTCTCCTTGAGAACTGCAGAGACCTTCTTGGCAGTATCCATGAAGTATTCCTGGTCAACTAAGCACATTTCTTTCAGAGCCTTGGAGACCTTGCCTTCGATCGCGCCGTTGATGACGTTTTCCGGTTTGCCGGCAAACTTTTCATCGTTCCTGACGATCTCGGTCTGGACTTTTCTTTCATGATCGACGACATCAGCCGGCATATCTGCGGAGCTGACATAAGTCGGAGACATGGAAGCGACCTGCATAGCCATGAAGTGAGCCAGCTGTTCGTCGCCGCCCTTTAAGACGACAAGAGCAGTCTTGGTTCCGCCCATGTGAGAGTAGTCACCGAATAATTCATCATCATTCTTCTTGACGATGGCGAATCTTCTTAAGACGATCTTCTCACCGATCGTAGCAGTTGCATTGATGAATTCATCATTCAATGTAGCACCGTTGACAGGAAGTGCGAGTGCAGCTTCGTTATCAGCCGGTTCACCAGCCAGGATCGTGTTGGCAGCTGTTTCAAGAAGTTTGAGGAACTGTTCGTTCTTTGCGACGAAGTCAGTTTCAGAGTTGACTTCGATCATGCAGGCACTGTTACCGTTGATGACGATCTTTGCAAGACCTTCAGCAGCGATACGGGAAGCCTTCTTGATGGATTTGGCAATACCCTTTTCTCTGAGCCAGTCGATCGCTTTTTCGATGTCGCCGTCCGATGCTGCAAGAGCGTTCTTGCAATCGAGCATGCCGGCACCGGTCTTATCTCTTAATTCTTTAACCTGAGCAGCGCTAATAGCCATTATTCAGCAGCCTCCTTTGTTTCTTCAACAGCTTCTTTGACTTCGGCCTTTACTTCAGCAGCCGGAGCTTCCTGTGCATTTTCTTCCTTCTTGTTGATATATCTCTTTTCAGAGTTATATCTTCTCGGACCTCTGTTATTGAAACGATTGTTTCTTTCTTCGTTTCTGGCTTTTCTTCTCTTTTCCTGTTCTTCAGCGTGCTTTTCAACGTTGATGATGACATCTTCCATCGTGATATCGTTTTCGATGTCGCCTTCCTGATAAGCATCCTGTAAGATACCGCCCTTGGACTCAACGATAGCGTCTGCAAGCAAGGACATCATCAGTTTGATGGACTTGATCGCATCATCGTTAGCCGGGATAGCGTAATCGACAGTTGCCGGATCACAGTTCGTATCCGCAAGACCGAATACAGGGATACCAAGCTTCTTAGCTTCTGAAACAGCGTTGTGGTCTTCCTTCGGGTCAACGACGACGACTGCATCCGGAAGTTTCTTCATTTCCTTGATACCGCCTAAGAAGTTTTCGAGACGGACAGCTTCCTTGTGGATAAGGACCTGTTCCTTCTTCGGATAAACAGAGATCGTGCCATCTGCTTCCATCTGTTCGATCTCGATCAGACGTTTGATCCTCTTCTGGATCGTACGGAAGTTCGTTAAAGTTCCGCCTAACCATCTCTGGTTGATGTAGAAGCT
>JAZQIF010000227.1:0-29575 GCA_045540935.1 Erysipelotrichaceae bacterium | reverse complement strand
CAGACGCCGTAGACATCCCAATCGGTATTTTCTAATAAGAAATCGCAAAGATGAGACCCCACCATGCCGGTGATGCCGGTGATCAAAGCTCTAGTCATTTTCTGTTTCCTCCATCTCAAATCGTTCAGGTACATAGTATATAACGCTTGTCCCCTCTTCTTCAAAGCGGAAAGGCACAAGAAGCAGTTCTTTCAATTCTTCACTTACCGATCTCTGTTTCTCTTTCGGCACATATAAGAGCACGAAGCCGCCGCCGCCGGCACCTAAGAGCTTGCCGCCAAGCGCTCCGGCATTGATCGCCCGTTCATAGATCTGGTCGATCTGCCCGGTCGAGATCTTGGAACCCGTGCTTCGTTTAAGCATCCAGGATTCATGCAAGAGCCTTCCGAAATCATCGAGATCTTTATTCTCGTCGACAAGGATCATTTCCGCCTCATCGACCATCGATTTCATCTTTAAAAGACGTTCCGTGTTATTTCCGATGTTTTTCTTGGTGTCGGATTGGATATCGGCGGAGAATCTGGAAAAGCCGGTAAAAAACAACATCAGGTTCTCATTCAGTTCTTCTTTTCTTTCCTTTGAGATCTCGATCGGCTTTACTGTATAGCCGCTGGCATCAAAGTCGATGCGGTTCAGACCGCCATAGGAAGCAGCGATCTGATCCTGCAGGCCGCCGGCCTCATCGCACATGATGCGCTCCACATAGATCGCTTCATCCGCTAACGTCCTTTTGTCTTTCTGCTTCCCTTTCAGAGAATGAAAGGCATTGAGAAGTCCTACCGCAAACGAAGAGCTCGTGCCAAGACCTGTCCTGGCTGGCAGGTCGGCATCGTAGTTGATGATGAGCTCGTGCATATCGAGCAATTTCATCGCATTGCGGACCATCGGATGTTCAAGTTCCTCGACATCGCCGACCCGTTCGATCTTCGAATACGTCAATTGGTTCTTATAATCAAAAAATCGCGGCAAGTGTCTCACCGTGACATAGACGTATTTATCAAAAGTAGAGGACAGAACGGCACCGCCGTGTTCCTCAAAGAATTCTTTCAGATCGGTCCCTCCGCCAAAGAAGGACATGCGGAATGGTGTTTTTGTGATGATCATAATCTATTTCCCATAATAATTGCTTTCAAGCATCAGACATAAGGCATGATAGACCGGAAGATGCAGCTCCTGTATCTTATAGGTCTCGCTCTCCGGAACTCTGATACAGATATCTGAATATTCCGAGAGTTTGGATTCTTTCATGCCGGTCAGTCCGATGATCTGTATTCCTAAAGCCTTTGCCACGACGCAGGCCGAGATGATGTTTTCCGAATTGCCCGATGTCGAGATCGCCAAAAAGACATCCCCCGCATCGCCAAAACCCAAGAGCTGTTGGGCAAAGACGCCGGTCGCATCGGCATCGTTCATATAGGCTGTCGTGATCGCGATATGAGAAGTCAAAGGCACAGCCCTGAGTGGCACCTCAAGATTCTTGACAAGTCTTTCACCCCTTACAGGATCGATGGCCATCAGTTTATCGGAAAGCTGCTTACTGATGGGTCTGGTGATCTTGAAACGCTTCATCAGTTCACCGGCGATATGTTCGGAATCGGCCGCCGAACCGCCATTGCCCGCGATCAAAAGCTTATGACCCTCGTCATATGTCTTCTGCAATAAAAGATAGGCCTTCTCGATATCGTCTTTGCAGACATCGAGCTGCGGATATCTTCGTATCAGTTCTTCAAGTTCTTTTCTTACGACTTCTTTCATCGATCTAACGCCTGATTTACGGCTTCCGTAAGGTCGCCGTCTCTATCTATTCTAATACATTTACATCCGGCGGCGCTACCTGCCGCCATATCATTGTCACTGTCACCGATCATGTACGACTCACTCAGATCGATATTGAAGTCTTCTGCCGCCTTCAGTAACATGCCCGGTTTCGGCTTGCGGCAGTCGCAGTCGATCTTGAGTTCCTTCACTTCCCCTTCGTATCCGGAATGGGGATGGTGCGGACAGAAATATAAGCCATCGATATAAGCGCCTTGCTTCCCTAACAGCGTTTCCATCTTCATATGGATCTCATCAAGCTCATCAAAACTGACTTCGCCTCTGGCAATGACCGGCTGATTGGTCACGACGATCGCAAGATATTCAGAATCATTGATCATTTTGATCGCCTTGGCGGCAGAATCGGTCAGCTCAAACTGCTCGATATCTCTTAAAAAACCGACATATTTATTGATCGTACCATCGCGGTCCAGAAAGATCGCCTTCTGTTTCTTGGACAGACTTCTTCGCTCTACTTTCCCGTTCAGAAGATCTTCGCAGACCTGTGCATAACGCTCTGGTGTGCCCATGTCCTTGACATATTCCGTAGAGTCATAGGCATACATACAGTCCTCGAAACACAAAGGCTTCAAAACGTCTCTGTCAAGATCCACTTTTTCTTTATCAGGCCTGAGTTTCAATACCTCAGGGGAAAGGATGTGGATACCGGCATTGACGCGATTCTTATAATATACAGGTCTTTCATCTTCTTTCGAAAGCCATTGATATACAAGATTGTCCTTATCCGCTAATATGAGACCGCTGTCATACGGATGAGAATTGGGATGGGTGAATAAAGTGACCAGACCGCCTTTTTCTTTGTGATATCTCACAAAACGCCTGGCATCAAATTCAAACAAGACATCGCCATTGATCAATAAAAAATCTTCTGTCAGCTTATCTTTGATCTCATATAATGCGCCAGCATTGCCAAGCGGGGTCACTTCATTGAAGTATTCGATATGCACACCAAACTTTGAACCATCCCCGAAATACTCTTCTATGACATGTCCGAGATGCGAGATGGTGATGATGAAATCATCAAAGCCCTGCTTACGCAAAGATTCGATCTCTAACTGCAGTACCGGCTTATCACCGATGCGGATCATCGGTTTTGGGATATCGGAAGCGATCGAAGAGATCCTTGTCCCCTTGCCGCCGGCCATGATCACGGTCTTCATTTCAGTTTCGGCCTTTCAAAGATATCGACATACTCTAATCCGAGTATTTCTTTCAGTAATGAATTATCCATCAGAGTGCTGGTCGCCCTTTTCGTGACAAAACCCTCGATCGTGATCTCACCCATCTTTACCGGGACGATCAGTTTCTTATCAAGACCTTCTTTTTCCGCCACCATCAGTCCGACATCGTATTTGGAAAGATCCTTGTCCCCGCAGACATTGACGATCGGATGGCGGTTTCCTTTTTCAATGAGGGCTACCAATAATCTCGCGGCATTTTCAAAGCTCAGTGAGGAGCGATAGGAATCTTCATACATCTCAAAAGGCTCGTTATTCTTTAACGATTCGACGATACGGTCATAAAAATGCGGTTTGCCCGCCAGAGACGGGGAGATCAGAAATGGGAATCTTACGACATTCCTTCCCTTATGGACAAGCAAAGCTTCAGCAGCACATTTGTTGTGGCCATAGATATTGACCGGATCCAAAGGATCGCTCTCCTTGAAGTGATAGAAGTCCTTGCTTTCACCATAGACGGAGTCCGTCGAAGGATAATAGATCGCTTTGGCAAAATCCGCCCGGTTGATGAAATAAGACAAAGAAGTCACATTGATGTCCCAGGCAAGCTGCGGATTCTTATCGACAAGATCCGGATTGTGATAAGCAGCCAGATAGACGATCTTGACGTTTTCGTAGCTGCTCAGCTCTTTCAGGAGTTCATCGACTCCTGCTCTGTCCGTGATATCGCAGCTGACCCATTTCACTCGTTTGTCGGTCTTGTTTTGTGCGATGTTGCGGTCCACGCAGATAAGATCCTCCCCGGTATCTTCAAGGATCACCTTTCTGATATAAGAACCTAAATATCCGTTTGCGCCAATGATCGCATACATAATTACCTGACCTCTTTCTTTTTCTCTTCAAAAATCATCAATCCGAACCAGATGACGAAACCGCAAAAGCTTCCTAAGGCACCGGCCTTAAGATGCGGCGTGGAATAGGATAACTCGATATGATGTGTCCCCTTCTCGAGTTCCAATGCCATATATTGCAAGTCACAGTTGAGTAGTGTGACATCTTTTCCATCGACTTTCGCCTTCCAGCCCGTGGAATACGGAATGGAGAAGCAGACGAGCCTATTATCGTCGATCTTCACATCGCAGCTGACATGATCGTTTTCTGCTTCCAGATCATAGATCTCGATCTGCTTCAGCACATCAAGCTGTTCGATCTGTTTTTCTAATGGCTGGTAGATCAAAGCGATATTCTTATAGGTATAATCCGAGCCATCCGAGAAGTTGATCGTGATCGTACCATCGATCCCATCAAGATAGCCGATATTCACCAGATACTCATGACGGTCCGTATAATGCTGGTTATCGTTGCCCTTGAAAGTCACGCTTCTTTCAATGCCGTTATAACGTACTTTGATATAAGAGACCAGTTTTTCGGAATACAGACCTTCAAACTGCACATAGTATTCTCCTGCCCCCTGATGTCTGGCCTTTAAATAGATCTCGGCTTCATCGCCGCTTGCCTCGAT
The DNA here is from genome assembly GCA_045540935.1 of Erysipelotrichaceae bacterium. GTDB lineage: Bacteria > Bacillota_I > Bacilli_A > Erysipelotrichales > Erysipelotrichaceae > Colivicinus. The sequence goes on along the minus strand of JAZQIF010000227.1, from coordinate 25,039 downwards.
GTGATCGCCTTTCAAAGTCAGGTCCTTTGACACCGACAGATCATATAAGAGATAGACGCGTTCGAGACTTAACGGTTTCTGCTCCAGAAGGCTGAGTTTTTGATCGACCAGTCCGGCATGCAGCAGTACTTCGTTCTTCTTCGCCGGATCGAACTGTTCCCATTCTTCCCTTGTCACATAGTTGTCGTAGGCAAAGACCAGCGGCAAGGCATATCTGCTTTCATAGACATCATAATCGCCGTAAGAATCAAGGAAAGTATATCCATAAGGGATATCGCTGTCCCCTTTGAGGTTGACATAATATTTCACACCGGATAAGGCATTCTGATTGAAACGCAAGGCATAGTGTCCGAAATGATGGTTGCTGGAATCGGAATAGCCTAACTGTTTGCGGAAATTCACCACATAATCATTGGCGATCGACCAGTAGTACTGGGTCGAAGACTTCTCACCCAGGATATTCTGATTCAGCGTCAGCTTGTTGCCGCTGTAGCGATAGAAGGAATCATCTTCCATTTCATCGAAGATAAAATGCTCGTCGTTTGCCATATCTTCGATATCGCTAAAGTCCGTTCCGAACTTGTAGTAGCCGAAGTAATATGGTCCATATTCGTAAAAACCTTGAAACAGTATGCCGAAAACGATCGCCCCAAGACATGCCAGACGGCGCCATCTGTCATCTTTTACCAGACGGATAAAGCCGATCAGCAGCAGGCTCATCCCCAGAAACAAGACATGGATCTGCCAGTATGCCTGATCGATATACACGCATAAGCCATAATAGACGACGACAAGCACAAGGTTTGCGATCAGACAGGCATCGATGTCTTTCACATCTTCCAAAGCATCGCAGATGATATAACAGAATAAAAGTGACACCGCATAGCACCAGCGATCGATCGGATAGGTGAAGGCATTATAGACACTGCTAAGATATGGCAGATGGACAAACAGCATCGCAACTATGAATAAAACGATCAGTACCGGCTTCTTCTTTCTGAAAAACAGACAGGTCAGCCCCATCGGCCACAACAAAGAGAATCCGCCGTAATACACTGCGCCAAACGTCATCTTTTTGATCATCAGCAGATATTCTTTTACGGTAAAGAATAGGTTGATCGTGACAGCGGAATCCAGACGGTTGGAATGAAGCATCGTATCGATGATCGGCAAAGTGATGACCGCACTCATCAAAACACCAAGAACAGAAAAAACACCGATCTTCACAAAAGCTGTCAATCGCTGCCTCCAGCCCGCTTCCAAAGTCATAAGACGTATCAGCACGAATAAGATCGTCGAAACGACGTTCATATAAAAGAAATAGATATTGCTTAACGCCGATAAGGCAACACTGATCGCAAACAGGTATGGCTTATCATTACAGATGATCTTTTCTGCACCCAGGATGATGAATGGCAGAAAGGCAGCGGCACTGATGAAAAAGACATGGCCCGACATGCCAGTCAGACAATACGCGCAAAACGCATAGAGCAGAGAACCGACAAGTACAGCGATCGTATTCTTCTTTTCCTTATAAAACGCCAGAAAGGAAAAACCGATCCCGCAGACATACATCCTGACAAGTGTGGCAAAGTCATAGTAGAAATGCATATACTTTTCCGGACACAGAAAAGAAAAGAACGTGAACGGATCGCCGATGGAATAATAATGAAAGGTCTTTAAGATGTCCGACCCTTCCCCGATCACGAAGTCCCACTCGGGAAGAAGGAACTTCCCTTGGGAAAGACCGGCAAAAAAAGTCTTCAGATAACGCGAATAATATAACAATGCCTTGAAATGCTGGCGGAAACCATCCCCGCCATGGTCGATCATCGTCTTGCCGTTGGAATAATAGAAGAAGACGATCAGCCCCACACACAAGGCAAACAATAAAGTATATTCAATATAAAAAAGAAACTTGTTTTTCCTGCTCATGAACCTATTATATAACATGCCAATAAGATTCCTTTTCAATTAAAAACAGCTTTTTCAGCTGTTTTCACTCTGATAGGTCCTTTCCGCAATGATGAACCTCGGTCTTTGCTTGGTCTCAAGATAGATCTTGCCGATATATTCGCCAATCACACCTAAGGAGATCAGCTGTACACCGGAAACAAAACAAAGGATGCAAGTCATCGACGCCCAGCCATCTACCGTGTGACCGAAGAGTTTGGAGATCAAAGAATACAAGACACCGATGAAACTCAAAAACGCGACCAGAACACCAAAGCCGGTGATGAAACGGATCGGCTTGACACTTAGTGATGTGATGCCATCAAACGCCAAAGCCAGCATCTTGCTCAAAGGATAATGCGATTCGCCCGCCAGCCTTTCATGACGCTCATAATAGACAGAAGTCGATTTGAAACCGACAAGCGGGATCATGCCTCTTAAAAACAGATTCACTTCATGGAAGTTGGCAAATTCATTCAAGACTCTCTTGGAGATCAGACGGTAGTCCGCATGATTGAAGACGACCTCGGCACCCATGAAATTCATGATCTTATAGAAAGATTCTGCCGTGAAACGCTTGAAGAACGTATCGGTATCTCTCTTGGAACGCACGCCATAGACCACTTCATTTCCTTCCAGATACTTGTCGATCATCTCATCCATCGCATTGATATCATCCTGCCCGTCGCAGTCGATCGAGATCGTGACATCGCAAAGATCCTTTGCCTCCATCAGACCCGCCAAAACCGCATTCTGATGACCGCGGTTCCTGCTTAAACAGATCCCTTCAAAGACATCGGATCCTTCACTCAGCTTTTTGATGATGTTCCAAGTCTCATCTTTGGAACCATCATTGACAAATAAGACTTTGCTGGAATCGGCGATCTTTCCCTTTTCGATCAGGGTACGGATCTTTTCTTCAAACTGCACCGATGTGATCGGCAAGACCTCCTGTTCGTTATAACAGGGGATCACGATATATAGTACTGGTTTCATAATTGTCTCCGTATTGTTCACTTAAATATAGGTTAACACAATTTCAAAACATAAAAAACTGATGGTAGAATGAACGTATGGATAAAACAGATCGCATCGACAGGATCAATTACGGACTTTCTCTGTTGAAAATGCTGATGGCATTTGAAGTCCTGCTGTCGCACTTCGCCGATTGGAAACAATATGATCCAAGGCTCGTCTGGCCTTTTCGGGAACTCAATTCTCTGGCAGTCCCCGTTTTTCTGATCATCTCGTTTTATCTGACAGCACCTTCCTTTGAAAAAAGAAACAGGGAAAAGACGATCGATCGCTTCAGAAGGCTCCTGATCCCCCAGATCTTCTGGGCGGTGGTCTACTATGTCATTTATGCATGCATCGATCTCATTTTGCACAAAGGATTGCACAGCGGCATTTCCGATCTTTTCTTACAATTACTTACCGGACACAGCCGTTATCTCAATCCCAGCATGTGGTACCAGTTCGATCTGATCATCGTCACGTTCTTATTCTCTCTTGCCTTCCATTATCTCGATGACAGAAAGATCGCAAGCACATTCATCATCCTTCTTATTCTTTCCTATTTCCTGCAGTTCTCCGGCATCAATCATTCTTTGTTCCATGAGATGGAATTTGAATTCAAGTATCCTTTCGGCAGGATCGTCGAAAGTATCCCTTATGCGATCATCGGCTATTTTCTCAGATACTTCGATCTGTTCAATAAACTCAGAAAATACCGCTATCTCATCATGATCTTATCTGTCGTTCTTTTCCTGGGCGGCTTTATCATACCATGGCCGATGCTCGATGATTTCGGATACGGGGGCCTGGCCAAACCTTATCTTTCTTTATGTATCATCGCTTTTGCCTTCCTGGTCCCTTTTGAATATGCAGGTCCATCTATCAAAAAAGCGATCCTAAAGATCAGCGATTATACTCTTGGCATCTATTGCATCCATCGGCTCATCAATACGCTTTTACAGATCTTCAGCCCGTTCATAACTCTAAGAAGCATCGAACGCTGCGTTTTGATCTACATCCTTTCCTATCTTGTCTGTTTCCTGCTCGATCAGATCAGACATCCATTCATTCAAAGGTCCATAAAATAAAAACCTTCTTTTGCGAAGGCCTTTACTGCGTATCTTTCAGGAAACCGACTTCGATCTTGCCTTTGACGACTTTCTTTTCGTCCTGATTCTGAATGAAAACTTTGATCACCGCCCGTTTCACCGATTCATGAAGTTCATCGACAACGCCTTTGACGATCAAGATATCTCCGACATAGACAGGTTTTGAATATTTGACATCGACGCCCTGTAACAGGCAGTATTTCCCAGGCAGATAGACTCCTGCCAGTTTAGAAAGGAAGGATGTCGTCAATAAACCGTAGACGACTTTATTCTGATAACCCTGATTCCTTGCGAAATCTTCATCATTATGAAGCGGATTGACATCTCCGCTCAGATCAAGGAATTGTTTCATCATCTCTTCGGTTACAGTGACCGAAAAAGATTCTTCTTTTCCTATAAACAGATCTTCAAAACGATACTCATTCATTGGCTTTCCTCATGATCAGATCAGCCATCTCACCTACATTGGCCAGATCGGATACTTCCGCCATATCAAACATCATGCCGAATTCATTCTCGATATTGACGATCAGATTGATCTGTTCCAGAGAATCCCAGTCTTCGATATCGCTCGAGTTGGTCGAATCTGTCAATACGATCGTCTCATCATCAAAGACATTGCAGAATATCTCATTCAAAGTTTTCATTACTTCTTCTCTTGTCATATCTCATGCTACCTTTTTTACTCAATCAGTATAACAAATATCATTTTATATACAAAATCCAAACTAAAGAAAAGAACTATCGGAAAGATAGTTCGCATTTCTTATTCCTCGATCTGAATGACTTCATTCTTCGGCTTATAGTCGTCCGTTATGATGAACTGCCAGTCCGTATTCCCTTTTTCATCTTCAGAGATCTTTTCAAATCCCTGCAGCGCATAGAAATCTTTCACCATACTGTTCTTGGCAGTCGGATAGTAATGACCGATGATCTTTGAGATGCCTTTTTCTTTGCATCGTTTCACAAGTTCATCCATCATCGCATATTCCAGATCTCTTTTTAATACACGGCAGCTCATGATCCAAAGATCCATATCACAGACGTCATCAATGATATGCCCGATCAGTACGGAAACAAGACCATTGTCACCAAAGCGGTCGATCAGCTTTCCATACAAAGGGATATAATCCTTATCCTCAGAGATCTCTTCGATCTCATTCACTGTATAGCGATGCGTCGTCAGGTTGAACTGGTTGGACTTATTGGACAATTGAGAGATCCTTTCGACATACATCGGTTCAAACGGCTTGATGATCCCCTTCATATCCAGAGACAATAAATACTCTTTGTAATCACCAAACGAAGCCTCTGCCTTCATTCGCTCGATGTTCTGCTTATACATCTCATTGCGTTTGAGGTCATCCTTCGATAAAGTCGTCACCTCAAAAAAGCCATTGCGGTCCAATACCTCGATATAATGTTCGGCAGATCCTATCTCCGGTGCGGCAACACCCTTCAGTTGTTCAGAAACGATATGTCTCTCTGCCGGATTGTCATCGACAAAGACCAGGCTTTCCGGCAACAATGTCAGTTCGTTGGCGATATCCGCAAAATTCTTATCTTTCGGTTCCCAATTCGCTTTGATCTCAACGAAATCCTCTTCTGACAGTTCAGAATCCGGATGCTTCAGACCGGCGATCGCATTTTCATAGTCGTTCTTGGAATCGATATTTAAGATGATGCCCAACTGTTTATGTTCTTTTAAATATCTCTGAAATTCCGAATAGACCTGCCCTTCGCTTTCTTCCGGACCGATCTTGATGCCCTCGACTCCGTCGTCACCGATCACACCGCCCCATAAAGTATTATCCAGATCCAGGACAAAACCCTTCTTGTTTTTCCCGAAAACTGACTTGATGATATTGGCGACATTGAAAGAAAGATAAGGGATCGCATTGACATTGACCGCATACTTATACATGTGGTAATAGAACGGATCCGACCAGTTCTTCAAGCCGTAATCTGCCGAAAGATAATTGATGTCACAGATATAGAAATTTTCATGGGAAGCCGCATAATCTGCCATCGCCATATTGAGACGATTGACGAAATTAACCTTGCCATGAACATCAAAAACTTCCCTGTTTCCCATCAGACGATAATAAGGCAATTCAAAATTATTCTGTATGATCACACAGTTGTAACGGTCATGTAAGCTCTTCCAAAGATCTTCAAACTTTTTCCACTGAGTTTTCCACAAGTTTTCCACATCTTCGTCAATGGACGGAAAACGCGTGATATTGCGGATGCTCGTGCAGACATAGATGACATCCGGTTGAAACTGCGACAGTTCCGGATTGTCAAACATGCCATCTTCATAATACTTATTGTATTCCGACTCATAGAACGAAGCTTTGATGCCGTTATTGAGCAGGAACAGCTCCATGATCTGCCTGACAGCAGCTGTCGTATAACCGCCTAAGATCGCGATCTTTTTCTCTACAAAAGAGCCGTTTTCGGCAAGCAGCTGCTTTTTCAGTTTTCTTTTATTTTCCAGAATATAATTCGGATCAAAAGGATATAACAATTCTTTTAACATACACTTAAATTATAACAAAGCCTCCATCTTCCCGCTCAGATACACAAGACCCTTATAGATCAGGCGGATCGCCGCTTCAAATACGATTCCCGTAACAAAACTCAGTAATAGCCATAACAGATATAAGATCGTCACATTCAGACCTTTTGAAAAGGACAAGAGAGAACAAAGATGAAAAGCGAAGACATGGCCAATGATCAGCGCCATCGACATTGAAGAAAGCTTCTCTATCACAGAACCCACTTTCCCGCCGAAGTTCAGTCCTACATGTTTCATAAACAAAGATAAGGCAAAGGCTCTCAAAAGATCTTCAAAATAGACCAAAAGGCTCTCTTTCCTGCGAAAAAGAAAGAAGATCATGAAAAAACATAACAGAAGAACTCTGACATAAGACCTTTTAAAGATCTCTTCCTCCTGAACTTCATAAAGAAGACAGCCTGCAACATAGCAAGCGATGAACGGCTGATTCATATAAAACAGGACAAGGACCAGCAACAGGATCTCAAGGCGTTTCACATGGTACTTGCCGATCAGGAAGCTGAGAAAAGAACCGATCAGGAAATCCCGGATGAACCAGAACGTATCACAATAGTAATCCCCAAGAAGCACGATCTGCGATACCAACATGCCTAAACTAGAATTTTCCCTTGCCTGACTGACATTGAAAAGATAGAAACAAAGATCTGCCGTAAGGCAGCAGGAAAAGAAAAACAGATACCTTTTCCAAAGATAAGAACTAAGTCTGTTTTTGTTTGCTGAAGCATAAGAAAAATACCCTGCCAGCAAGGCAAACACGATGACACCGAACTTACCGGTAAAGCCATTTAACAGGTGTCCGATCACGATATTTTCCCTGACATCCATGGCATATTCCGCCACAAAGTGTGAATCGATCACGGCAAACAGTGCCAGCAGCTTCAGCAGATCGAAACTTAAGATCCTTTTTCTTTCACTCATTTCATCAAAGCCTCGACGACCTTGAGGTCTTCTTCAGAGTCGATATCATAAGAATGAGAGCGGTCCATGATATAGGCATAGCACTTATCATCATAGATGTTCATGTGCTTCATGAACGTCTCAACTTTCGAGATATAGATCGCCCCATTGAAACGATAGTACGGACGGATATCCTGTCTTCTTTTATTGTACTGTTCGTTGGAAATGAAACCATCCATCGACAGATCCTCAGGAAGCGTATTGACTAAATGCATCGAACACTCCAGTTCACACATCGAAACCACCGCATTGGCATCCTTCTCTTTCATTTCCGCAAAGGCATTTTGAATATCTTTCGCATCCCGTAATGGCGATGTCGGCTGCAAGAGCGTGAAGGTATCAAATTCCTTCCCGATCTCCTTATACTTCAGTAAGACTTCCTTCATCACTTCCCAGGGCGAAGAAACATCTTTGGAAGTCTCAGCATTTCTTAAAAACGGGACCTCCGCCCCATATTTCCTGGCAATATCCGCATACTTCTCAGAATCTGTCGAGACCATGACAGTGTCATAGCAGCCCGACTTAAGAGCGGCAAGGATCGTATATGCCAAAAGCGGCTTGCCATTGAGCAGCCGGATATTCTTGTCTTTCAGACCTTTCGACCCGCTTCTGGCGGGTATGATCGCAATATTTTTCATAATTATTTCAAATCGTAAAAGACCTTCTTGAGATCGATATCCTTTCCATAGAACGTCTTCTTGATGATCTTCACCATCTTATCGGAAGTCTTGCCATCCCCATAGGGATTGATGACTTCTTTCTTGAATTTCAAAGCTTTCTGCAAGGCCTTTTCGATATCAGCTTCCACAGGCTTACAATTGATGACGCTGTCAGATTGGATCCTGCCCTTCTGGCGATCGCCGATATTGATCGTCGGCTTTCCAAAGGATGGGACTTCAACGATGCCTGAAGAAGAATTGCCGATGACACACTTGCAGTACTTTATCGCGCTGAAATACTTCAATGTGCCAAGCGAAGATATGACGATGCAGTTTGGATTCGTCTTGACAAATTCATCCAGTTCCGCATTGATCATCTCACCGCTGAGATCGGCATTGGCCTTCGTGATGATGAACTTCATCTCCTGATGCTTGTGTAAGACATTCAGTAATTCATGAAGCTGGCTGATCGCACTGCCATTCTCCAATGTGACCGGATGGAAAGTGACGACGCCATATGGCTTATCCAGTTCAAAGTTCAAAGCTTCGCCCAGTTCTTCCTTGCTCAGGCATTTTACATTCATGACGTTTTCAACGCCTAAGGCCCCGGTGTTATAGACTCTCTTCGGGTCTTCACCCAATTGGATGATCCGCTTCTTATATGCTTCTGTAGAAGCCAGATGCAGAAAGGACATCTTGGAGATCGAATGGCGGAAGACCTCATCGATCGCCCCCTCCGTCGTCTCACCGCCGGCGATATGGATCACCGGGATCCTGGAGATCGTGCAGGCAGCTGCCACTTCAAAGGTCTCGAAGCGGTCACCTAAAAGAAGTACGACATCCGGTTTTGATTCCGCAAAGTATTCCGTAAACTTCAGGACCGTCTTGGACATGATCGAAGCCGTTTCGATCGCGTTGTCGTTGGCCTTAGACATGATGGAGATCTTCTTATCGATCTTCAGTCCGTCTTTCCTGACTTCATCAATCGTATAGCCAAAGGCTTTTAAAAGATGCGTACCGGTCACCGCCAGAACAAGATCACACCAGTCACACTTGTCCAGTTTCAAAAGTAAAGGACGCATGATCCCATAATCCGCCCTGGTCGTTGTAACAGCACATATCTTCAGTTTTTTATCAGTCATCGAGTTCGTCTTTTTCTATCAGATAATCTTCTTCGTAATCGTGTTTTGCGGTTTTGCCTAATAATTCAAACCAGCGCATCGGATTGATACCGCTGCCCGGACGTTTCGTCGTAACGTTTTCCTCTGTAAAGACATCACCTTTTTTGATCGTTGTCTTGGCGATGATCGATTTCCTGGCGATATCCTGGTTCTTGAACTCAGAAGCGGATACTTTCTTTTCGCCGTTTCCGATCGCCATTTCAACATGGCGGATCTGATCGACCATGGACTTGAGTTCCTCCGGTTCGATCGATGCCTTGTGGTCCGGACCTTCCATGTTCCGGTCTAATGTGAAGTGCTTTTCAATGACACAGGCACCCATGGCAACTGCTGCCACCGGGATCTCCAATCCTTTTGTATGATCGGAATAGCCGACAGGCAGACCGAAGGCTTCTTTCATCGTTTCCATCGCCTTCAGGTTGACATCCTCGTAAGGTGCCGGGTATTCGGTCGTGCAGTGAAGGATCGTGATATCTTGCGCACCATTCTCCTTCAATACTTTGATCGCATCTTCAACTTCTGATAACTCCGACATGCCGGTCGACATGATGATCGGCTCATGAAGCTTTGCGATCTTGATCAGCAGCGGAAGATTGGTGATCTCGCCTGAAGGGATCTTCCATCTGCGCATGCCGATGCTGTGAAGATAATCCACACTTGGAAGATCAAAAGCTGTCGAAAGGAATTCGATCCCTTTCTCATCACAATATTCTTTTAACTCTCCATACTCTTCGTATGTCAGCATCAGCTTTCTGACCATCTCAAGCTGTGAGTCCGCTTCACCGGTCGTCACTTTCTGATATTCCGCCTTATCGGCATAACGGGAGATGACGTTCTCCGCCTTGCAGGTCTGGAATTTGACGATGTCCGCGCCGCCTTCTACAGCTTTATCGATCAACTTCTTTGCCAGATCAAAATCACCATTATGATTGACACCTGCTTCTGCAATGATCAAAGTCTTCATTTTGTTTCTTCTTTCTTTTTTGCGCCCATGGTCACGGCTGGGTTGCCTACTGTCGTGCCTGGGTTCTTGATATTGGTAAACACCGCTGCGCCGACACCGATCTTGGCGTTATCGCAGATATGGACATGCTGGATGATCGAAGCACCGGTACCGATCTCACAATACTTGCCGATCTGACATCTTCCCGAGATCGTGGCATTGGGATAGATCGTCGTATAATCACCTACTTTCACATCGTGGTTGACTGCCGCGTTGTATAAGACCGTACAGCACTTGCCGACACTTGCCTCGATGCCGACCATCGCTCCGGCAAAGACCAGAGATCCTACCCCGATCTGTGCAGTACGGTGAATGATGGCTTGCGGGTCGATCAGCGTGGCGATATGGGCATTTTTCGGCAGGGAATCGATGATACGCTCCCTGATGGCCGTATTGGCTAACGCACAGACGACATAGACGTCTTCATAATTTTCAATGACCGAGTCGTCACCTAAGATCGGATAGCCTTGAAACGATTCTATTTCGCTCTTTTCGGTAAAACCGAGAAGGTTCCAGGTCTTTTCTTTTTCATTGATCCTTTCGATCAGCCAGGCGACATCCTTGCCTAAGTCTCCGGCTCCCATGATCAGTATATCTTTCATTTTCTCATTCTCCATATAAGCGGATCCTCATCTTCTCGAGTTCCGACATCTGGCCCATGTCCAGCCACTTATCTTCATCCAGCGTGTAGACACCGACCTTTTTCCCTTTTTCCTTTTCCCCCTTTACAAAATCCGGAAAATCGATTTTCTTTCCCATTTCCATGTCTTCCAGGATCTCAGGTTCCAATAGATACATCGCCGTATTGGTCAGGAAAGAATATTCCGGCTTTTCCTTCATTGAAGAAAGAAGATGATCCTCACTCACAGAAACGATACCATAAGGGATCGTGATCTTTTTCTTCGCGCAGATCATCGTGATATCGCAATGGTTCTCCTTATGGAAAGAAACGATCTTGGAATAATCCTCCAGGATGAGCGAATCACAGCAGATGAAAAAGAACGTCTGATCCAATTTGCCTTTCAAAAGACTCAGACCGCCGCCGGTCCCTAAAGGTTCACTTTCATCGGTCCAGTGGATCGTATATTCCTTATCGATCTCCTTGAAATAGGACCTGATCAGTTCTTTTTTATAGTTGACGATGATATGGAAATCCTTAGAACCGGCCTCCTCGTAACGGCGCATGATGTGCTCGATGATCGGCAGATCCCCCACCGGGATCAGAGGTTTCGGCAGAACTTTGGTGAACGGATCGAGCCTTGTCCCCTTGCCTCCGGCATTGATGACGACCGGCACATCGATCTTCTCACTTCGTTTTGTAACTTCTTTTTCACCGATATAAACATCTGTCAGCCTGTTTTGCTCATCGACGATCGGAATAGCGACAAAACCCTTTGTCAGCATCCCCTTTGCTTCAGCAAGCGAATGAGCGACTCTCTTGGGATTTCTGTTGCAGGCCAGGAAAAGCTCATCCTCCACGTGCCCGCCGGACATCAGATATCTTCGGATATCCCCATCGGTCAGAGCACCGAGCAGTTTTTCATCTTCCACAACGAAAAGGATCTTCGCCTCGAGCGTATCGATCCGTTTCATCGCATCCTTGATGCATATGTCTTTTTCAATAAGATAGTTCTTATATTCCATTGTTTTAAACGTTATAGATATCGACCTTATATTTATCCAGATTGTTTCTTAAGAATTCTATGGTCTCCGAAAGACCTTCTTCAAATGTATACTGCGGAGCCCAATCCGTCAGTCTTCTGATCTTTTCGTTGCAGCCAAGAAGCCGGTTGACTTCCGATTTTTCCGGACGGACTCTCTGCTCGTCACAGATGATCCTTGCTTCCGGGTTGATCTGCCGAATGAGCTCATCAGCCAGTTCACCGATCGAGATCTCCTTTTGCGTAGCGATATTGATCTCTTCACCGATCGTCTTATCCGAACGATAGATCTCCAAGAAGCCTCTTGCGGTATCCTTGACATAGTTGAAGTCTCTGGTCGGGGTAAGCGAACCGAGCTTGATCTCTGTCTTGCCGGAAAGAAGCTGCGTGATGATCGTCGGAATGACGGCTCTTGCGGATTGCCTTGGACCGTAGGTGTTGAATGGCCGGACGATGCTGATAGGAAGATTGAAACTGCGATAGAAAGATTCTGCCAGACGGTCAGCGCCGATCTTGGTCGCCGAATAAGGAGACTGTCCCTGGTAAGGATGCTTCTCATCGATCGGTACATATTGCGCCGTACCGTAGACTTCGCTGGTTGAAGTCACTAAGACCCTTTGCGTATTCAGGTCTCTTGCCGCCTGTAAGATATTGAGCGTTCCCTTGATATTGGTATCGACATACATATCCGGGGAATGATAGGAATAGGGAATGGCGATCAATGCCGCTAAATGAAATACGGCATCGACATCTTTCATCGCTGTCCTGACGCCATTTGGATCACGTACGTCACCCAAAAAGATCTCCAGAGAATCCTTGATCTGCTTATCAAACGTATCGATCCAGCCCCAGTTGTTAAAGGAGTTGTACTGGACCATCGCTCTTACATCATAACCTTCTTTTACCAGCAGCTCTGTTAAGTGGCTTCCGATGAAACCTTCGGCGCCGGTAACTAAAATTTTGCCCATAAGAAAAACCTCTTTTTCCCTTTTATTCTAGCATCATTTCCCTTATTAATGAACACGACCCTGCAGTGCCTCAATGGTATAATAGCGGTATGTTCAGCTTTGAAACACTGTTTTTTATCCTGATCATGATCCTGACCTTTTTCTCTTTGAAAAAGGAAGACGGACCTCTTTTATCTGTAACCAACAGCTATCATCTGAGAGGGATCTTCGCCTTATGCATCATGACCTTTCACATCTCAAAAACGACCGATCTTCTCTATCCCGTTTTCGGTTACTTAAGTCTGACTCTGGTCGGTGCTTTCTTCTTTTTGAGCGGCTATGGTCTCATGAAAGGCTATCTTTTCAAAAAAGACTACTACAAAGGTTTTCTAAAGAAACGCTTCTTCTCATTGATCCTGCCTTACCTTTTCATGAACCTGGTCTATTGGACCTACTACAATCTCACGGAAGAACCGCACGCTTTCCATGAATTATTCACGATCTTTTTCTCTGACCGCAACCTGGTGATGTATTCCTGGTTCATCAAAGACATCATCATCCACTACCTGGAATTCTATCTGCTGATGCTGGTATTCAGGGAAAAGAAAGAGAATATGTATCGCCTGGCGATCGTACTCTTCCTGTTTGATTTCATCGTGACCTTGCTGGGATTCAATAACACGATAGTGCTCAACGGCACATTTACGGCCGGCATGTTATTCGCATACAAAGAAACGTATTTCACTAAGCTTATTCAGAAACATCGTATCGCTTTAATCGCCTTAGGACTTGTACTGGCATTTGCCTTTCGGACTTCCTATCTTCATAACTCCCGTTTCTTCCTGATCGAAAAGATGGTCTTCCTGTTCATTATGTTATCCGTCCTTTCGTTTTATAAGATCGAAAACAAGATCTTTGCCCTTGCCGGAGAGATCTCCTTAGAGATCTATATGTGCCATGGCCTGGCCAAGGCGATCGTTCGAAGATTCTATGGGGGTCCCTTATTCATACAGGATCTATCGATCTATATCGTGACGATGTTATTGTCTGTATTGCTGCATCGCTTGTTTCAGATCATAAATGACAAGATTCCAGAAAAAAAGTGAAACTTTTTCATTTCACTTTGTAGATGATATAGCTTTCAGATGCATATACCTGTTCAACGCCGCTCAGTCTTTGCGGATTGATCGGCAGGGTCTCGATCACATAGGAGACCTTTTCTTTTTGAAGCTTTTCAAGTGCACTCCTGTCTCCTTCAAAAAGTTCTTCCACGATCTTTCTTCTTCTTGACGTCTCTTTCGCATCGGCATACTGGCCATCGTTCCATATATAGCGGCAGGAGAAGATGCCCAGTATCTCTTCTTTGCGTTTTCCCCCATATTCAAAATAATCCAAAGCGATCCGATCATCTTCTTCCGTATTCTCTTTGAGCCATAAAGCCATCTCATATTCTTCATAGGAGAACGCATAGCGCTTGTCTCCTCTGATCGTACCGCCCTTTGATAAGAAGATGCTTTCCTTTGCCGTATCGATGGCTCTTTCCTCAACGAAACGATGCAGATCATCATAGGACACTGCGATCAATAAAGCCACGATGCAATAAATCAATACATTCTTTTTTATCTGTAAGCTTTCAATACCGTATAGGCCTGCCAGGATGCCATAGGGGAACATCGACATGATAAAGTACATCTGGCTGTTTCCATCCTGGTAGGTGTCGATCGTAAGAAGGATCCCGAAAAAGCCGATACAAAGCAAAGATAACAGAAGGACATCCGCTTTCTTTTCTTTGATCAAACGCCACAGGAAACAAAGCGAAGCGATCGCTAACAGGCACATCGATACCCGGTTATTGCGCCAGATATAGATAAGCAAGGCCAGGATACGGGTCAGACCGTTGTCCGCCATGCCATCCGCGATCAGATCGCTCAGGATCTCGATCGCCCAGACATTATTGTTGAAAGCACCCAGAGGTCCCAAGAACATCAGGCCGTTGGTCGTCTCCAGTTTGCCTGTGATATCGACAAGAAACAGCGCATAGCTTCCCACGAACGCCCCTAACCAAACCAGGCCGAATAAGAAACCGGTCTTGAAGCGCTTCTGGAGCAAGAGATCAAAAGCCACGATGCCATATGCGATCAAAACGACCAGACACACCGGACCTTTCTGAACGGTCGTATAGACCAGGATGGCAAAAGTAACGAAAAGATCATTGGCAGTATATCTGTCGTTTCGATACATGTCATAAAGATAGGCGATCCCTAACATCGAAACGCCATAGGCATAATCAAAACCGAATGCACAGAAATATAAGTGGGAAGCAAGAAAACTGACCGATCCTTCCGTAAACAAGGCAAACAACACACCCAACACAACGAAGAATTTGTTTTTCAGAAAGCGGTCAAACATGACGAAACTTCCATACGACATAAGGACGCATGGAAAGATATAGGAATATAAGAAGCTCAGTTCGCTGACTTCCATGTGCAGGATGAAAGAACTCTGGGCAACGATGACATTGGAAAAATAATGGTAATAAAACGGAAAACCGACAAGACGGAAATCCTGTACCGGAAAATCCTTGGTGAAGGCAATACTGGTACCCACCCAGTAAAGGAAATCCTTGTTGAAGATCACGGAATTCCCTTCAGAAGGGACTGGATTGGCCAAAGTCACGCCATAGAAACAAAGCACCAGTATCAATACAAGGATGAACAAAGGAAGATACGAGAAGCCATCCACATCGATCTTTTCAAGCTTCTTCCGTCTGACATAGATCCCATAGATTGCCAGAAGACTCACCAAAACAGAGATCAGCAAAGCCTGATGGAGAAATACGGTGATCAGATACTCCAACAGCAATACTGCCGTTCCATAAAAATAAGAAAAAGCGATCAAAGAAGTGATCGAAGCTTCATCTTTATTGACAAAAAGCCATATACAAAGGCCTGGTACAAAGACACAGAAGAACTGAAAAACAAAATATGATACGCCAGAAGCAACTGCACGTCCAGAACACAGCGGTATCAGCAGGCAACTCAGCAGCAGAACCCCTTCAAAGGCTGCCAGATAGATCGATAAATCCTTTTTGATCCTCATTGAATACACCTCTTAAATGATCCAGGACAGATAGCCGATCACCAGAAGTCCGAAATAGAAAACGCCGAATATCACATGCATCACATAAATATTCTGTGCGGTAACAAACTGCCTTTCTGTAATGAGCTTTTCTTTTCTCATCTTCTTCAAGAAGACCATAGAAACAGCGAACACGATATAAGCGAAATAAAAATTATTCCACTCGTAATTGCCATCCCCTGCCCGTTTGCCGGTCTCTGTGACAAAGATCGAGACGAGGAACGAAAGGATGTTCATCAGCCAGACTTCCAGCATCATCTTGTTTTCAAAAACAGACAGTTTTTTTCTGTTTCTGAAAAATAAATAGGCAACATAAAGCGGGAAACAGAAGTTCAGCAGATAGTACAGCGGGAACTTCTTATCGCTGAGCAGATATTCGATGGCATGGGAAGCAGAAATGACGATGGAACTGCTGCCATCGGAAGGATACATGATCCGATATTGGAATAAAAGGATGATGCAGGCGATCAGAACGACGACACCGAACAGGAAAGCATTCTTGAAGCTTTTTCCCTTGGTGATGATGAAGTCATAGATCAGTACCAGCAACATGATCGGCGAGAAACAAAGAACGAAATTCGGTTTCGACATATTGGTCAGAAACAGGAAGACGAAGAATAAAAGCAGTTTCTTCCATTCGATCTTTTTCAGATAGTCCCTGCGTATGATGAAATACATCATCAAGGTCAAAGTTGCGAAAAGCCGCATTTCGATATAGGTCGAATTATGCCAGGGCTGCGAAGAAATGGAAGCCTTGTAGAAATAAGGCGACCATTCCGGAATGCACAGCTTGCAGATGAATAACAAGGAAGCCGAAAACGGGATCAAAGAAGAAAGATCGTTCTCTTCTCCGATCAGTTTCATGATCTTCTTCAGGAACAAGGCCGTCGCATAGACCGTTCCCGATGTCAGAGCAGCCATCAGAAAGACGATGCCCAGATAGGAATTGCCCAGTTTATAAAACAAAGGGATCAGAAACAGGTTGATCGAATAGCCTCTACCTTCCAGGGAATGTTCGATATGCGCAGGAAAGTCACTCGTTCGCAATTGATAGATATATCTGTAAAACAGAACGAAACTGACCGCAAATACGAATACCAGACAAAGTATTGCTTTGATATCAAGCCCGAATGATTCTTTTTTCTTTTTCATGAAACTGACCTCAATAACAGATAAGGGGGTTTGCGCCCCCTGAGAATAGGATTATTTATAATCGTAGAATTCCTTGATCGCATCACATACGGTGGTGATGTCTTGCTTGGAAAGCTTATAATACATCGGCATACGAAGCAGTCTTTCAAAACCGCTTGTCGTATACTCGTCTTCGCCATGGAAACGTCCGGACTTGATGCCTTCTGGGGCAGAGTGCAGCGGAACATAGTGGAAAGCTGTCGCGACACCCTTATTTCTCAAGAATGTCTGCAAGGCATATCTTTCTTCCAGATCCTTCGCCTTGACATAGAACATATGGCCGTTCTGTACGCATTCTTCCGGGATATACGGAAGATCGATCAGACCTTTTTCCTTCAACGGAGAAAGCTGTCTCATATATTCTTCAAAACTGCCCACACGGTCTGCACGGATCTCATCCATGATCAGCAGCTGCGGATACAGATAAGCTGCCAGGATATCGGAAGGCAGATAGCTCGAGCCTTTGTCTACCCAGGTATACTTGTCGACCTGACCGTTTTTGAATTGGGTACGGTTGGTACCTTTTTCACGGATGATCGCCGCCCGGTCGATCAAAGCCGGATTGTTGATCGAGATCGCACCGCCCTCACCCATCGAATAGTTCTTCGTCTCATGGAAGGAGTAACAGCCGATATCACCGATCGTGCCCAAATACTTCCCTTTATATGTCGCATCAACGCCCTGTGCCGCATCTTCAAGCACCAGCAGTCCATGACGGTGTGCGATATCTAAGATCTTGTCCATCTCACAGCCGATGCCGGCATAATGGACGACCATGATGGCCTTGGTCTTATCGGTGATCGCTTCTTCGATCTTGTTTTCATCGATGTTCATCGTATCCGGACGGATATCGACGAAGACCGGAGTGCCGCCGAAGATGATGATGGCGTTGGCCGTAGATGAGAAGGTATAGGAAGGAACGATGACCTCATCGCCCGGACCGATGTCTGCTAACATGCAGGCCATTTCCAAAGCGGTCGTACCGCTCGTCGTCAGATGGATCTTGTTGGAAGAAAACTTTTCTTCCATCAGTTTCTCACATTTAAAAGTAAACGCATTGTCTCCGCAGATCTTGTGCGACTGGATCGACTGTATTACATAATCTTCTTCGCCTTCTACATAAGGCGGAATGTTAAAAGGTATCATAGCAAGCCTCCACTATTTTTTTATTATATACTGAAACAAGCTTCGATGAAAAGCGAATGAAAGGCTCCTCTTTGATTACCGAAGTCAGGCCTATGTTATAATTCTTTATGTATTTCAGAAGGGTCAGAAACATGAAACTCAAAGATTTTATATTCGTACAATTCACGGTCCTCATATTCTCGGCCGGCTCGATATTCTCCAAATATGCATCATTTGAAGAATTCCTTTCCTTCCGCTACATCCTGTACATGGGATTGGAAGTATTAACGCTTGGCGTCTACGCGATCCTTTATCAGCAGATCTTGAAAAGGATGTCATTGACCACCGCCTATGCCCACAAAGGTACGACCATCCTTTGGAGCATGCTTCTGGGTTATATCTTCTTTCACGAAACGATCTCGCTGACCAATTTCATCGGCGCGATCATCGTCATGGCTGGCATCATCTACATGTCTCTGGGAGGCGAAGCAAATGAATAAGTATGTCTTAGTCAAGATCGTCAGTGTCGTCATTTCCGCCTTCTCGCAGATCATCTTAAAAGTCAGTGCCAACAAGAAATATGACAACAAGCTGATGGAATACCTCAATCCGCATGTCATCATCTCCTATGGGATCTTCTTCTTTTGTACGTTACTTGGTATCTATTCGATGAAAGGGACATCACTCACCTTCGCTTCGATACTCAATGCCCTAAGCTACATACTGATCCCCTTATTAAGTTTCCTGATATTAAAAGAAAAGCTGAACAGACGTCAGCTTATCGGGATCGCCATCATATTTATCGGTTTTGTGATCTACTCTTTGTAGATCACTTTTTCTTTATTGACTACTTCACGGACCGTGAACTGCGGAAGATCGGAAAGCATCATATAGATCCTTCCGACATACTCACCAAGAAGACCCAAAATGATCAAAACGATACCGATCAGAAACAACATCGTCGCCATCAGAGACGTATAACCGATCGGTACCTGCGGCCGTACCAGCTTCTTGATGATCAGAAAGATCCCATAGAACAATCCGAAGATCGAGATCATCGTACCGGCAAAGATCGAGATCCTTAACGGCACGATCGAGAAATTGGTCATATTCATGACCGCCAAAGCGATCAGCTTTTTCAGATTGTAACCCGATCTGCCGGACAGCCGCTTGTTCTGCTCGACTTCGACGTTGGCAAACCTCGTCGTCACTCTTAAGATATAGGACTGTATCGAAGGAGACGGGCTGTGATACTTCTTTGCCTCATCGACCGCAAAACGGCTCAGGGCAAAAAACGGCGACATGACGACATCTTTGGGATAGATGCCCATCATGACCATGATGCGGTTGTAGATGTCTGAAGTGATCCTCTTGAATGTCGTGACCTTTTTATTCACCAGCTTGGCACAGACATCATCATAGCCTTCCATGATCTTGTCCGCCAGCAAGAAGATTCCATAGGTCGGATGCTGGCCATCATCATCCATGAACACCGTGATATCGCCATCCACATAATGTAAAAGCGCCATCCTGGCATTTGCCTGGGAATAATTCCTCGATAAGTCGATGCCAACGATCTTATCATCTTCCTTGCACAGATCGCGTATCACCGCAAAAGTTCGATCCGGTGACCCGTCATTGGCCAGGACGATCTGATAATCGTACTTCTCCTGTCCCGCAAAGGCTTCTTTGATATCCTTTACGACATGCCCGATATTGTTTTCCGACCGGTAACAAGGGATCGCGATCGAAATCAGTATTTTCTTATTCTCATCCATGTATCATTCCTCATCCAGGCTTCTTCTGAGCTCTTCGAGCCTTCCCAAAACGTCTTCATCCATCTTGGAACCAAACAAAGAAAGGTTTTCTTTGATCATCTCAGAGGGAAGATCCCACCAGCGTATCTTCAACAATCGTTCGATCACCTCATCGGAAAAGCGCTTGGAGATCTCTTTTGCCGGAACGCCGGCCACAACTGCATACGGTGCCACATCTTTTGTAACGACGGCATTGGCTCCGATCACCGCCCCGTCGCAGACTTTCACGCCTCTTAAGATCTGTGCTCCGGCACCGATCCATACATCGTTGCCGATCTCACAGTCTTCATCAAAACGATCATAGACAGCTTTTCTTCCATCCAGCATGCCGAAGTTTGGGTTGTATAAAAAGGCATGCGTCGTCACTCGTTCATAATCATGGTTTGCTCCGCCAAGAGAGACGTTCCAGGAGATCGAAGAGTACTTTCCGACTTTCGTCTGTATCGCCGTCATCTGCATCCCGCCATAGGAATAATCTCCAAAGCAAGAGCTTCGGATCATCGAGTTGCGGTTGATCTCAACGTGTTTTCCAAGTTTTGAGTCAAGCACGACCGATCCATCGCCAATAACTGTATCCTCATCTAAGATCGAATCCTGAACACGGCAGTTTCGATAGATCTTTGAAGATTCTGAGATCTCAGAAGAAATGATGACTGCACTGCTGTCTATATATTTTTCCATATCGTTATTTTTCATCCGGATCGACGCTTATCGTGATCTTTTCCATCGTCTCATCCAGGATCTTCTTTGCCTCAGTGACCGAATCGGCAGCGACGATGATCTGGCCGATCCTGTCGGGACCTTTGCGGAACCTTCTCACATGATCACCTGGCTTGAAATCAAAGGAAAGGTCGACGACTCTTTCATCGATTTCCTCATTTCCGCAGATGCTTTGTAAGATGCCTGACGTATCCGAGAGAAACAACATCTCGGCATTGGGCTGACGCCTTTCATTCATCGGCGTAAAATCCGGCTTGATGCCTAAGGAAGCTTCGATGATCTTTTCATAATAATCAAAGCCATAGTAGATGCCAGTCATCTCCACCAGACAGGTCGCACCTGCCCTTGCGCCGATCTCTAAGACATAGGTCTTGCCATCACAAAGGATGAAGTCGGCATTGATCGCACAATTGTCAAGACAGAGTGCTTTGACGGCCAGGATGAGCTGATCCTTTGCGTCTTGAATGATCTGCTCAGAGATCTCGTATGGGGCAAAATGGCCGATCGGCACGCCTGTATCGCCTTGGAATACATAATCGCCATGCGGCAGGATGAATTTGAGTTCTCCGTCATAGATAAAAGCCTGGGCACCGAACTCTTCACCGATCAGAAACTTCTCGATCAGATAGGTGTCTGCCTTGGTGTTGGCCTTCACCTGTTCATAGGCATAAGCGATCTCATCTTCGTTATTGACTCGAGTGATGCCCCGGCTGCCGGAAGAATCGATGCTTTTGAAAATGACCGGATAGCCGATCTTTTCACATATATCTTTCGGATAAGTATTTTCGATATCGACATATTCAACTTCTGCCGTTCGGACATTTCCCTTGATGAACGCTTTCTTCATCAAAGACTTGTCCTGAGCCAGAACTGCCGAAGCATAAGTCAGCCCCTTGAGTCCGAGCTTATCGCAGACATAGCCCTGCGTGGGCACTGCGACATCTGTGCCGCAGACCACGACGCCATCGATCTTCTCATCGATCGCCAGCTGCAGGATCTTCTCTTTATCCGTAGTATTTACATATTCCACTTTATCCGCAAAGGCAAAACCCGGGTATTTTCCGGGAATGGAAGCGGCGATCGCGTATATGCCCATTTCTTTCGCTTTTTTGATCAGCGGTGTCTGATAAGTCCCCGCACCCAACACTAACAGCTTTTTCATTCTTTTATTCTATCATCCCTGTCCCTGAATCCGAAAAAAAAGACAGAATATCCATCAAAAAGGTGACTATTCTATCTCTGAGAGTTTTCTTTGTATCGCTTCTACCGCATCGAGGAACTTTTCATATTCTTCCTTCGACCAGCGCTCCGAGACCCTTAACTGTACGCCAGTCGGACCGATCAGAGACGGTACGGAAAGAGCGACATCCTTGACACCGTTCTCGTTGTTCAAAACGGAAGATACCGGAACGATCGTCGGCCGCTGGTTGATGATGGCATCTGCCAGCATGCATACGCAAGATGCGATGCCGTAGTGTGTCCTGCCCTTGGCAGCGATGATGTCAGCACCCATGCTTTTGGTCTTCTGAGCGATCTGTGTTTTGATCTCATCGTCCCACTTCAGGTTCAGTTCCTTACAGAACTCCTCGATCGGGATGCCGCTGACCGTGGTATGGCTCCATACCGGCACCTGACAGTCTCCGTGTTCGCCGATGATATAGGCATTGATGACACCTGTCGAGACACCGATATAATCGGAAATGCTTCTGACAAAACGCGAAGAATCCAAGATGCAGCCTGTACCAAACACCATTCCGTCCGGCAGACCCATCCACTTGCTGACCATATAGGTGAGGATGTCGACCGGATTGGAGACGATCATGATGACCCCTCTTGTATAGTGAGGCTTGATGCAATCACAGACCTGCTTCATGATCTTGATATTGTCATTGGTCAGATCAAGCCTTGTCTCGTTGTTTTTACGGTTCCTGCCGGCCGTGATGATGATCAGATCACAATCCTTACAGTCGCTGTAATCCCCGACATAGAGGTCCGTCGTACCAAGCGTCGGGATACCATGGTTGATGTCCTTGACTTCGCCCAGGGTCTTTTCTTCATTGATATCGATCAGAGCGATCTCTCTGGCGATATCCTTCAAAGTCAGAGCATAGGCAATGGTCGAACCGACATAGCCTGCTCCGATGATCGCGACCTTGCGGTTGCTGATAACGATGTTTTTTGTTCTGTTATTCATAGTACTTTGTAAGTTCCTTATACAAGACCTTTCCGGAATCGTTTTTCGGGATCTCATCGATCACGATGATCTTGAATGCATTGCTGTTGAGATTGGTTTTGAAAGCCACGAATTTGACGACATCCTTGCTGTATTGCAGGTCATTGATGAATATGAACATATGGTCATCTTTGCCCGCACTTGCCGCATCGATCCCGAATTCCTGTTTGACCATCCGATCGATCTCATCGAGATTCACCCGGTTGCCGAAGATCTTTAAGAAACGCTTCTTCCTGCCGACGATGTAGTAATAACCATCCTCATCGAACTGTGCCATATCGCCAGTCTCCAGAACACCATTCCTTTCATCTTCCAGGATCAGATCCTCACCGCACTCCGCATAACCCAGAGTGACGTTTTTGCCCTCATATACCAGTTCCCCGGTCGTATATGGCGTATCGATCTCTTCGCCATTCACATCGATCAAACGGAACTTTCCGCCCGGGATGGGAATGCCCATCGAACCCTTCTTTGCCAGAGCCATATCGGCAGGCAGATAGCCCATACGGGCCGTCGCTTCACATTGGCCATACATGACGATGAACTGCTTGCCGTTATCTTTTGCATATTGCGCAAACTTCTCATGCAGATCCTCGAGGATCTTACCGCCGGCCTGGGTCATCGTGCGCAAAGTCGGAAGATCTTTTTTAAAGAAACCGAGCTTGTTGAGCATCTCATAGGTATACGGCACACCGCCGAAAGATGTAGCTCCCTGTGTATTGAAGAAATCCCAGAATTCCTTCCACATGATCCCCTTTTCCGTCAGCAGGATGCGTGCACCGACCAGCAAATGGGAATTGATGATCGAAAGACCATAGGTATAATTCATCGGCAGCGTAGTGATCGGACGCTCCGACTCATCGAGCTTCAGATAGGAAACGATGGCCTTAGCGTTGTCCAAAACATTTTCATAGGACTGTCTGACAAATTTCGGAGAACCTGTCGAACCCGAGGTCGTCAGAAGCAGACAAAGTTCCTCATACAAAGGATACTCTTTATCAAAATCCGTCTTCAGCAAGGCATACTCATGTTTTTCATAAACACTTACAAAATCCGGGAACTGTTCTTTCTTTTCAGACGGGACATAAAGATAGGAAGGCTTATAGACATCGATCAGGTTGTCCAAGAGCTGCTTTTCCATATGCATGTTCAACAATACCGGAACGACCCTGTGGTTCAAGGCAGAGACATGGCCTACAACGGAACCGATGGTGGACGAACACAAGATAAAGATCAGACATCTGTGGCCGATGCTTTCATATAATTCATCACTTTCTTCTTCCAGCTGTCCATAGGTCAGGCTCCTTCCCTGATCATCAAGGAGTGCGATATTATCTTTATACTTCTTCAGATCCCAAATCATTGATACAAACCTTCTTTCATCCCATTTTATTTACCACTCAATTATATGAAAGTTTCTGTTTGAATACCAGTAAAGTATAAACCAATCGACCCTCACGAAAGAAAAATCGATCATGCCTTATTAAAAAGTGGGCATCATGAAGATGTCCACTCCTGTTTTATTGAATCGATCTGTTTATCTCCATACCGCATACAGCGTTATGATGCTTCCGGCCTTGAATATCGAATAATTGATTTCTGCTTTAGTCTTCTGACAATTGAGGTAATGGAGATATTGAACCTCGCATAATAATTAGACAACCCGAATAGGAGGATCCCGAGGTATTGGTTACAATGAAAGTGAAGTAACCGGAAAGGATCAGAACTATTATGGGCAAAACAAGAAGAG
>JAZQIF010000226.1:0-2283 GCA_045540935.1 Erysipelotrichaceae bacterium | reverse complement strand
TCATGACCTTTTCGATCTGCCGGGCATAGTCCCAGGCGATCAGATCGTATTTGTCCCTGAACTGGCGGTAAAAGGTCGCGCTGGAATAGCCGCAGTTCGTCGCGATCTCCCGAACGGTGATCTTATCAATCTGCCTGCCCCCTGCCAGCTCATGGAACGAATCGGCAAGGATTTCTTTGGCAGTCTTTCGCTTCATAGGTCCGCCTCCCGGATCAGATTTTGTCGTTCATCCCAATATTTCCCGCTTTGGCATTCTTTCCTACTGCCAGAATCTTCTCATTGCTTTCGGACACAATCATAACCTCCGATCTGCTTCAAAGGAATCACTTAATCACTTAAACTTCCCACATGAATAATGTGGATCGAACCTTGAAAACTCTATAGGAGCCAAACAAATAATAGCTGAAAACGTTGAAAAATAAAGGCAAGAGCCCTCTAAATATGGTATAATGTAAGCGCCAACAAACAACATACCAAGGAGGCTTTTGCCATGACAAGCATAGCACAGATCAGCCAGAATGAACAGAGGGAAATCGAAGGAACGCTGAAGAAATTTTTCGCTGACTACGGTATCAGAAGTCTCCTGAAAGCCTGCCGGGCAGAGAAACAAAAAGGGCATTCCGCATTTGAGATCTTCCGGTACCTTCTGTGCCTTGTCTTCTGTGACCGCAGCATGTATATGCAGATCATGACCGGCCGGTACACTGAAGCCTTCGGAAAGAATACTGTCTATCGGTTTCTGAACTCCGTGAAGACAAACTGGGAACGGATGACCTGCATGCTTTCGGCTCGGATCATCAATGGTTCTATCAGGAAGCTTACATCAGAAGATCGTAAGGATGTCTTCATCTTCGATGACAGTCTGTTCCAACGGATTGGCGGCAGGAAGACAGAGCTGTGTTCCAGAGTATTCGACCATGTAACGATGAAGTACCGGCATGGTTTCCGCATGCTGACATTGGGCTGGTCTGACGGTAACAGCTTTCTTCCTATTCTCGGTCGGCTGCTAGGATCATCGAAAGCCAGTAACATGATCGGCGTGGTAAAGCAATTTGATCAGCGTTCACTGGCAGCGAAACGACGGAAGCAGGCGCTTAGCAAGGCAACCGATGTTATGCTGGACATGCTGAAAGCTGCAATCAAAGCAGGACACAGCGCCAAATATGTTCTGTTCGACACCTGGTTCTCCAACCCCAAGGACATTATCCGGATTCATAGCGAGTGCGGTATGAACACCATCGCCATGATCAAGAAGTCATCCAAGGTCTTTTATGAATTCGAAGGGAAGCGGATGAATGTCAAACAGATCTTTGGAATGTGCAAGAAGCGCCGTGGCCGTTCCAAGTACCTGCTTTCCGTCAGCGTCAAACTCTCCCTGAAGACTGGTGAATCCTTGCCGGCAAAAATCGTTTGCGTTCGCAACCGGAACAACAAGAAGGATTGGATCGCGTTCATCTGCACAGATTCCAATCTGTCAGAGGAGGAGATTCTGCGGATTTATGGGAAACGCTGGGATATTGAGGTTTTCTTCAAGGCCTGCAAATCCTTGCTGAATCTGGGATCCGAATGTCACAGTCTGTCCTACGATGCTCTGACGGCGCACATGTCTTTGGTCTTTATCCGGTATATGTTGCTATCGTTGCAGCAGCGAAACAGTAGCGATGATCGGACAATCAGCGAGCTCTTCCTATTGATGGTTGATGAACTGGCGGACATTACCTTTGGTCATGCGATTCAGCTCATTGTTGATATCATGCTACAGATGATCCAGGAACGGTTTGGGCTGTCTGATGATCAACTGGATCTGTTTGTGGCTGATTTCGTCAGGCGTCTCCCGGTCAGTTATCAGCATGCTTTACAGTTGAAAGCATCCTGATGGTATTTATAGCTTGGCTCTTATAGTGTTTTCAAGGTTCGGAAACTATTTCCCATGTGGGAAGTCTGAGTTAATCATTATCATAACACAACAGAACGCCATAAATCAAAACATTTTGTAAACATGACAAGGTTTTTATGCCATATATTGTATGGCTGGCAAAGAAGTGGCCCTCTATGAGAGGGTCGACGCTTCTTCGGGGTATCCCTGAATCACTATATTTCGAATTTCCCTGGGCCCCCGGGCTGGGTTTAAAACCTCCTTGATTTCCGGACACATGTATATTATAATGCGCTGCGAAGAAATAACAAGAAGACAGATTTTTCTTCGCCACTACACATAATATAGTATTGGAGAGCGGAATGAATAGAAATTCCCACTTTTGTGGAAGAGAACACTGAAGCCGA
>JAZQIF010000225.1:0-4019 GCA_045540935.1 Erysipelotrichaceae bacterium | reverse complement strand
GGCGATGATCTCATCATCGCCGATGATCTTCTTACGGATATCCGGATCGACTTCCGCCGGTGATCTTCCATATCTGCCATGGAGATAATCCTTGATCTCCTTGGCACACATTTTGTATCTCTCACCGTTCAGGACATTGAGCACAGCCTGCGTACCCACCATCTGGGACATCGGCGTGACAAGCGGCGGATAACCCAGGTCTTTTCTGACTTTCGGGATCTCCCTCAGGACTTCCTCATACTTGTCCATCGCCCCCTGATCGGTCAGCTGCTTGATCATGTTCGATAACATGCCGCCCGGTACCTGATAGGTCAGGATGTTCGGATTGATCTGCAAGGATTTCGGATTCAGCAGACCGTTCTTGACATATTTGTTGACGATGTCCGTCATCAACGGTTCCGCCTTGTGAAGGACATCCATATTGAGCTTCGGATCATATTCCGTACCTTTTAAGGAAACAGCCAAGGCCTGCGTTGAAGGCTGGGCTGTACCGTTGGATAGAGGCGATAAGGAAGTGTCGACGATGTCGACACCCGCCTTGATGGCTGCCATATAGGTCATTTCACAGACACCGGCCGTGGAATGAGAATGAAGCTCGATCGGGATGTTGATCTCTTTCTTCAGAGCTGTGACAAGTTTCGTGGCATCTTCCGGAAGAAGGACGCCTGCCATATCCTTGATGCACAAGGAATCGGCACCCAGAGATTCGACTTCCTTGGCCAGCGAAACATAATAATCGATGGTATGGACAGGTGATGTCGTATACGACAGAGCGATCTGACATTCACCGCCATATTTCTTCGTCGACTCGACGGCCTGCCGCAAGTTGCGGATATCATTGAGCGCATCAAAGACACGGATGATATCGATGCCGTTTTCGATGGACTTCCTGCAGAACATATCGACAACATCATCGGAATAATGACGATAGCCTAAGATGTTCTGTCCTCGAAACAGCATCTGCAGTTTGGTTTTCTTGCAGACTTTGCGGACTTCCCTGAGTCTTTCCCAGGGATCTTCGTTCAAAAAACGCATCGCCGCATCGAATGTTGCCCCACCCCAGACCTCGATGGCATAGTAACCTGCATCATCGAAGATCTTGCATAAGTCGACGACCTCTTTGGTCGTCATACGGGTGGCAAACAGCGACTGATGGCCGTCTCTTACCGAAGTTTCAACGATCTTCACCATGGAAGACTAGTCCTCGATATGCGGACCGGCAGCGACTAAAGCCTTGCCCGCTTCGTTGTTTTCATACTTCTTGAAATTCTTGATGAATCTGGAAGCCAGGTCTTTTGCCTTGACATCCCAGGCATGCGCAAATTCATAGGTATTGCGCGGATCTAAGATATTGGTATCGACGCCTTCAAGCTTCGTCGGGATTTCGAAATCAAAGTATGGGATCTTCTTGGTCTCACAGCTGTTGATCGAACCGTTCAGGATCGCATCGATGATGCCTCTGGTATCCTTGATCGAGATACGCTTGTGCGTACCGTTCCAGCCGGTATTGACCAGATATGCCTTGGCACCGGACTCTTTCATCTTCTTGACAAGTTCCTGCGCATACTTCGTCGGATGCAACTCCAGGAATGCCTGACCGAAACATGCGGAGAACGTCGGTGTCGGTTCCGTGATGCCTCTTTCCGTACCGGCTAATTTTGCGGTGAAACCGGAAAGGAAGTAGTACTGCGTCTGTTCTTCGTTCAGGATCGAAACAGGAGGCAGGACACCAAAGGCGTCAGCAGATAAGAAGATGACGTTCTTGGCAGCCGGAGCAGCGGAGACAGGTCTGACGATCTTTTCGATATGATCGATCGGATAGGAAACACGGGTGTTTTCCGTGACGGATTTGTCATGGAAACCGATCTTGCCGTTTTCATCGACGGTGACGTTTTCCAGCAAAGCATCCCTGCGGATCGCGTTGTAGATGTCCGGTTCGGATTCTTTATCCAGATCGATGACCTTTGCATAGCAGCCGCCTTCCAGATTGAAGACACCGTTATCGTCCCAGCCGTGCTCATCATCGCCGACCAAGAGTCTCTTCGGATCGGCAGACAGCGTAGTCTTGCCGGTACCGGAAAGGCCGAAGAAGATGGCGGTATTCTCACCGTTCATATCGGTATTTGCCGAACAATGCATGGAAGCCATGCCCTTTAGAGGCAGATAGTAGTTCATCATCGAGAACATGCCCTTCTTCATCTCACCGCCATACCAGGTATTGATGATGACCTGTTCCTTGGACGTGATGTTGAAAGCCACACAAGTCTCGGAGTTGAGACCTAATTCCTTGTAGTTTTCGACCTTTGCCTTGGAAGCACAGTAAACGACAAAATCCGGTTCGAAGTTCTCTTCTTCTTCCTTGGAAGGCTTGATGAACATGTTTCTAACAAAATGAGCCTGCCAGGCAACTTCCATGACGAAACGTACCGCCATACGCGTATCCTTGTTTGCACCGCAATACGCATCGACGACAAACAGTCTCTTGCCGGAAAGCTGCTTTCTCGCAAGCTCTTTGACAAATTCAAAAGTTTCTTCACTCATCGGATGATTATCATTCGGATAATCACTTGTAGTCCACCAGACAGTATCCTTGGAATTTTCATCCATGACGATGTACTTGTCCTTAGGAGAACGGCCGGTATAGATACCGGTCATAACATTGACAGCACCTAATTCAGTCTCCTGTCCTTTTTCATAACCTTCTAATTCAGGTCTGAGCTCTTCTTCATAGAGCATTTCATAAGACGGATTATAGACGATTTCACTGACATCGTTAATCCCATATTTTTTCAGATCGATATTCACTTCTGCGATCCCCCTTCTAAACTGTTCAAAAAAACAGCATTCCCCCTTATTCTAGCAAAATCGCAATTCAGAATCTTTCTTTTTTATCCATTTTTCATGTATTTTTGTCTCTTTCTTTACAAAAATGAAAAATATTACAAATATATCCCTATTACTCGTATTCAGTAATCAACAGAAGTCTGAAAACTGTTGAAATAATCCTGTCTTTGTCTGTCTGCATCATTTCCCTCAACTCACAAAAAGACTTCGATGATATCACACCGAAGTCTCACAAAACGATACGTTTTAAGCTATACTCTTATTTCCCGAAGATCTTGAACAGACGGCTGCCGTTGATCTGTAACTGCTTCTTGCTGACTCTTCCGTCTTTCAAACCGGCCAGTATGTCTTCATAGTCCTTCTTGGAACCCGGCATGAACAGAGAGTGACCGCTGGCCGCAACTCTGGCAGCGCTCGGCGAAGGATATTTCGCATTTTTTGTAAGTACATCCGTAGAGACCACCCAGTCGGTCATCACAATACCCTCATAACCCCATTCTCTTCTTAGGATATCGGTACACAGACCCTTATGTTCCGAAGTATGGGTGCCGTTGAGAAGGTTGTAGGAAGACATGACCGCAAACGGCTTTTCCTCCTTCACGCAATATTCAAAACCGCGCAGATAGATCTCACGCATCCCCCGCTCGGAAACTAAAGAGTTCGACGCATAGCGGTTGGTCTCCTGGTTGTTTGCCGCATAGTGCTTGATGGTGACACCTTTTCCTTCATGGGCCTGCACACCTTTGGTGATCTGTGCCGCCATGACACCGGAAACATACGGATCTTCCGAGAAATATTCGAAATTCCTTCCGCATAAGACATCTCTGTGAATGTTCAAAGCCGGAGCCAGCCATAGTTCGATCTTGTAGGTCTCCATCTCGGTACCGACGATGTCACCAAGTTCACAGGCGAGATCTTTATTGAAACTCTGGGCGATCGCCGTTCCGATCGGGATGGCGGTACACCACTGTTCAAAGACTTCCACACCTTTCGGGACCTTGGCCGAGCGATCCATCAGCCATCTGATGATGCGCGGCATGAAGTCATAGATCGTCTCAGGCAAAGAAGCACCGACAGAATGAATGCCTTTCTTATCGATGTAGTACTGTTTTGCGATCCTCAATCCTGCCGGACCATCGGACATGACGATATTCTTCAAGCCCTGATCTTTGAAG
>JAZQIF010000224.1:0-4237 GCA_045540935.1 Erysipelotrichaceae bacterium | reverse complement strand
GATCGTTTGTGATTAATAAGTGATCGTAAATCCGCTCTCTGTCTGATTGACGTAGATCGTGATGTTCGCCGACTTGTGATTCGTACTTGCCGTGATCACAAACTGCGTCGTGAACGGTTCATCCGCTAAGGAGATCGTCAGAGAATTATCTCCGGCGACCGAAGTCGTAACTGCACTCGATGCGCCACTGACATCCCAGCTGCTGAATTGGGAATCCGCATCATACTGCGGGACAAGTTTCAGAGATCTGCCGTCGCCTGAAGTCGTCGGAACGATTGAAAGAGTGTGTTCCTTTTCAACGTAATAGGTGACAGTCAGGCGGAATGACGAGTTGTCGACATTGATCGATGTGCCTTGCTGAAGTTCGGCACCGTTCTGATCGACGACTTTATATTTCTTGGCAAGCAGGCCCGGATCACTGGTCGCTTCCGTCTTGAAATTTACGAAGTCATAACGGTTTGCCCAGCTTTCCATATCGGACTGGCTTGCACCGGTCGGGATGGTGATCGTTGCGGTGATCGTTGCTTCCTTTGAGATCTTGTTGGAAGTGAAGGAGCCGTTTTCGAATGCGTAGTAGCCTTCGACTTTTACCTTGTCGCCAGGGTTGGCATGTAAGACCATATCGTATTTATTATCATCCGATTTGATATGTTCGGTGCTGCCGTTGACCGTGACATCTGCCATATATTTGATCGGACCGTAGAGTTTGGTGTAATCGAATAAGCAGGTTCCGGTAGCGGCGATGATGACTTCACCGGAAGAATTGCGCAGTGAAATATCCTTTGTGCCGGCTGCCGTTTCCAGTTTCGACTTATCCGGATATTCTGCCCATTCCATCGTCAGAGCGGAATCGACACGGATATCGAAGTCTGCCAGATCGGCAACTTTCGGAGTCGCCAGGGAGACCAGTTTGACCGAATCGGACTTGATCAGTCCGGTCGTCCTTAAGGATTCATCCATTCCTTCGCTAAAGGCTGCATATGGCCATGTGCCAATGACATGGGTGATGCTGGAGACACCGGATGGCTTTTCCAGTTTAACCGGAGTGGAATCACCGTATTTGTATGCGGCTTCTAAGATCAGGTGGGCAAGTTTTCCTTGCGGTCTGTCGTTGTAATAGTAATCTCTTGAAATATAGGAAGGCTGTCCGATGACGGCTTTTTCATAGCCGCACCAGGTGACTGTCGTATATTCGCTTGTGGCAGCGACCAGCCAGCCGTCTTTGATCGAGCCGGAAGGGATGCCGTATTCCTGTGCCGTCGTACCGTAGTCTGTCGTACCGGTCTTGCCATAGACCGGGTAGTTATCGTTCTTGACGAAGGAATAAGAACCGCCATAATTCTGAACGTTGGAGTACATGAGCTCCGTCGTCAGATAGGAAGCGGCTTCCGATAAGACCTGGGTCGAAGTATAGACCGGAGTGATCGGAGATTTTCCGTTGGTGAATTCGATACGGGAGATCGTGTGCGGCTTGTTGTAGACACCGTAGTTCATGATAGCCGCATAAGCTGCCGCATGCTGGTAAGGCGTGACTTCACAAGTGTTTCCGCCGATCGCATACTGGATATCGAAATCATCCAGATTGAAGTTATAACCTAAGGATTGTGCATAGTTTACGACATATTCGTATTTCTTTGCATCAAGCACTGCCTGAAGTGCCTGGATTGCACAGGTGTTGATCGACTGACCGACGGCCTGTTTCAATGTGACATCGCCGACATAAGTACCGGAGTCATTCTGGATGACGATCTTGGAGACATCATCGTAGAACATCGGCTTGTCAGTAAGCACATGGTCGGTAGCCCAGCCCAGATTTTCAAAGGCGAGGGCATAGTCCAGGATCGGTTTGATCGTGGAACCCGGCTGTTTGTACTGCTCGGTCGCATGGTTGAGCAGCAGCTGTCCGCCGTTGGCGTAGTTTCTTCCGCCCATGATGCCGACGACTTCACCGGTCGAATTCTTGATACATACGGATGCACATTCGAAGTAATCGTCCGGGAACTGCAGGTATTCCGGATCCATGTTGCCGGCCTGTATGGAGTCCATCTCTTCCTGTATGTCTCTGTTCATATAGGTGTAGATGTGCATGGTCGTCGTGTATGGGTCGAGATTTGTGAGTTCCATGACTTCCGATACGACCTGGTCGATGTATGCCTGATAAGGGATACCTTCGCCTTCGGAATCGGATTTGAACGGATCTTTCAGAACATCTTCGACTCTGACTGATTTCGCCAGATCATATTCGGCTTTTGAGATATAACCGTGGTTGCGCATCTGGTAGAGGACTTCCGTGACTCTTTCCTGTGCAGCCTCGAGATTGTAGAACGGGTTGTAGTAGTTCGGCGCGTTGATGACACCGGCCAGTAATGCGCCTTCAACCAGGTTTACATTGGCCAGATCCTTGCCGAAGTAGTACTGGGCGGCTTTCTGGATACCGCGGATGTTGTTGGATCCGCCGAAGTTGAGCTTATTGACGTAGGATTCAAAGATATCCTGCTTGGATTTTGCGTTTTCCAGTTCCAGAGCCAATGCGATCTCCTGTACCTTACGGCGTACGCCTCGGGCACCTGATCTTGCGGCCTGCTCACCGGTCTCATCATCGGTGAAGTAGGTGTTCTTGACTAGCTGCATCGTGAATGTCGAACCGCCCTGACCAAAGGACATCGTACGGATGTTTTCCAATATCGCTTTGGTGAAACGCGGAACGTCGAAACCGTTGTGTTCGAAGTAACGGGAGTCTTCGATCGCAACGAAGGCATCGATGACGCAGTTAGGGATCTCTTCGTATTCGATGTTCTGACGGATAACGGTACCCAGGTTTGCGATCTCTTCGCCTCTGGAGTCATAAACGATGGAGGATTCCTGCTGATCAAAATCCGACACGTTGAGAGTCGGCTTATTTCTCAAAAGGGTAGCAATCACAGCGATGCCGGCGATCAGGCCGATCAGGCCGATGACCGCAACGATCGAAACGATGGTCGCCCACAGATTGACTTTATTGATCTTTTTCTTTTTCTTTACTTTATTTGACATAACCCTCCCTAAAGGCCAAAGACCTTGTCTACAGTATTGAGATAGTCACACGGCTTGGTGAAGGTCCTGCGGATCTCATAGCCATGCTCTTCGACCCACACAAAAGGAAGAGACTTCCTGTTGCAGGTTCTGTAGTACTCGATGAATTCATTTGCTTTAATTAGAAAGTCTTTATCATAGTACACCATGCGCAATATGATAAAGGCGATAGCCCCATGTTTCTCCACGTTCTCGAGATGTATGATCTGATGTTCGTGGATCGATGAAAACGGAAACGCGGTCCGAGACTCGCATTCCTTTGCTTCAAAGTCGATGTACTTCCCCTTATATATGCCGTTGTAATCGGTCGTTGAAGCAAGTTTGAAGTATGCCTCCGTGATCTTGGCCGCACTTCTTTTCGGATAGTCGACCTTGACGATCGTGATCGGAGTAGGTTTCTTATGGATAACAGCGGTATCTTCAGTGAGGTAATACCGGTTGCTCCTGTTTATGTCATCCTCCAGTGACATGCCTCGATTTCCGGCGCCAATATTCGGTCTGACATATTCTTTGCTGCTGTTAGGATACTTCATATTTTCACCTAAAATTTATTATATAATATTGATACCGTAAATTGCTAGTTTGCTTGATTGTGCCATTTTTTTGTTTTATTATTTAAAGAGGAGATAGATATGGAAAAACTCAACCTCACCCCGGAAGAAATTCTCAATAAAGAGTTCAATATCGATTTCAAAGGTTACTCACCGGCAGAAGTCGACTCTTTCCTTGACAGTGTTCTTGAAGACTATCAGATCATGGAAGAGAACATTCAGCAGCTTCTTGATGCTGTATCTGTTTTACAGAATCAGGTCAAAGACCTGACAGCCAAGAACATCGAACTGGAAGGCAGAAAGATGGCATTCGATCTTTCCAATACGACGTCCTACAGTTCCGTTGACGTTTTAAAGAGACTTTCTAGACTGGAAGAATTAGTTTACAAAAAGTAACATCCAGACAATCGCTGAACCTTCAGAGGAAAGTCCATGCTCGCACATCCTGCGACGGATGTAGTGATTATGCCAAGTCAA
Source organism: Erysipelotrichaceae bacterium (assembly GCA_045540935.1). GTDB lineage: Bacteria > Bacillota_I > Bacilli_A > Erysipelotrichales > Erysipelotrichaceae > Colivicinus. Next base: position 137 of record JAZQIF010000224.1, on the reverse strand, counting down.
ACAATAAGCTTGGGCAGCCTCAGGGCTGACGGCTGGCGCGTTTCCTAAAGAGCGATCCATGGAAACAGCCTGTAAAAGTGTCAAAGAGACGAGCTGTGCAGAAATGTACAGGTGGAACGTGATAAACCCCATAAGCG
>JAZQIF010000223.1:0-53219 GCA_045540935.1 Erysipelotrichaceae bacterium | reverse complement strand
CTGTTTGCCTGCGAATATGTGGTCAACAATATGCGTCATTTGAAAAGTGTCGGCATCATATCCGATGATCCGGTCACCGGCATCACCGAGATCGCCGAACCGGTCGGTGTGATCTGCGGCATCACCCCGGTCACCAACCCGACATCCACGGTCTTATTCAAGTCTCTGATCTGTCTCAAGACCAGGAACCCGATCATCTTCGCCTTCCACCCCAATGCGCAGGAATCTTCCAAAGCGGCAGCCGTGATCATGAAGGAAACGGCGGAAGCAGCCGGTGCACCGAAGAACTGCATCCAGTGGATCGAACATCCTTCCATGGATGCCACCAGTGCGCTCATGAACCATCCGGGCGTTGCGACGATCTTAGCGACCGGCGGCAATGCGATGGTCAAAGCTGCCTATTCCTGCGGCAAACCGGCGATGGGCGTCGGTGCCGGCAACGTTCCGGCCTACATGAACGCATCCTGCGATGTCAGGCAGGCAGTCAACGACATCGTCATCTCCAAGTCCTTCGATAACGGCATGATCTGTGCCTCTGAGCAGGGCGTCATCATCGATGAGGCCATCTATGAGGAAGCGATCGATCTGTTCAAGAAATTCAAAGTCCACTTCTTAAAACCGGAAGAAAAGAAAAAACTGTCCAGATACATGTTCGGCTATGCCGAGAATGAGAAAGGCTGCGAAAGCGCCAGACTCAATCCGGATATCGCCGGCAAGTCCCCGCAATGGATCGCTGAGAAAGCCGGCATCAAAGTCCCTCAAGACTGTGTGATCATTGGTGTTCATTGCAAGACCGTAGGTGAGAAAGAACCGCTGTCCAGAGAAAAGCTCTCTCCGGTCCTGGCCTTCTATAAATCAAAAGATGAGACGGAAGGTTTCAGTATTGCCGACCAGATGGTCCGCTTCAACGGCCTTGGCCATTCGGCTGCCATCCATTGCAAGACCCAACAGATGGCCGACCGCTATGGTGACAGGATCCCGGCGATGCGCATCATCTGGAATTCTCCGTCGACCTTTGGCGGCATCGGCAATGTCTATAACTCTTTCCTGCCTTCTCTGACTTTAGGCTGCGGCAGCTATGGACACAATTCGATCGGCGGCAACGTCTCGGCGATCAACCTCTTAAACATCAAGAAAGTCGGAAAAAGGGGAAACACCGTGCAATGGTTCAAAGTCCCGCAGAAGATCTACTTCGAAAGAAATTCCATCCAGTATCTCAAATCCTGCCGTGACGTCAACAAAGTCTTCATCGTCACCGATACTTCGATGGTCGAATTAGGCTATCTGTCAAGGATCACCGAACAGCTCTACGCCAGAAGGAACAAAGTTCAGATACAGTTATTCTGTGACGTCGAACCAGATCCCGATATCTCGACCGTACGCAAAGGCGCCAACATGATGGATGTCTTCAAACCGGATACCATCATCGCCTTAGGCGGCGGAAGTGTCATGGATGCCGCTAAAGGCATGTGGTTATTCTACGAACATCCGGAAGTCAACTTCGATGACCTCAAACAGAAGTTCATGGATATCCGTAAGCGTGCCTTCAAGTATCCGGAACTCGGCCGGAAGACCAAACTCATCTGCATCCCGACCACATCGGGAACAGGCAGCGAAGTCACGCCGTTTGCCGTCATCTCCGACAAGGCCAATAACAAGAAGTATCCTTTGACCGATTATTCTTTGACTCCGACAGTCGCGATCGTCGATCCGGAATTCACCACAGGACTCCCAGCCAAAGCCACCGCAATGACCGGCCTTGATGTATTGACCCACGCCATCGAAGCCTACGTTTCGGTCATGGCCAACGACTATACCGACGGTTTATGTCTCAAAGCGATACAGCTCGTCTTCAAGTATCTGCCTAGAGCCGTCAAAGACGGAAAAAATGACCTCGAGGCAAGAGAGAAGATGCACAATGCGGCGACCATTGCCGGCATGGCCTTCGCCAACGCTTTCTTAGGCATGACCCACTCCTTGGCCCATAAGGTCGGTGCGCAGTTCCACACCGTCCACGGTTACACCTGCGCAGTCTTACTTCCGCATGTCATCCGCTACAACGGCAAGACACCGGAAAAGCTTTCCGTCTGGCCGAAATACAATCACTACTGTGCCGATGAAAAGTACCAGGAGATCGCCAATCTCTTAGGTCTCAAGGCCGATACACCGGAACAAGGTGTCGAATCCCTCGCCCAGGCTGTCATCGACTTATGTAAGGACTGCGGTCTGGATCCCAACTTTGAAGCCATGGGCATCGATAGGAAGGAACTGGAGGAGCACCTCGACGATATCGCCGTTGCGGCATATGAAGACCAGTGTTCACCAGCCAATCCTAGAGTACCGATGGTCGAAGATATGAAGCAGATCTTATTAGACTGTTACAGCGGCAATTAAATTTATCCAAAAGCCAAAAAAAGCGATAGGTCTTCATCTTCCTATCGCTTTTCTTATGCCTTGATCATGCTTTTTTGGTGACCCTTGCGATCGAAGAGACGCGGATCAGTTTGATCTTTTCTTCTTTCGGGGTGACGATCCTGACTTTGATCCAGTCATCATCGGCATCCATGAGGATCGTCTTTCCATATTTCGTGTTGCCGTAATTGATGACATCATAATCCGTTTCATCCTCCTTGAAGCTTAATTCCACATCTTCGCCGATCAAAGATGTGACGGTCTGTTTGAGTGACTGTTTTTCCTTGGCATAGGAAGTGCCGCTCATCTTGGAAAGCTGTTCCTCCAGCTTGCCTATCCTTTTTTTCAGTCCGGAGATCTCCAGATAAGCCATGAGACCGAAGATACCGAACACGAATCCGATGTATTCCATCAGTCTTCCTCCTTTACATATTCAAGCGAAAGTATGGAAGATAAGGGGATCAGCTTTTCGATCTTTCCTTTCTTTGTCTCCGCGATGATCCTTGCCCAGTTGCCTTCAAAGTTTTCGATGACGCAGTCCGTATTATAGAGGTCGATATCCGTCTCATCTTCAAAGAAACGAAGGCGGATCTTCTTTCCAAGTGCTTCGCTCAGTATCTTTCCCGGACCGTCGATGATCTGCGTCTTGTTTTCTTCTGAGATCTCGTCTTTCAGAAGATAATCACAGCTGACATTCAACAGGTTTGCGATATCGGAGATCTTGTCGATATCCGGCAATACGCTTCCCGCTTCCCAGCGGCTGACCGTCTGTCTGGTGACCAGAAGCTTTTCGGCAAAATCATTCTGGGTCATGCCCAGGTCTTTTCTTTTCTTTGCGATCTTTTCTCCTAAGAGGTTCATAAGTGTTCTCCTTTTTTACACTTTCATCATATGAGATCTGCAGGTCGAATGTAAGAAACTGTCATGTTCAGAATGTAACATGTCGGTTTACATTTCGTTCTTTTCCTTTAAAATGCGGTCCTGATCAGCCGGAAGACCTCACAGACCACCGGGATATCTTCATCGAATTCCTTGTTTATTCGTTTCAGTTCTTTTGTGAAGAAGGCTTCATGGACTCTTCGCCAGGAAGCCAGCGAACGATCATCTTCCCCTTCCAGGTAAGCAAAAGCCTCATCGACCTCTTTGAAAGGAAGGATATCCACCCTGATCGTCTCGATGATGCAGACAGCTTCGTCTTTTGAATTCAATATAATAGAATGATCACCGGCTTCGGGGACCTTTTCTCCCTCCGCCAGATAATTGAGATAGGAGGATGATGTCGCCGTCTTTATGCCTTTGACGACCAGCCCGGCAAGTTCATCGGCAGCCTCACCGAATCTCCAGGCTTCATAGTCTCCTTTGAGTCCCGAAAGCTCCCACAGCTGTTCAGCCTTCATTCCGCTTCTCCTTGAGATAGTCTTCAAATTCTCTGGTCTTCGACCAGTATTTGTATCCCCAATGATCGAAGTCCCATTCTTCCATATATTCGTTGCACTCATAATCCACATACCAGAGCAGCCCGTCACAGACGATAAAATTCGTCGGAAAATAATCGATGTTGAGGCCATGCGTCTTGGCCTGTTCAGCCATCTTTCTGACCTGTCCGATATATTCAGAAACCTCCTTATCTTGTAAGACGTATTCAAAGATCGTATCTCCTTTGACATAGTCCTTGATCACGATCTCTTTTTCTTCATCGATATCGATCATCACAGGGATACGGATCCCTGCCTCTTTGAGTCTTTCATAATCATGGGATTCCGCCTGTATCTTATTCCCGAAGGAATAATATGAACACGGTTCATGATGGATCTTCTTTAAAACGTATTGTCTGCCATCGCATTCCGCAAGATACGAATAACCGCCTTTGCCATGACCCAGAAGACTTTTCACTTCATAGATCTTTCCATGGACCTCGTAAGATATTCCCATCCATTCTCTGATCCCCCGATCGATGAAGGCAAGCTGCTCTGCCGTATGGAACCAGTGCTCGCCGTTTTCCATGACCCGCAGCTTCGCACCGGTCTTTTCCGCAAAACTTTCTATCATTTCCAAAGACGTCAGTTCATCCTTTTCTCCATAAAAGATCACTGTCGGGATAGTCCAGCAGATCGGATGTTCCCGCACATAAGACAGATATTCATAGGACAGGGTCTCGCCAAAAGAAGTCTCGATCTCCTTTTCTTCTTTGAGCCGTTCTTCGCTGATCTTTGCATAAGACATCATATCAAGGATCAGTTTTTCCATATCGACGATCGGTGAAATGAAAAAAGCCTGCTCGATCTTTCGCTTTGCCAGTGCGTACAAGGCAAGATGCGCACCGATCGAATTGGCGATCAGTACGATCTTCTCATAACGCTCTTCGAGCTTATCGAAGATCGCCGGAAATTCTTTTTCCGCTTCCCAGGGCGTCTGACTTTGATGATCCAGACCGATCACTTCATATCCTTCAAAAAGAGGCTCATAGCGCCCTGCCTCATCTGCGCTTCCGCCCTTGCCATGGATATAGACGACCGCCTTATTCATGACGTAACTCCTTCAGGATCGCTTCAAGCCTTTCGGCAAAGCGGCCGATATGGACTCCGTCGATGAAACGGTGGTTGACTTCCATGGAGATCGTCACTACTTTTCTGCCGTTTTCTTCTTTGTATCTTCCCCAGGCGATCCGCGGTATCGAATCCTCTTTCAAAGAGGAAGAATGATCTTTTTCGTTGGTCAGTGCCGTCAGATCGATCCACGGCAGACAGGAATAATAGATCAGATCATCGGTCTCCGAGGAAAGATCGATGAAGCCTTTCTGGGCTTCCGCTTTTTCCAAGGCTTTCTTGCAGAACTCATCGATATCATCGATGTGTTTTATCGTGACGATCTGAAAGGCTTCTCTTCCTTCCTTGAGATACGTGAAGGACGGATCCCTTCTTTCATATTCAAAGATCTCGCCGTCTTTGATACAGAGCCGGAACGCCTGTATGCCGTTGATCGCTTCATCACATGCCCAGATCATCCCCATATAAAAGGAAAGACCTTTTTCTTTCGTGTAGTCATAAAGATCCGTGACATCTAAACGGAAACTCACCATATAAAAAGGATCCGAAAGGCCTGAGAAGAACTCAAAGATCTCTTTTCTTTCCCATGTATCTTTATCAAAGCGTTTCATAGACAACTTCTCCTGCCTCTATTGTAGGATACGCCCCAAACGAAAACACGGTCTCCCGTGTTTATCGGATGTATTTGTCATTCTGCGAAGCGGACTTGATCACCTTGTTGGATGCGAAGAACAGGATCGCGATGAAGACTAGGAACGTATAAGAACCTTCTGTCGTCTGGGTAGTGGCGATAAAGTCGTAAAGTCCATGGATCAGCACCGGAATGACGACCGCGCACACTTCAAACATCTTCGACTTGTCGTTATATCCTGCATTGGCATACAGACGGGCTGCCGAATAAAAGACACCCATGAAGACACCGAAGGAGGCATGACCCGGGATCGCCGTAAAGGCTCTGACAAAGGCATTGGTCAGACCATAGTGCAGGACATAGGAGATGTTCTCCCATAAGGCAAAGCCCAGCGATACGAAGACCGCATAGACCAGGCCGTCATATAAGCAGTTGAATTCCCAGGAATTCCAGGAGCTTCTTTTCAACATGAAGTACTTGGCGCCTTCTTCGGAAATACCGACGACCACAAAATACAGTAAGATGCGATAGCCGAGCGAACCCGAGTTCATCGAAGAGTTCAACAGAGATACTCCGATCCTTTCCAATGTCAAAGCGATCAGCGAAGATAAGACGCCGGCCTTGACCAGATTCCACAAGAAACCGCTGCTTTCTTTTTCCAGCTTATCCATCCTGTAGACTTTGATCAGCAGATAGAATGCCGGGATCACGGCTGCTAAGACCAGTATGAAATTGTATGTGAGATACGGTGCGATAAAATAATAAAACATTTCTATTCTCCTTCCTTGCACGCTTCAACGAAGCGTCTGAACAATGTATCGGTATATCCTTCTTCCTTCATCAGTTCCGGATGCCACTTCACCGCCAAGGCAAAGCGTTTTTCAGGCACATCGAAGGCTTCCACCAGCCCGTCATATGCGTATGCGTTTATCCTTGCGTAAGGGGAGACTCTTCCTTCATCAGCGATCATCGTATGAAAGCTGTTGACTGAGTAAGAGTCTGCCTTCATCAGATCGTACAGCAGAGTATCCCTGACGATCTTGATCTCATGACGGTAATCGATGTCGTATCTGGAATGTGCCTTGGTCTCATCTTCATAGATGTTGGAGCCAAGAGCCCTTAAGATGTTGTTGAAACCGGCACAGATGCCCAGGATCGGAATATCCTTTTCAAGGGCATATCTTGCGATCTCCACTTCATATTCGTTGGACCAGTCCCCGCCCTGCAAGAGGATGCCGTCACACAGATCGACCTGCTGATACAGATCTTCTTTTTCTTCTTGTGTCAGCATCGTCTCATCACAAAGATCGGACTTGTTGAATTCAAGTCTTTTTTCGCTTGGCAGCAGCATGATCGCGATCCCGCCGTTTTTCACGATGAGATAACGAAGATCATCCACCACTTCCATGCGGTGCCAGTAATCGTTTGGCGCTTTGTTTCTTTCCTTGGATGGGATGCCGATGACGGGTCTTTTCATAAAAGCTCTTTTCTTTTCCATTATCCCACAACTTTGCCGTGTTGCATATTTGATGCGAAAATCAACTTATAATAAAAATGTACCCGGAAGGAGGTATACGAATGATGAAAAAAATTATCACACTGCTCATGGCGTTACTCATGGTAGTGACCCTGAGCGCATGTAACAAAAAAGAAGAAACACCGGCGGCCGAAGAAGAAGAGATCGTCGATAACGCCATCCACTTCTCGCTGTCCGTTGAAGCAGGCGGAAGTGAAGAAGGACTTGAGATCTCCTCTGCCGATGAAGACAATCTCTTAAAGATCCTGGAAGGCACGATCGGCTCCAACATCCTCAACTGCACGATCGAAAACGGCGCCTTTACATCCATCAACGGTGTCGATACCAAAGACGGATCCAAATTTGAAGTTTATGTCAATGACACGCTCTATACGGACGATCTGACCAAACTCACCGTCAAGGAAGGCGATGTCATCCGCGTCGTCCATGTCCCGGTCGCTGTTGAAGCTGCACCGGCTCAGGAAAATAATGATAACGCGGCAGCTGCCGATGCGCTTGGCGGCTGGCAGATCCACGAATACTTCGAAGACAGGATCACCAAAGATCAGAAAGAGATCTTCGATGACGCTGCCAAGGAACTGGTCGGTGTCGTCTATGTACCGCTCCGTGTCCTGGCTACCCAGATCGTTTCCGGAACCAACTATGCCTTCTTATGCCAGGGCATCACCATCACCGGAACACCGGAAGTCAACTACTACGTCGTAGTCGTCTATCATGATTTGGACGGAACCAACGAAGTCAAAGCCATCAACAAGCTCGATGTACCGAACGTCGAGACCAAGGAAGATAGTTCCGAAAACATGTTAGGCGCCTGGATGATCATCCAGCCGGATGAAAAAGAAAAGCTGTCCGAGAAAGACCTGCAGGCATCCTTTGAAAAAGCTGCGAAAAAGTGGACAGGTCTCGATCTGATCCCGATGCAGGTACTGGCGAGCCAGATCGTCAACGGCACCAACTATATGGCACTCTGCTATGGCAAGACGGTCACCGAAAAACCGGTCGGCGATCTCTACCTCGTACAGTGGTATGAAGATCTTCAAGGCAATGCCTCGATCTCCTCTGTCAAAAACATCAACATGGCTTACTATGTAGCCGGCGAATAGAACTTTTCCCCTATTTATGACCGCACCGCAATGGTGCGGTCCTTTTTTTATCCTTCCCTTCCCCGAGGCAATGATATACTGTTGACGTGAGGTTCGATATGAAAACTTATACTCTGAATCTGGCAGGTCTGACAAGAGATCTTCCTCTTGTCGATATCTCTGAAAACACAGCCTATGCCAGCTTTGTCTGCATCTCCGATACCAGTCTCGTACAGGCTGCCGCACCCTTGCTGGCAGAAAAGATAGGGGACTGTGACGTCATCCTGACAGCCGAAGCCAAAGGTATCGCCTTGGCTTATGAAGTCTCCAGATGCCTTAGCCATCCTTACTTTGTGGTCGCCCGCAAATCCGTCAAGAGCTACATGAAAGATCCGATCTTCGTCGATGTACATTCGATCACCACTTTCGATGATCAGAAACTCTATCTCGACGGAAGCGACATCGAAAAACTCGCAGGCAGAAAAGTCTGTCTGCTCGATGATGTCGTATCGACTGGCGGTTCTCTGCTCGCTTTGAAGCAGCTTTGCGAAAAAGCCGGCGGTATCGTGACATCCAACGCCTGCCTTCTCGCGGAAGGAAAAGCCGCCAAAAGGAAAGACCTGATCTATCTTGAAGAACTTCCGCTGTTTCATAAAGATACGGAAGGAAACTACGAGCGCATCTCCGATGATATCTTTGAATATCTGAAACACAACGAATACCCCGGCCGCGGTATCCTGACAGGCTTTGTCAAAGACGAACCGGTCATCGCCTATTTCATCATGGGCAGGAGTGCCAACAGCCGCAACCGCGTCTTCCGCAAGGAAAACGATATCTTATATACTAAAGCCTTCGACGAATCCAAAGTTGCCGATCCGTCTTTGATCATCTACAACGCGATCCGAAATTTCAACACTTCGACTATCGTCACCAACGGTGATCAGACCGATACGGTCTATGAGTATTTAAAACAGGGACAGACCTTCGGCGAAGCCCTCGATACCAGAGAATACGAACCGGATGCCCCGAACTTCACGCCGCGCATCTGCGCTCTAATGAAACAGAATTCTTACGAGATGGCGATACTGAAAAGAAGCGGGGAAGGCTGTGAGAGGATCTTCTATCACTTTGAAAAAGAAAACGGCAAAGCCCATTTCATCTCGACCTATGACCATAACGGCGATCCACTTCCTTCCTTCTCCCGGGATCCGATCGAAGTGGACATCGAAGATGACTTCTTCCACTTCTCCAACAAGCTGTGGAATGCCTTGAATCAGGAAAACAAGATCTCCTTATATGTAAGGATGGGCGATGAAGAAAAGATCTTCAACAAGAACGAAGGTGATTAAGATGAAAGAACTGCAGCTAAAATACGGATGCAACCCCAACCAGAAACCGTCACGGATCTATATGGCTGACGGATCCGATCTTCCGGTCGAAGTCCTCAACGGCAGACCCGGCTATATCAATTTCTTAGATGCCCTCAACTCCTGGCAGCTCGTCAAGGAGCTCAAGGAAGCCTCCGGCATGACCTGTGCGGCTTCCTTCAAACACGTCTCACCGACTTCTGCCGCCTTGGGACTGAAGCTTCCCGAAAAACTCAAACGCTCCTGTTTCGTGGAAAACATTCAAGGCCTCGATGATTCGCCATTGGCCTGCGCTTACGCAAGAGCGAGAGGAACCGACCGTATGTCGTCGTTCGGCGATTTCATCGCCTTATCCGACAAGTGCGATCTGACGACCGCAAAGCTGATCAAAAGGGAAGTCTCGGATGGCGTCATCGCCCCGGGCTATGATGAGGATGCCCTGGACCTATTGAAGACCAAGAAAAACGGTGCCTACAATATCATTGCGATCGATGAAAACTATGTCTGTGCCCCGATCGAGACCAAGCAGGTCTTCGGCATCAGCTTCGAACAGGGACACAACGATCTGAAGATCGATGAGTCATTGCTGAATAACATCGTCACAGATAACAAAGAGCTTCCCGAGGAAGCAAAACGCGATCTCATCGTGGCTTTGATCACTCTCAAATATACCCAATCCAATTCGGTCGCTTACGCCTATGACGGCCAAGCGATCGGGGTAGGAGCCGGGCAGCAGTCCAGGATCCACTGCACGAGGCTTGCCGGAAACAAGGCCGATACCTGGTTCCTTCGCATGCATGACAAAGTCCTGGATCTGCCGTTCAAGAAAGAACTTGGCAGAGCCGAGAGAGACAACGTCATCGACGCCTATATCAACAAGAACGAAGAAGATGTCTGTGAAGACGGTATCTGGCAAAAGTATTTCACTGAAAAGCCTGAACTCTTCACCAGACAGGAGATGGATGACTATCTCTCTTCGATCAAAGGCGTTTCCCTTGGATCGGATGCCTTCTTCCCGTTTGGCGACAACATCGAACGTGCCTATAAGTCTGGCGTCAGCTATGTCGCTGAACCCGGCGGTTCGGTAAGGGATGATCATGTCATCGATACCTGCAATAAGCACGGCATGGTGATGTGCTTCACCGGGATACGTCTCTTCCATCATTAAAACAGACGATCAAAAAGACCGGATGCCTGACAGCTGCTTGCCCTTCATCCGGTTTTATATTGATTATAGGATTGCGGCCATATAGTAAGGAAGATAAACAATGTTTTCTTTGACGCTGATCTCTCCGTGATGCAAAACGATTCCGTTGCCGATCCTTTTACCAAATCTTTCTTTCAGTCGATTTAACGAACTGATGCGTTTGTTTTCACCGGATTTCACTTCGATCGGAATGACTTTGCTGTCATTTCTTATCAGGAAATCGATTTCCATGACGGTCTTTTTTGTTTTTTTATCTGTTTGTTTATAAAAGTATATATTATGGCCATTGCTTCTGAGACGCTGTGCGACCATGTTTTCAACGATCATGCCTTCATTGACGTGTAATTTATCCAAAAGGATCGCTTTATATAGTTCGTTCTCCAAATACGGCCGATCTTTATAGGCAAGCGATATCAGCAGACCCGTGTCCATCATATAGCATTTGAAAGAAGGGTCGATCACTGAAAGGTTGAAAGCAGCACTTGGATCTTCTACGTTGTTTGCTATATTAATGATCATGGCTTCATCCAGCCATCGGATCGGATCTCTATAAGATTTAATTCTTGCGTTTTCATCAACGTGAGATAAAACATATCTTTTATCGTGTTTTGACAATTCTGATGGGATGCAGTCAAAAAAACTTGTTACGTATTTTGGGTTTTCCTCCTGCTGATCTTCCATATCCTGTTTATACAGGCTCAAGATCTGCTGTTTGACAAAATCTGCTTTCGAAAAATCTCTGCTGTTGAGATAAGCTTCTACCGCTTGCGGCATACCTCCTACAAGCATATATTCTCTGAATGACTTTAAAATCTGCTGATGAGCACTCCCCATTGGTTTCAACGTTTTCAATTGTTGCTTTAAAAATGGAATCGTAAAGTTATCTTCTTTTGCCCACAGATACTCTTCAAAGTCCATCGGATACACATTGATCGAATATTCTTCTGACGGGATCAAGATGTCTTTGCTTTTTTTAGTAACGGAGGCTAATGATCCGGTTTCCAAGTAATCATATCTTCCGTCTTCGAGAAGCGTCTTCAGAGCTTGCCTGGCCAAAGGAAACAGCTGGATCTCGTCAAGGATGATCAAAGACTGATGCTCATACAAAGGTGTTCCGTAAATCAACTGTAATGTGTTAAAAAAAGTGTCAAGATCGAGCAGAGAGTTTACAAACAGATTTCTCACATCTTCATTTGTTTGGTCAAATCTGACCAGTATATAGCTCTTATATGCTTCCTTGCCAAGCTTTTCGGCCAACGTAGTCTTCCCGACACGTCTTGCTCCTTTCAAAAAAAGAGCATACTTTGGTGCAAATTCCCTTTTCCATCTCAAGATCTCCTGATAAACCTTTCTCTCAAACATTTCTGAATGTCCTTTCCGATTGCGATATATTATTTTGGTATGATTTTCCCATTTGCGATATATTATCTCAATATAATTTTCCCATTTGCGCCTATTTTTTTCAATATGAATTTCCCGATTGCGACATAATACTGCACCGCTCAGGCAAATAAATATAAAAAGACCGGATGCCTGACAACCGCTTGTCCTTCATCCGGTCATTTTTATTATACGTTTTTAAGGAACGTTTATGATCTTTTAGTATTCCAGGTTCTTTGTAGTCTCTTTGGAGAAGACATGTGCCACTTTGCCATCGAATGTGAAGTGGACCTTGTCACCATAGTTGTAGTTGCCTTCCATATCGATGGTCGGAACGATGATGATGACATCCTTGCCATGCGAATTGACATGGAGATGGACGGAAGAACCCATCATTTCGGCAACGTCGACAGTCGCTTCCACACCTGTCTTGTTGACATCGGTATGTTCCGGACGGACACCGAGCGTGACGTCTTGCGATGTTACGTTGTTTGCCAGTAAGCGCTCTTCCTTGTCTTTGGAAAGTTCGACCTTGTAGTCGTTGAGGATGACGAAATATTTGTCACCTTCGCGCTCAAGTCTGGCATCGAAGAAGTTCATGACCGGCATGCCGATGAATCCTGCGACGAAGAGGTTGGATGGATGATTGAATACTTCCTGCGGCGTTCCGATCTGCTGGATATAGCCGTCTCTCATAATGACGATACGATCACCTAAAGTCATAGCTTCGGTCTGGTCGTGAGTGACATACATGAAGGTCGTATTGATACGCTGACGCAGTTTGATGATCTCTGCTCTCATCTCATTACGAAGTTTCGCATCGAGGTTGGACAGAGGTTCGACCATTAACATGACCGTCGGAGCGCGGACGATGGCACGGCCGATCGCGACACGCTGTCTCTGACCGCCGGAGAGAGCCTTCGGTTTTCTTTCAAGGTACTGGGTGATATCTAAGATCTCGGCAGCTTCTCTGACTTTTCTGTCGATCTCGTCTTTCGGAACTTTTCTTAACTTCAAAGAGAAGGCCATGTTGTCATAGACGGTCATGTGCGGATAAAGCGCATAGTTCTGGAAGACCATGGCGATATCTCTGTCTTTCGGAGCGACATCGTTCATGACTTTGCCGTCGATGATCAGTTCGCCGTCCGAAATGGTTTCAAGACCGGCGACCATTCTTAATGTCGTAGACTTGCCGCATCCTGACGGACCGACCAGAACGATGAATTCCTTATCTTTGATATCCAGAGAGAACTGCTGAACGGCAACGACGCCTTCATCAGTGATCTGAAGATTCGCTTTTTTCTTTTCAGGTTCTTCAGCAGTGTTTTTCTTAGGTTTCTTTTTCTGTTCACCGCTGATGAACGGATAAACTTTTTTAATGTTCTTTAATTGAACGCTTGCCATAATGATGTGACTTTGAATACGCTGCCTCCGCAATCCGTATCCTCGCGGTCAGACCGCATTGCGACAGGTCTCCACACTGCCGCAGCCCAAGTCGGGGACGATCTCCTTTCTTTGTAATATTGTTTGCCAAGAAGTGGAGTGGCACACTGTTTTATCAGTTGTTTTTAAGTATTTCTTCGACCTGTTCAGCTTCCGGCATCGAGCGGATCGCGCCTTTTCTTGTCGTGACGATATAGGCGGCTGCATTTGCGAAGCGCAGCATCGCTTTCAGGTCTTCTTTCTTCAGATCTGTGATCTGATGTTCCAGTACATAATTCAATATGCAGGCGCAGAAGGTATCTCCGGCACCTGTCGTTTCGATCGTTCCTCCCAGGCGGAAGGAATCGACGAAGACTTTTTCATCTTTGTAGTAAGCACAGCTTCCCTGCGCACCATAGGTCGCGTTGAGAAGCGTGATATTCGGATATCTGCCGCGTAAAAGTTTTGCGGCTTTTTCCAGATCCTTTTCGCCGGTCATGAACTCAAGTTCATTGTCGGCGATCTTGACGATATCGCTGTTTTCCAATCCCCAGGAGATCATCTCTCTGGCGACCTCGAGGTCTTCCCAGAGCGGCGGACGAAGATTCGGATCAAACGAGATCAGCGCTCCGGCTTGCTTTGCCTGCCTGACTGCTTCGTATGTGGCTTTGCGCACATCGTCATGCGTCATCGACAGGGTACCGAAGTGGAAGATCTTCGTATCCCGTAACGCTTCGATTGGAAGTTCTTCTTCCTTTAACATCATGTCCGCACCCGGATCATGGTAGAACGAGAAATCACGATCGCCGTTTTCGTATGTCTTGACGAAAGCCAGCGTCGTATGGACTTTCGGATCATCGAGAAGATAGGTATCATCGATCCCGACTTCCCTGATCGTTTCCCTTAGCTGCTTTCCGAACATGTCTTTGCCGACTTTGCCGACAAAGGCGGTCTTCTTGGAAAGCTTCGCCAGCATCGACAGGACGTTGCAAGGCGCACCGCCCGGATTGGCTTCCAGAAGCGGATTGCCCTGTGGGCTCAGACCGCTGTCCGTAAAATCGATCAGTAATTCGCCTAAGGCGATGACATCATATTTTCTTTCCATAGCTATTCCCCTTTCAGGAGGTCGTATTTCTCGATATCGATCACACTGCTGCCTTCGCAATAGAAGCTGATCGATTCGGCATTTTCCGGTGCATACAGGATGAAGGACGCTGCCTGTTCGCCGTCATTGACGAACATTTCCATACTGTAACGGTCGATGATGAAACGGATCTTGAGGTTTCCGTCGATCAGCCGTACCGGGAATTCACGGATATTGACGATATCGTGCGGGAATCCGCAGCGTGTGCGGTCGACCTTGATGGTCGAGATGTCCGGACGGTATCTGACGAAAGTGTAGTGTTCCCCGTCTTTTCCAAGATAGATCCTGAACCACTTGTACATGTGATCTTCGTTGCCCGGCTTGATGGTCACTGTCATATCGATGCAGTTGCCATTGATGCCGTATAACGAAGTCTCATTACTGATGTGGACGTTGTAGTAATCGATCTTGAGACCGCGGTATTTTTCGATCTCTCTGACCGGATTCTGGCAAAGCCTGCCGTTTCGGATACTGAGTTCTCTTGGTAATGTCATCATACCGCAGAATTGCAGTTCTTCGTTTCTTGATGATGAAGTTTCCCAGTTCTGCATCCAGGCGATCATGACCCTTCTGCCATCATACGTCTGAAGCGTCTGCATCGCGTAGAAGTCAAGGCCGTAGTCGATGGCCTGCACGCTTTCCCTGTTGAGGTGATGGTTCTTTTCGTCGAACTGTCCGATGATGCAGACATTGGCGTTGCCCGGGTGGAATTCCATGCCGATCGCCGTCATCTCCTGCGGTGATGTCATCAAGACATCTTTGCCGTCAAGATGGAAGAAGTCGGGACATTCCCACATCCTGCCATACTGGTTGTGAGAGCTTGATACGATGCCGTCATATTTCCAATGCAGCGCATCTTCGCTTTCATACATCAGGATGTTTCCGCTGCCATCTTCTCCGCGATTGCCGATGACGACATAGTATTTTCCGTTTTCATACCAGATCTTCGGATCGCGGAAGTCATGTACGCTTCCTTTTTCCGGGATCAGATCAGCACCGATGACCGGATTCATTTCGACCTTTTCGTAATCGACACCGTCACCGATGGCGATACATTGCGTCTGGTAGGCTTCGATCTTGCCGCGCTGGCTTCTTGTCGTGCTGACACCGGTATACATCAGCAGGTGTCTGCCATCCGGCATTTCTACGGCACCGCCGGAGAAAACGCCATCGCGGTCATACTCCGTATCAGGAGCCATCGCACAAGGCAATCTTTCCCACCGTATGAAATCTTTTGTCTTTACATGTCCCCAATGCATCGGACCCCATTTCGTATCATAGGGATAGTATTGGAAGAAAAGATGATATTCACCGTTATACGGAGCGAAGCCGTTGGGATCGTTCATCCAGCCGATGCCGGCTGTCACATGAAGCCATGGCTGCTCTTTCTGCGTATATGGGAGATATTTCTTTTCAAATTTTCTTGCTTTAAGAAGCGCTTTACTAGGCATGTATATACTCCTCTATTTACTGCGACAGGAAAGGGTGCCCCGTCCCATACGAGACGGGGCGAAAAAATGTTTTTACTTTAAGTATTTTTGTTTTTAGTTTGCGTAGTATGCATCCAGATATTTCTGGAAGATGGACAGCAGTTCATCAACTTTGTAATTGCTGAGGTTGGTCTGCAGTTCGTTCCAAGCTTCATCTGTAACACCGTTCATGATCCAGTCTGCCTTTGCAGTGTTGATCGCCTTAGTGATATCAGCCTGTAAGTCAGAGACTTTCTTGGTATCTTCCGTTGTCATGAAGACATTCGGGAAGACATACTTCGAATTCATATCCGGAGTGTAGACTTCCTTGATCCAGTCAAGACGGTACTGTGCATCGTCCGGGCAAGTAACGTAAACATCATAGTAAGAGTCTAAGATAGCTAACGGACCGTTGACGGATTCAGCTTCACGGACTTCGACCGGAGAAGCGTCACCTAACCATGCATGCTTGAGCATCGGTTCGCCGTTTGCGTTGGTGGACATTTCGAAGATATCGAAATCATCATCTTCACCATAAGTACCCCAGTTGTTCTGAGGAGACTGCATCGGATCATACATCTGGTCGAGCCATGCACAGATCAATGCAGGGTTCTTTGCGTTGATCGTAACGACACAGCGGCCTCTGTCGAAACCGGATGTGAAGGAACCGTTCTGCGGAGTCAGGTTTCTGGTGTCAGCTGTTAAGACTGGCATCGGTACCCAGCTCTTGCCGGCGATCAGATCATCCATGGAGACCTGAACGATGTTGGCAACGTCCCAAGAGAAGCAGACACCGTAACGTCCGGATTTGCCCTTTGCAACGTAAGTTGACCAGTCATGAGTGAAGGCATCCTTGTCGATCAGGTCTTCCGCATAGAGCTTGTGCAGCCATTCAAGACCTTTTCTGAAGCCTTCCGTCTGAGCAGTACAGATGACTTTCTTGTCGTCAGTGACTGCGATATGTCTGCCCTTATCCGGATCGCCATAACCTTCGCCGAAACCGTTGATCAGAACCATCGGGTCCTGCCCGCCGTCGTTGATGATGAAGGACATCGGGATGACATCGCCATCGATATTGAATTCTGCCTTGAGCTTGTCAGCGTTGTCGCGGAAAGCGATCAGGCACTTTTCGAAATCTTCGACAGTTGTCGGAACTTCCAGATTTAAGAAGTCGAGCCAGTTCTTGTTGATGAACGGCATGTTGTCGATGGTCTGGATAGCAGTCTTTTCATAACCTAACTGTTCGATCCAAGGAAGAGCCCAGATGTGACCGTTTTCGTCTGTGCACATTGCACGGTATTCCGGAGCCTGTTCAAAGACCTTCAGAAGGTTAGGCATATACTTGTCGATATAATCTTCAAGGTTGATGATGACACCCTGCTTCGCATATTTAAGCAGATCAGTGTCGCCGAATCCTGCAGAGAAGATGAATTCAGGAAGTGTCTTGAGGTTGGACATCTGAAGAGTGATCTTGTCGCCCCATTCAGCACTGGAGATCGCTGTCCAGTTGACATGAACGTTGGTCTTTTCTTCGAGTCTCTTGAAGATCGTCCTGTTGTTCGGATCAGATTCCGTGTTAGCAGGGAAGTTGGTCATGCCATCGATCGTAGCAGTTTCCGCTAACGGGAAAGCCAGAGTAGCCGGATCGACGTCGAGTCCCTGAGATTCGGAAGCACCGCCGCCTTGACCGCCCTTAGAGCCACAGCCTGCCAGCATGAATACTGCTAAGATGCAGAGCAGCAGACTTGTCAGTAATTTGCGAGTTTGTTTCATTTTATTCTCCTTTTTTATCTTACAGTTTGCACTGTAATGACCTTATTAACCTTTGACCGCACCGGCCATGATACCGGAGTCAAAGTACTTCTGGAAGAACGGATACATGATCATCAGAGGCAAGCTCGAAATGATGATGGTCGCGTACTTCAGTAATTCTGCCAGCTGGGCTCTTGCCGCAGTGGACTGCATATCCGAGACCATGCCCGGTTCCGGCTGGTTCTGGATCAGGATGGAACGAAGGACCAGCTGTAATGGTTTCTTGTTCTCATCGTTGAGATAGATCATGGCATCGAAGTAGCTGTTCCACATACCGACGAACTGCCACATGGCGATCGTCGCAATGATCGGCATACATACCGGAAGCAGGATCTGGAAGAAGTAGACCATTTCCGAAGCGCCGTCGATCTCGGCAGCTTCCTGCAGATCTTTCGGGATGCCCAGATAATAGGTACGGGCAACGATCATGTTCCAGACGGAGAATGCCGGCGGGATCAGGATCGCCCAGATCGTATCCAGCATGCCCAGATCCGAGATCAATAAGTAGGTCGGGATCAGGCCGCCGCCAAAATACATCGTGATGACAAACAAGAGATTGAAGAAACCGCGTCCCTTGAAATCGCTTCTTGACATCGGGTATGCCGCTAACAGTGTGATGACTGTCGAGATGATCGTAAAAGCGATCGAGTAGAATAAGGCGTTTCGGAAACCGACCCAGATCTGCTTGTTGGACATGACTCTTTCATATGCCATCAGAGTCCACTTGCTGAAATCGAAGGTCAAGCCGCTGTTCTGTAATGTGATCGGATCGACGAAGGATGCCAGGATGATGTAAACGACCGGCAATACGATCGCTACGATGAATAATCCTAAGATCACATAGCCGATGATCATTAAGATCTTATCTTCGGTAGGAAGCTTGGCGAATTCGCTCTTTGGTTTTCTCTTTTCCATCGCTTAGACTCCTTTGCCGTCATTCATCTTCTTAACGATCGCATTCATCGAGATAAGAAGGATGACATTGATGACTGTGTTGAACAGACCGACCGCGGTAGAGAAACCGTAGTCGCCGTCGAGAAGACCTTTTTTATAGACATAAGTCGAAATGATTTCCGATGTGCCAAGGTTAAGGTCTGTCTGCAGAGCATATGCCTTTTCGAAACCGACAGACATGATGTTACCGACAGACATGATGAACTGAATAAGTACCGTATCCTTGATCGCAGGCCATTCCACCGCTTTGATCTGCTGAACAATGTTGGCACCATCGATGACGGCTGCTTCCTGAAGTTCCTTGGAGGCATTGGATAATGCCGCCGTATAAATAATGGAAGACCAGCCTGCGCCTTGCCAGATACCGGATGCGATATAGATCGTACGGAATGCGGCAGGCATCGTCATGAAGTTATACTGCGTTCCCAGCAGCTGATTGATCATTCCGGTCGGTGACAGCAGGATACGGACGATACCACACAGGACGATGACGGAAATGAAATTCGGCATGTACAGTACCAGCTGTATCTTCTGCTTGATCTTCTTGGACAGGATCCTGTTAAGCAGGAAGGCCAGCAGGATCGGAGCCGGGAAGCCCCATAACAATCCGAAGATGGAAAGCTTCAGCGTGTTGGACAGATAACGTAGGAAGTCCGGTGACGACAGGAATCGGTTGAAGTGATCCAGACCGACCCATTCACTTCCCAGAATGCCTCTGATCGGGTTGTATTCCATGAATGCGATCAGGACACCTCCCATCGGGACATAGCGGAAAATGATCGTCAACAGAAGAGCAGGAAGAATGAAAATGACATAAAGCTGCCAGTGCTGCCTGATGTAAAGCAGCGTCTCATGCAGCTTGCCACCCTTCACCTTCCCTACCGTTGCGGTGTTTGAAGACCTGTTCATTTTTCTCTCCTCAAATAATGATGATTTTGCACAATTCAGAATGCGTGATTTTGCACATTTATATTAGCACATCGAATTTTACATATTCAACATCTAGAATGTGATTTTTCACCCTATTTTTGTGCATTTTACAAATCTTTGTTAAAACTATGTAACCGCTTAACAAAGAAGTTTACATTTGCACAATTTTTTACCGTTCATAACTATGATGTATGCACTATATGTGGTAGAATGTTAGGCAGAATGGAGAAAGATATAATGAAGAGGAAAGTAACGATACAGGATATTGCAGATGAGTTAGGTGTATCGCGCAATACCGTTTCTAAAGCGATCAACAACTCAGAAGGTCTGGCCCCGGCGACCCGGGACAGGATACTTCAGAAAGCCATGGAGATGGACTATAAACAGTTTTCTTATGTCAGCACTCTGGCCGGCATCACCAATAAACAGGAAGATAATACGATTCAATACAACGGCGAGATCGCCTTGCTTACGACGCAATACCTGGCGCAGTCTCACTTTGCCTCTTTGATGCTGGACAGATTTCAAAGAGAACTCACACTTCTTGGCTATACGTTAAATACGCATCGCGTTTCAGCGGAAGAGCTCGCTTCAAAGAAACTGCCTCCGACTTTTTTCAAAGAAAAAGTCAAAGGCATCGTCTGCATCGAAATGTTTGATGTGGATTATGACCGCATGGTCTGTGATCTGGATATCCCTGTCTTATTCATCGACGGTCCGAGCATAATGAACAGTGATCCTCTTTCGTGCGATCAGCTGTATATGAACAACTTCAATGAGCTGATCCGTTTCATCAACAAAAAGATCGCCCAGGGCTATCGGAACATCGGCTTCATCGGTGACTATGACCATTGTCAGTCATTCAATGAACGTTATTGTGCCTATCGTCTTGCCTTGCAGAGGAACCATATCTCCGCTCAGCAGAAATTCATCATCAGATACGAAGACAAAAACAGAGACGAGATGAAAAGAAAACTCGCCGATCTTGATGAAATGCCGGATCTTTTCATCTGTGCCAATGACTTTATCGCATTGGAAGCGATGGCTTTCCTCAAAGAAAAAGGCATCAAAGTCCCTGACGATGTCATGTTCTGCGGCTTTGATGATTCTTCCGAATCCCGTCATTCCGATCCGCAGCTGACTACCGTTCACATCCATACGCAAGTCATGGCCTATGAAGCCATCCACTTACTGATGTCACGGATCAAGGAACCGTCTTTGGATTTCCGCATGATCTATACCGAAACCGATTTGATCGAACGTGCTTCGACAAAGGACTGATATATTATGAATATTTTTTCTTATGATTCCCGCTTTACCCAGCTGCTGATGAAGCTGGTCTTCAGTTCCTATCTCAACGTTTTGTGGTTTATCTGCAGCATACCGATCTTCACGATCGGTGCGGCAACGTCCGCTCTTTACTACACGAGCCTCAAGATCATCCGCAACGAAGACGGAAACATCACCAAGACGTTCTTCCGCTCCTTCAAAGAAAACTTCAGACAGTCGACGATCATCTGGCTCATCATGTTGGCTGTCGGCTTATTCCTGGCATTCGACTTCTACGTGCTTTACAATCTGCGCCTGAATTCACCGATGCCGATGGCCGCCTTCTGGACGATCCTGCTGGCCATCCTGATCGGTGCCATCATCGTCTATCTCATCGTCTTATTCATGATCTTCCCGTTAGAGGCAAGCGTCATCAATACGACAGCCAATATGTTCAAGAACGCCTTTCTGATCGGCACCCACTATCTGTTTGCGCCGATCTTAGTCTTCGCCGTTCATTTTGCGATGTTCTATTGTGTCGTCGCCGTATTCACACCGCTGGTCGTCTTTGGCGAAGGCTTCTGTGCGATGGTCAGCTGCTACATCCTCAACCGTCTGCTGATCTTAGTCACCACACCGGCAGAAGCAGAAGAAGAAAAATGAAATTATCAGAAGAAGAAAAAGCCTCCCATCGGGAAGCTTTTAAAAAAATGGATCTCAAGGACAAGATGATCTACATCTTCTCCTACTATAAAGCATTCATCATCATACCCCTGCTCATTCTGATCGTCGCCATATCCTTCATCAGTGACCGCCTGAGCAGAAAAGAAGATATCCTCTATCTTGGCTTAGTCAATGTGGCAGCCGGGGAAGAACTCTTAACTTCTCTGGATGAGGGATTCGTCCTTTCCCTTGAAGAAGAGCCAAAGAAAAAAGAAGTCTTCATCTATAACGACCTCTATCTGTCGGAACATGCGACCGGAGAAAACGAACGTTACGCCTACGCTTCAAGGATCAAGATCATCGCCAGCATCGAGACGCAGAAATTCGATCTCGTCATCACCAACAAGGAAGGCTACGACATCCTTTCAAACAACGGCTATCTGCTCGATCTCAACGATCCTTCAGCCACAAATTTAAAAGCTGCGGCAAAAGATCACATAACACAGAATATCGTGCCTGATATCTCACAGAGCGTGTCCAACGGCATCCTGTTAAAGGATTCCCCGCTCATCAAAAAAGCGGGTTTCGGCGAAGACTTATATCTGTGCATCATCGCCAATACACCGCGTCCTGATATCTTATCGCAATATCTGAGTTATCTCATGAACTGACTTAAGCCCCGGATCATTCCGGGGCTGTGTTTTTGTTATTCGCCTAATGGAAGGGTGAAAAGGTAGAAGATGCCTTTTGGAAGCTCGACTCCGGCTTCTACGGCAATGACCGCATGGGCTGCCACGATGGCACCTGCCTTATCGGCGAGTTCCATCAGACCTTTGGTCGTACCGCCACCTCCATAGACATCATCGACGACTAAGATCTTCTTGCCTTTCAGATATTCCGCATCATCGTCGGTCAGCGACATGATCTGATCCTTCGGTGTCGTGACGGAACGATAGACCGCCTGTATCTTATTGCCATCGGATTTTCTGGCAACGACTGTCTTTTCGATATCGGTGCCCTTTAATTTGTTCCAGCGAAGTGCGATCGCATGCGCTAAAGAGTTGGATTTGGCTACCGGATTTAAGATCGTGTCAAACTCCACACCCGCATCATTCAGTAACGCGACGATATCATCGGCTGCCGCCTCATTCAAGGAGACCTGGCCGGAGATGTCTAAGAATGCGACTTTCTTGCCCGATAAGACCTTGAATGGCAGATCGTAATCTTTCCCCGACATGTTCACACGCAAGAATTCCTGACCGTCTTTGACGATCTTTTCAGTAGGTGTCTGATTGACCTTCATTTCTCTTCCTCCGTTTTCGATACCACTATTATACTTTACGAAGCGTATGCATATGGATACAGTATCCTGTTTTTTGTTACATTCTTATGAATGAAAGACATCGTTTCTTATAAAGGCAAAATAAAAAGGATCCTTTGGAAGAAGATCTTCTTTGGATCCGTTATCTTTATTTGTTCGCACTGCGGCTGATGAAATCGTCTTCTATCTTCTGCAGATTCTTCTTAAACAGTATCG
Organism: Erysipelotrichaceae bacterium; assembly: GCA_045540935.1. Classification (GTDB taxonomy): domain Bacteria; phylum Bacillota_I; class Bacilli_A; order Erysipelotrichales; family Erysipelotrichaceae; genus Colivicinus. Next base: position 29,857 of record JAZQIF010000223.1, on the reverse strand, counting down.
TGAAAAAGAAAGCCATCATGACCGGGATCGTCATGACGATCCACATCGTCGGTGTATATCCGAGGCTGTTGGCAACGATTCCGCAAACGATCGGTCCAAACAGCGTCGCAGAATCCAAGGCTATATAGTTCGTCGAAGAAGCCGAACCTCTCTTTTCTGCCGGAACTGCCTTCATGCAGATGGACTGCAGCACAGGCTGAGCGGCACCGTAACCGAAAGAGTTGATGATCGCAATGACCAACAGATGCCAGAGTTTTGTTGAATAGCCGATCAGAACCAGTGACAAAGCTGTCAGCAGACAGGCCGGAAGCGCTACTTTGACAAAACCATACTTATCGTTGAGCTTTCCGATCAGCGGTTTGGTGACCATCAGAGCGATCGCATTCACCGTAAAATAATAGCTCGCATTGCTGATACCGCGTTCCTCAGCATAGACCAGGAAGAAGGCATTGATCGATGTAAAGCCAAACGAGATCAGGAACATGATCAGCGCAGGGACCAGAGCTTCTTTCGCTATCATGTTGCTCAGATTGAACTCAAGCTTTCCGCTTCCGGTGTTCGGCATATGGATGCTGACCGCGATCAGCAATATCGAAAGGAATATGATGGCTGCTGTGATAAAGTATGTCGCATTATATCCGAACAGATCCCGACAATAGACGCCGACCGTCGGACCGATCGCCTGAGCGACTGTCTGTGCCAACGCAAAGACGCTGATCCCAGAGGAGAAGGATTCTTTCGGCAGGAAATCCGATACGATCGTCAGCAGACAGGCGTTTCCGAATGCACTGCCGATACCCTGCAAGAGTCGGAAAAACATCAGGACATATATGACGTCGATCCCGGTGAATCTTGAAAGAAACAACGAGATGCCAAAACCGAAATATGCCGCAAAGAAAAACATCATGGCGATCTGTAAGATCTTCTTGCGGTTGTAAGCATTCATTGCCGGACCGGCAACGAAACGGAATAGCAGAGCTGTCAGAGCGAACATGCTCATAAGCGTTCCGATCTGGTCTGCCGGAGCACCGATGCTCTTGGCATACAGTGACAAAAGAGCATCACTCATTTTGGAACTGAGATTCAGCAGGATGCCGATCACGAACAGACTTGTAAATGTTGCTGTCCAAAGTGTTCCTTTCTTTTCTTTTTCCATATCAAAACCCCGGTCATCATTCATATATGACCGATCTTCCTTTCTAACTGTCTTCAGTTGCTTTTATTCGTTGCTCAGATCACTTCCGTTTGAAGCGATCACTTTCTTGTACCAATAAAAGGATTTCTTTTTATATCTTTCCAAAGTACCGTTACCCTGATCATCCATGTCGACATAGATGAAGCCGTAACGTTTGGACATCTCGCCTGTCTGAGAAGAGATCAGATCGATCGGGCCCCACATCAGATATGCGATCAATTCTACGCCGTTGTCGATCGCCTTGGACATCTCTTCAAAGTGTGAGTGGAGGTATTCGATCCTGTAATCGTCTTCCACCTTATGGTCCTTTTCAAGGACATCCCTGGCACCGAGGCCGTTTTCGGCGATGATGATCGGCAAGTGATACCGATCATAGATGGTCTCCAGATAATAACGAAGTCCGACCGCGTCATACGACCAGCCCCAATCGGTGTATTTCAGGAAAGGATTCCGGTTTCCTTTCATCAGGTCGCCGCCTACGATATCATCGCTGACATGGACGGTATTGATGCTGGAAGAGTAATAAGAGAAAGAGAACAGATCGGCATGATTTTCCTTGATCAGTTTCAGATCGTCTTCTTCCATAAGAATCTTGACACCATGCTGCTTCCAGATCCTTTCCGCAAAGAAAGGATATTCGCCGCGGCATAGCACATCGCCGCTGTAGAATACTCCTTCTTCCCACTTTTCCCGGTTGAATATGATATCCCGCGGATCGCAGGTCCCCGGGTAGCAGCAGGTCGCTGCCAGCATGCATGCCACCTTGTTCTGCGGATCGATCTGATGTGCCAATTTGCACACCATGGCACTGGCAACAAACTGATGATGCAGCTGCTGAAGTTTCTTTTGGATCTCTTCATCGCTTGAACCGCCTAATGTCAGACACCTGGTCAGTCCGTTTATCTGATTGAAAGGGATCCAATAGCGGACCAGACCTTTAAATTCTTCAAGACAGGTCTTTGCGAATTTGACATATTCGCTGATCATTTCGCGGCTGTCCCAGCCGAGCTTGTTCTCCAGATATGCCGGAGCATCGGCATGAAAGATGGTGACCAATGGTTCAATGTCATATTTTCGGAGTTCCCGCAGGACGGAAAGATAGAATTCGATGCCTTTGCGGTTCGGTTCCTTCTCATCGCCTTTCGGGTAGATGCGGGACCACGAGATGCTCAGTCGGAACATCTTGAATCCCATCTGTGCAAACAAAGCGATGTCTTCCTTGTAATGATGATAAAAATCGATGCCTTTCTGGTTTGGATAGTATTCTCCATCCAATACGGCATAGCTTGCGCCTTCCGGCAGTTCTTCGACTCTTCTTAAAAACTTGCCGGGAACACCATTGGCATCCATGTATGTGACATATCTAGGGTTTGAGTGACTGCCTGCCAGCGAATAGTCGTTCATCGTCATTCCGCGGCCATCAAGATCATAGGCACCTTCCGCCTGATTTGCGGATATCGCTCCGCCCCAATAAAAACCTTCTTTAAACATATTCTTTCCTTTTTCAGTAATCTTTTTCACCGGCTTCTTTGATCGTCTTGTAGAAAGAATCGAAGCTGTGACATTCTTTCAGTCTCTGACACAGAACATCGTTTCCGATGAGGGAAGTGACCCCTTTGTAAAACGCCTGATAACCTTCATGAGCATCAGAATTGATGCAGACCAGGAATATGATGGAAACATTTTCTCCCGGCTTCCATTGCAGTTCTTCCGGCAGGATCGCCGCTACGACAAAGCTTTCTTTGTTGTCGATCATCTTATCGGGATGAGGTATCGCCAGACCGTGGTCAAAATACGTAAAGCCGTTCTCTTCCCTTTTCAATATCGAGGCCAACAGATCGTCTTCTTTCAGATTCGGATATTTTTCAGCTGCCAGCCTGACCATATCTTTCAGCAGTACCAGCTTATCCGAATATTTCCTGTTGATGATCAGCAGATCCACATCAAAAAAATCTTCGAACCACATCTTTTGTTTGGAGCTGTTCAGCTGTTTCTCGATGATCCGATAATCGACAGATGAAATGAAGTAATTGATGCGCGGGATATCCTTGGGGATCAGATCATAACTGCCTGCCATCGTAAATACGGCATCGTAACCTTTCAGACATTCCGGCTTATAATCACTAATATTGATAAAATCAAGTTCCGAGATCAGCGATTCGAATCTCTTCATCAGCATGAAACGCATGATCATGGTATTGCCCTTCCTCTCCGAAGAGATCACCAGGACTTTCTTTTTATTTCCGCTTTCTTTCCTCTTTTCCAGACTCAAGGCAAAATAAACGCCCAAGTAGGATATCTCATCCCGTGAAAGACGGATATTGTAAACATCATAGAGATAGTTGGCACCGGTCAATGCAAGATCATAGGCCAGAGGATAATTGGCGGTGATCTGCGAGAAGATCGGATTCTTGACTTCGAAATGATAATTGATCCTCAGCAACATCGGTTTGATATGAGCGGCCAAGGACATGAAAAGCTCATAATCACTCGTCAGGTCGATACCGTTCTTCTCACGTATGGATAAAAACATACCGGTGATCATTTCTTCGATCTCTTCGGTAATGGCCTGCGTATCATCGGAACTTTTTTCAGACTGCAGATAGAGAGACAGGTATTCTTTCTCGGCATAAGGAAGATGAAGACCTCTCTTCTCTTCAATCTCTGCCGCGATCTGCTGAGACAGTCCCAGGACATGAGCGGCGATGATCTCTCTTGTCTCGTTTTGTATGCTGATCAGATGCCCCTGCTGGGAACGAAGCAGAGAAACATACAGGTTCAGTAAGAGATTCTGCAAAGTGATGTCCGAAAGCAGGTACCTGTTTCTGGTCAGCACTTCCATGACCACTTCGGTCAGGATTTCCATCGTTTCTTTTCTTTCCTTCTCCGCTTCAAACAGACCCTGGTAGTACAGACCGTTGCTTAAGATCATGCTTCGGATATCGGCTTCTTCGCCGATGATCCTGATCCCCTTATAGGGTCTGTGTTCAAGAAACAGTCTGGACTCCTTCAGGATCTCTTTGACCTTCTGCAGATCTTTATTCAGCTTTGATTCCGAATAATACAGTTCTTCCGCAAGATCGCTTACCCTGACGTAGTCTTCCTGTTTTAAAAGTGAAATGATGATCTCGGCTGCCGAAAGCTGCCTTTCATTGTCTTCCGGCTTGATAAGCTGCGAATTCATGAATTGATACTGATCCATGGAATATGGCGCAAGACGATACCCTCTTCTTGTCGAAGAGATGATCTCTATATCCTTCTCCCTCAATGTGCTCATGAGCTCTTTCATTTCTTTCTGAAGAGTCTTGACACTGATCTGCAGCTTTTCCGCAAGCTCATTGCCGGTAATATATTCGTTATATCCTGTCTTCAACAGTTCCGATAAAATCACGTTCTGTCTGCTATTCATATTCCATTATTCCTGTACTACTCTTTTCTACATATTCCCCAGCCACAAAGGCGAATCGATCTTTTTCAGATGGTCCTGCAGTTCGTTCGTGCCATACAGCGCATCTCTGAAATTGATCAGTTCCACATGATTTTCGATCAGCCAGTCTTTATATTCTTTGCTTAAGGCGTGGATGTTTTCTCTCACGCGGTGGATGTTGCATGACGATTCTTTTAAAATCATATCATCGACAAAACCGGGATGCCAGCCGTAAAAATAGATCTCTTCTTTGTCTGTCCATTCCAATCTGGTCATTGCCTCGATCGGCTGATATTCATCCCAATAGCGCATGTCATACATGTGACCGGTGGCGATACTGGCCGAAACGATGTGCAGATCTTCATACTGCGGATCCAGATAATGGTCGTCTTTCCTACCATGAAAATCTTCCGAAAGGGAAAAGAAGTTCGTAGCGATGTTCAGCTGCTTTACGACATCATACATCGCCTTTTCGATCGGCAGATCGCTTTTCGGGTTGCAATAAGCCACATCCGGATACTTTCCCATCACATGATGACAAAGCTTCATCTCGGCCATAAATTCATTGTAAGCTTCCTCGTAAGTCACGCCGACGCCGAATTTCTTGTTATCGTGGCCCCATTTGAACCTTCCTTCTTCGTTGACCATGTTCGGAACTTCGCTTGCCGGAAGGACCGGACTGCCCCATAAATGACGGTGCCATCCCAAGGATAACCATGGTCTTTCTTTGATCTTCTCCAGCGCATGAAAAGCATGCGAAGCATCAAACATCACATCGGCACTGCAGCCGATGCCTCCATCGATGACTTTGAAGATGCCGATGTCATATGTTTCACTCATACCCACATCATCGCATCTGTAGATCAGTCTTTTTCTCATATATCATAATCTCCCTATTGAAAAGAATGAAGCTTCACGTTCATTTCGAAACGTTTCCGCTTCATTCTTTCGTGATCTTTATCTGTTTTTCAGCTCATCCATCTGTGCCTTCAGATCGTTCAGTGTATCGATGATCGGGAACATCTGGTTGCATACTTCCTGCATGCTTAAAGCCATACTGAGATGATCGTTCGCATGGATCAGAAGCAGATCGGCTTTGATCGCTGTCGGATCCTGTCCGTAGGAAGCAATCAGTGCCGCTTCATAAGAGTGTGCTTCATTCATTCTCTCAACACCTTCCTGGTATTGACTTTGAGCGCCTTCTTTATCGCCTTTTGCAGCTGCCTGCAAAGCTTCTGAGAACAACGCTTTGGCATCACCGGCGCAAAGGATCATCTGAAAACATTTTTCTTGAACGGTACTAACTTCATTTTCCATAAGGACAGCTCCTTCTTAATTCTTTGCTTCTTCTTCCAGCTGTGCCTTTTCATAAGCCATGAAGAACGGCTTAGTGATGACATAACCGACGGCAAACAATACTGGTACCAGGATCAGGCTCTTTACATCACCTGTTGATAAGAACAACGCCAGCGGAGCCGGACATGCCCAGGACGGATCGACGAAAGCTCTTGAAACGAGATTTGTCGAGAAAGCCAGCCATGTGATCGAACCGTTTATGATCGTTGTCAGGATCCAAGGTACGATCAAATAAGAGTTGAACAGGAGCGGAAGACCGAAGACCAGCGGTTCCTGTACACAGAAAAACATCGGAAGAGCTGCGGCTTTGCCAAGCGTCTTGATATTTGGAACTTTCGAACGAAGCATCAGGAATACAACGACCCAATGGAAACCGATGAATCCGGCTGAGATCAGCGTAGTTTTTATCCAAATATGGGGAAGGACAGTTGCTCCGGCAACTTTTGCAGCAGCGTTTTCAACCAAGAAACCATCGACCAGTGGATTGATAATCGCAGAAGTCAGGTTGTTGCCATGCAGACCGCAGAACCAGAACAGGTCGATGATGATGCTGATGAAGATATAGAACGGCAAGCTTTCGGCAGCGCCTCTGATAGGAACGACCAGCAGCTGAACCAGCGCAACAACATCGATATTAAGGATCGTCCGGATCAGCCAGCAGACTGTACAGATAACGAACATCGGAATGATCGCGCCAAAGGATTCGCCTACATAACCCGGAACAGAATCAGGAAGTCTGAGTTTGAAATTCTTCCTGTCCAGATAGATATATAACTTGGTCATCCAGACACTGGAAAGCATCGCAACGACCAGACCGTCAGCCGCAAAATTTGCGACCGGCATCATATTGTCCTGAATTCCTTCGACTGCCAGTAGCAGGAAGGAAACGATGCCGACCATACCGGCCTTCTTCGTATCATAATCACTGAGCTGTGCATAAGCCTGAGCGATCGTATAAGCTGACCAGAATGCCAGGAAGTTCAGCGTGACTCTGAAGACAGTCATGAACTTGCCGGCGATCGGCGTAAAGAATGGGAACAGTGCAAATCCTTCGATGCCCATCATGCCCGGGATCGAGAATACCAGCAGCAGCATGAAGATGGAACCGATCAAAGTCATCGGCATCGTTGCCATCAAGCCCATCGTTACAGCTTTTACACCTTTGATCGAACCGATCTTATTCAGCGGTTCAGCGATCTTGATCGCCAGATCACCCAGTTTTTCCGTTAAAGTTTTCTTTTCTGACATTTTAATTTACCCCTCAATCATCCTTTTTGCCTGCCCATATACAGCAGCGCCATCCATCTTTCCGTAAGCGCGGGCATCGATCACTTCGACCGGTACATTGTCCGCCGCACACATCGTTTTGATCTTATTGAATTCCAGACGGACTTGCGGTCCTAACAGGACACAATCAAAGTCCTTATAATACTTATTGATCTCATTCACTGAATGAGCTTCGATCACATCTTCTTTCGAAGCCACCTTTTTCATATTTTCAACCATCATTCCGGTCGTACAGCCAAGCGCACAAGCTAACAGAATCTTCATAGATCTCCTCCATTTTCAAGCGATCTTCCTCATCCTTCGACGGGATCCTTCGTCTTAGTGAGACCGATCTTTTTACAATTCAAAGATATCATTTAAAAATCAAGACTTCCTTTCATTTCGATTTCGCTAATATTAACGAAAATTGCGGCTACTGTGCCAATATAATAAAAAGACCGTTTACGGCCTGACTGAAGCAGTCAATTCGTAACGGTCTTTTTGTCTGTTTTCTAAAGAAACGGGGATCAGATACCGAACAGGTCGGAGAATTCCTTCAATGCGCCATCGACTTCGTGTGCCAGGACGCGGTTGGCTAAGACTTTGCCTAACTGTACGCCTTCCTGGTCGAAGCTGTTGACGTTCCATAAGAAGCCCTGGAACATCACCTTGTTTTCAAAGTGTGCCAGTAATGCGCCTAAGCAGGAAGGAGTAAGTTCATCACCGATAATGATGGAGCACGGACGGTTGCCATCGAAGCGCTTGTTCGGATTTTCATCTTCCTTGCCGCAGGCATAACCGACGATCTGGGCAGATACGTTGGCATTGAGTTTTGCCTGAGAAGTCGAACCCTTGATCTCTAAGTCCGTACCTAACTGCGATCTTCTGAAACCGACGAACTGCATCGGAACGATGTTCTTGCCCTGATGCAAGAGCTGGTAGAAGGAGTGCTGGCCATTGGTACCCGGTTCACCAAACAGCACCGGACCTGTGACATAGTCCATCTCTTCGCCATAGCGGTTGACGGACTTGCCGTTGGATTCCATATCCAGCTGCTGTAAGTGGGCAGGGAAGCGGGCAAGTGCCTGTGAGTATGGAAGTACTGCAGTTGCTTCATAGCCTAAGACGTTTCTTTCATATAAGCCGATCAATGCGTCCAGCATTGCGGCATTTTTCATGACATCCTTTTCTTTGGCCAGGACATCGGCTTCATGAGCTCCTTTTAAGAACTCATCGAAGACTTCCGGTGTGAAGGCTAACGACAAGACACAGCCGCCGACTGCCGAAGAAGAAGAGTAACGGCCGCCGATGTAATCATCCATGAAGAAGGCTGCCAGGTAACCCTCGTTCTTTGCCAGAGGCGAAGTTTCGGAAGTGACTGCGACCATGTGTTTTGCCGGATCGAGACCTTCCTTCTCCATGAAGGATTTGACGAACATCTCGTTGGTCAGCGTTTCCAATGTCGTACCGGACTTGGAGACTAAGACGAACAGAGTCCTGGAGATATCAACACTGTTGAGGACAGCTGCCGCATCATCCGGGTCGACGTTGGAGATGAACTTGGCTTCCAAAGACAGATTGCCGGTCTTTCTTGCCCAGTTCTCCAAGGCGATATACATGGCTCTTGGACCCAGGTCGGATCCGCCGATGCCTACCTGAACGACATTGGTGAACTTCTCACCTTTTTCGTTGACGATCTCACCGTTATGGACCTTGTCGGCAAAGACTTTGATCTTTCTTTGCTGCTCAAGATAGAATTCTCTCTTATTGACGCCATCCGCAAAGACATCCTTGCCAAGCTGTCCTCTGCACAGCTGGTGTAAGACTAATCTCTTTTCACCGGTGTTGATGACAGCGCCATCGTACAATTCTTCATACTTTTCGATCAGACCTGCTTCATCCGCAAGTTTCTGTAAAACTTTTAAAGTCTCATCATCGACAGCCTTTGCCGCAAAATTGTATGCCAGGCCTTCAGCCATCGGCACGCAATACTCTCTGACTCTCTTTGCGCCATTCTCGCCGGCCATGACCTCCTTGAGAGTGACCTTTGGCGTTTCACATAACTGCTTGAATGCTTCACGTTTGTCCAGATTGATCCAATTGCTCATAATGTTCTCCCTTTTCTCATTATCTGAAATGAATTTCCGTATATATTATACCGTGCTTTTCCCTATCCTTCACTTCTTCAAAACGCATTTCTTGTATTCTGCTCATAGAAAAAGTGAAGATGCATTTCTCCACTTTCTGTTTTTATCATTCAGGCATGAAAGAACTTTGCGATGCGCTCTTTCAAAGTCATCCTCTGCACATGCGTACAGAGCTCATCCGGGATATCGAGCATGAGCTTGCCGCAGGCGTTGATGATCTTTGTCCCGTTGTACTCATGGATCCTTTCAAAGTTTCCGTATTCTTCATGCATATGGCCATGGATGAGACAGTACGGATGATAGAGATCGATCAGTTCCTTGAAACATTCAAAGCCCCGATGAGGCAAGTCTTCCCCATCCCCGAAACCTTTTACCGGCGCATGGGTGACAATGATATCAAGACCTCCGTATCTGTCGATCTTTTTCTTCAATTTTCTGACCCGCTTGCACATCTGGGTTTCCGTATACATCTCTTCCGATTTCTTGTATTTCATCGATCCGCCAAGTCCGGCGATGCGTAAGCCTTTGATGATGAGTACTTCATCCTCGAGGCAGTCGCAGCCTTCCGGCGGGGTCTCCCTGGCTGACTCATCATGGTTGCCTCGCACATAGACAAGAGGTCTGTTGACCATCGTCACCAGAAATTCCAGATAGTTGTTGGAAAGATCGCCGCAGGAAAGGATGAGTTCCACGCCTTTGGTCTTGTCTTTGGAATAGTAGTCCCACAAGCCCGGATCTTTCCTGTCTGAGACCGCCAGGATCTTCATGACCGTTTCACTTTCTCGACGCCTGAGGCAGCGACGATATTCTTTGCCTCATCGTTGAGCTCTTCCTGTTTTGGCAGGGTACCGATCACGTTGTCATTGAGCCAGTCCATCGAGATGATCTCTTCGTTGGAAAGTTTCGGCATGTAGACCGGCTGTATCTGTCCGTCCTGCGAGTTGATCTCCATTGCAAAAGGATCCATCGTCGAGTTGATGATCGCATCTTTCAGCATCGCGATCAGCTTGGCTGAGTAATAGGAAAGCTCACTTGAAAGCTGTACGTCGACGACACCCGAAGATAAGCCATACCAGTAGTTGATGGCATAGTCTTCATCTTTGAAATCGCTGTTGTCGTTGAGCACACCTTCTAAGATCAGTTCATAGTAGCGTCCCCAGTTGTAGACCGGTCTTGCCAGCTGTTTCCAGCTGCCGTCTTCGTTAATAACGACCAGACCGTTTTCTTCATCCTTGCGGTCCGGCCTTAACGTGTCGTGAGCCGAGATCACAGAAATGCCTTCTTCTTTGAACTGTGCACGCCAGTCTGTGTCGGTCGTTGCCCACTTGAGATAGACCTTCGCCTGAGGGTCGATCATTGCCGCACCGATCGCAAAGGCATTGATGTTGGCGATCGCCCCATAGATCGGATAATGGGCGATATAGCCGATCTTGTGATCTTTTGCGTACATGGCTGCCAGACATCCCAAAAGGAACTTGGCTCCGTACACCTTGATATAGTAGGTGGCCACTTCTTTATGGGTCTCCTTGAGCGAACAGTTGTAGAAAGAGATCTTCGGATATTTCAGGGATGCCCTTAAGGTCTCTTTGAGGTCTTCGGAAGAGACCGTAAAGATGACATCGGTATCTTCTTTCACGACCTTGTCAATCAAAGCGGAAAGCTGTTCATCGCTGTGATAATTCATGTATGTCCTGGTCTTCAGGATCTTTCCATAGAGGCTCTGGACGGTCTTTCTGCCTTCTTCGTGTTCGGCAAGCCAGGCATTTTCTTTCGGATCGCCCCGATACAGGAATGCCGCATTGAGCGGATTCTTCTCTGTATAAGTCGGACCGGTCAGGATATTCAGAACGGTCTCGTAGGACTTCTTTTCTTTGTGAGCTTCCGAAGGATCCTCATACATCCTCTGTTTTTCTTTTTCGATCGTCGAAAGGAACTCCGGCATGATCTGTCCGACACGCTGCTTCAGGACGCTTTTCGGATAGTCCAGTAAGGATTCCGGCGAATAGAAGGACAGATAGACCAGGTAGGCATCGGCGATGTGACCGCCGAACATCTCGCCCACCCTCTCCTTGAAGATGGTCGAAAAGCGGTAATAGCCGGCCTGGATGCGGTTCAGAACATCTCTGTTCCACCGTTCCTTGAGGTCAAGGCCGAAGTAGGACGCCATCTTGCGATAAGAGCCCGGGATCGTATAGGAAAACACATAGGTCGGTGCGACTTTGTAGAACTCCAGGAATTCTTCATAGAGCGGTGTCTTTTCCGGCGCCAGGATGCGGTAGGCATCGCAGACGACCGTCACGACATCGAGATATTTCAAAACGGAAACGCGCTTGTTTCCCTCTTCCACATAGAACTTTCCTTCATACTCATAGCACTTCACCGGATCGCGTATGCCTTCATTGATCTGGGCATCATAAAGCCGCATCCACTTATAGGCAAACTCAGTATCCTCTTTCATGATCGGCAGGAAATTTCCGGCAAAGGCGTTCTGCCGCCCTGCTGTCTTGGTGCCGGCAAATAAGTCGATCGGAACTTCGATGATGCCTAAAGATTCGTTTCGCAGCCCGTTGGTATCTATGATCTCATCCAAAGCCGGAAGATAGGGATCTTCATCTTTTGCGAGGTCTTCGTTGTAGCGTCTGAGACCCAGCCTTCGCGCTTTTTTATAATCATCATTCATGGCGTCGTCCTCCTGATAAAACATAATGAAAGGCGGATATATCATAGCCTTTCTCAAAAGCGGCAGTCAATACCGCCATTCAAAGAAACCGCTTATTCCGCCTTATTCCGTTTCGATCTCATCTTCATCATCAAAGACCGCGACCATCCGATACGGTTTCTGAGCAAGCCCCGTATTCACCAAGAACAGGAGGGCAACATAATAGGTGCCTAAGGAGATGATGTGCGATATGAAATTTGAACCGTAGACCGTATTGATCATCAGCAGGATGCCCGAGGCAAACAGGAGCACACTTCCTCTGAAAGTGCGTTTCGGCATCGTAAAGGAAGAGATGACCATCGCCAGGGAGGTACAGACGTATAAGCCTGCCAGCAAACGCAGAGCTCCGTATTCTCCCTTGATGAACATCGTGATCACAAGACCCGCGAAGGATAAGACACCCCACAGGATGAGCTGTCCCTTTTCCGGCTTTTCTTCGCTGATGTAGGCATAGCTCAGCAATGCATAAGCACATATATGAAGCAAGCCCCCTTTTCCCAAGTCGCTTGTCGTCAGTAAGTCCGCGGACATCAGAACGGCTGCGGCGATCAGGATATGCAGGGAAAGTCTGTCCTTTCTTCTTCGATAGCCGATGTATGCCACAAGGATGGCGATCAGACCGATCGCAGCTTTAAAGCCCAAAGACAGTGCCCGGTTATCCGGGAACAGGACCATGTAGAATTCCCTGAACAGGAATAACAGGATCACCGTAAGATCGCACAACATAGGCCAGCCTTCGAACTTCACATTTTTCTTCAGGTAGCCTTTCTTCTTCCTTCTTGCGAAACGGATCCTTGCCGCCGCATAGCTGAAGGCAAACAGAAGGAGCGAAGATACGACAAGCGCCGCTCCGATCACCAGGATCACCAGCTGCCGCCAGGTCAGGTTCATGAATTTGGAACGAGTGACGATGACCGAGATCGTGGTATCCATCTCGTGCTGGGACTCTTCGAAGCGGTCTTTGTCGAGACCCTTAGCGGAAGAGAAGGCAGGTCTTCTGCCCGGTGCGAAGGTCTGTTCAAAAGAATCGTGATCTTCCAGTCTGTAGAAAACGAAATGGACCGTGCGCTTCAATGCACAGCCGGCTTCATGACTTAAGATCATCTCCTCAAACGGATATCCTTCTTCTGCCGATCCGACCCGCAGCGTGTATTCTTTGTCACAAGGGATCAGAGCCCGGATATCATTTTCGGCATAATCGAGATAACGGTTTGATTCCGGTACGATGCGATCCTTTGGCGGAACTGTGACCCTTGTCTCACCATTGACATATTCGACGATCGGGTCGATCGATTCGATCATTTTTCCTTCCCGATACAATTCGACCTTGAAAGGCGCCGTGATCGTGATGACACGATACTCCAGATTCTCGGAATATAAGTCTTCGGCAGTGTCGCTCGACATCATCCAGGAGACATAGAGGTCAGGGGTATGGGCCTGTAAGAGATTGGCGGCCGGTTTTGCGGACTCGTTCCAGCCGGCAAACATCGACTCGCTGTCATAATAGTCACGCACCAGCAGCGTCAGATAATCCATGAGCTCGTTGGCGGCTTCCTTGTTGTCTTCGTTGATCAGTATCGGATCGCTTGCCAGCTCCAGCAGATCCTTCAATACATAGATCCGCTTCTTGTTTTCCCAGATATGGATCAGCTTTTCCTGCAGACCGGTCGCATAGAGTTCCTTGGTCGGACAGATCTCCAGACAGTAGGAAAGGATGTTGGCGATCGTCTCATTGGCCTCCCGGTTGTACCAGTAGTCGATACCGGTGATCTTCTTATAGACCTCATTGGCTCTGTTCTTCTTCTCTTCAAAATCCGAATCGGTCTCCAAGATCGGCGTATAGAGATCTTTCCCGTATCTTCTGTAACCCCACTCCTTGAACGGGACATCCGGTACCGGATCGGCCTTGCCGATGATGTTGAAGATGTTCTCATAGTGTCCGGCATCCTCATCGATGACCGTACGCGGTGTCGCAAAAGTGTAGGCAAAGACATTCTCTTCACCAAAAGCTGCCGAATCGCTGAGTCTGGCTGCCGTGATATTGGATATGGCGGCTGCCCTTGAGAAACCGGAGATCCAGATCTTGAGTCTTCCCTCCAGATGCCTGGAAGCGATATAGCCGAATATCCGGTCGTAGACTAACGAAGAAGAACGGTCAAATCCTTCGTGCATGTCCTTATCGCCGATCGAGAAATTGGATTCCCATTCATCGACATAACCCTGGCCGCACACGCCGACGGCGATCAGTTCGTATTCCCCTTCTTCATCTTTGATCTTCTGATGGCCCATGCAGGTAGACACGGTATACATCGAAGGGTCTTTGTCGTAGTCATCACTTCGAAGATCCAGGAAGTGGGCGTCCCTTAAAAATTCCGAAAGATTGCGGTCGGCCTGTATCTCTTCACTCAAAGAACCGAATGGCCGGAAGGCACAGGTCGCCAGACCGATCGAAAGCTTCGCCAGATCATGGGAATAGATCCTCGCATCCTGTGAGAACCAGCCCTTGTTGAACTTCACATCGTAGCGGGTATTGCGTCCGGTGGCCGTCACGAAAAAGCGGGCACTTATGACCTCGTCCTTATACTCGTCCGCCTCCACTCTTCTTCCGAAGGGAAGCAGCAGAAAAACCGCAAAGAACACAACGATCAGTTTTTTCATCATCTTCTCTACCCCCGATCTGTTCAGTTCATTCGTCCTGATACTTTATTCTTTGAAAAGTCCCGAAATAAAACAAGTCATCCTTATGCAAGGTCATGAAATCCGCCTTGCCGTTATTCTCCGCAGCCATATATAACTCATATCCCCTGCCGCCGCCGTAGCGGTAATACAGCGGGGACATCATCGAAGTGTCCACTTTCAGATAGACAGGAAACATCTCCTTTTCGATCTTTTCTTTTACCCTGTCCGAAAAGACCATGCGGTAATACGGAAGATCCTGATCATCGAGAACGATGTGCTCTTCATGTTTCTGATCGCGGACGGTATAGGAGCTGCCTTTGTTTTCCTTGGCCTCGACCGGCATCGCGTAGTACGCCTCATCCAAAAGCTCCTGGAATGAAGTTCCATCCTTCACTTCTTCAAAAGTGATATCACCTTCTTCCAGCATGAAGTCTGCCATATCACTGGAAATAAGGACTCCCTCCATCGCCTGGATATAATGCGGCTCATGCCAGTACATGCGGTCATTGAAATAAAGACTGGCCTGAGCGATCAGATCCTCATCGTCCCTGCCGATATATTCTTCCTTGTTTTCTTCCAGAAGATAGGATGAGCCTTCCTTCACGACGCGGACTTCCGCGCCTCCCTTGAAATAGGAAGCCATCTTCTCATATAAGGAAGCGATCTGATCCTTGCTGTCATCCTGTGCCTGAACGGTCAGAAGAAAGTCCGAGATGGAAGGCCGTTCTTTGGCAAGATAGTCTCTGATATCTCCGTCGTAGCATTCATGAAATACGCATTCATCAAAGGACTCATAACGCGTCGCGGCGATGCGGCTGTCCTTCAAGACATAGGGACTTCGTATCTCTTCCATAAGTTCGGGCAAAAGTTTCGTTTCAAAGTCTTCTTCGATCTGCTTAGCCTGCTTTGAATCATAGAACCTGTCTTCTTCCTTGTCATAGTAGATGAAAGATCCGTCGCTCACTTCAAAAGCCAGATCCTCGACGCCAATGTAACCGAAAAGACCGGAATTGCCCGCCTTGAAAGGATCGGACAGGGTCGCGTCTTTGAGATCATATTTCTTTTCATAGTAGGCTTTCGCTTTTTTCGCAATGTCTTCCTTTTTGTCTTTGCAGGAAGTCAGAAAAAACAAAAGTCCCACGAGTATGATCTTTATCTTTCTGTTTATCACGATTTGATTTTATTATGTTATCGTACTTTGAATCAAAAAAGCAACTATACCGATATCGTCAGTACGTTGATGCCCAGCATGTTCTGATAATCGATGTCTTTCATCATCTTATAGATCATGCGAATACCGATGTTCTTGGTCAGATCATCGCCGCTTTCCAGTTTGTTTCTTTCTTTCGGATCAAAAGGGATGCAGTCATCCTTGATGCGAAGGATGATCTTGTCGTTTTTATGTGCGACACGGATGTCGATACTGTGTTTTTTCTTATCTTTGACAAAGCCGTGTTCCACGATATTGCCGGCCATCTCTTCCATACAAAGACCCGCTAAGTAAGCACGCTTGGAGTCGATGCCTTTTTCAAGACAGAAGTTCTGTACCTTCTGGGAGACATCGATGACCTCTTCCAGCGATCTGACGCTGATATCGATGCGCTCGTCTTTTTCGACACCGAAGCTTTCCGGGATCGCCATCAGATCTTCCGTGTTCTTTGGCATACGTTTCAGTTTCAGCATCGCATATAAGAAGATATAAAGGGTCGTCACGACGCCATTGAGCACATTGGCGATATAGACACCGTTGATCTTTAACGGCTGCACAAGAAGTAGTGAGAAGCCTGCGACGCAGATCACACCATCCAGTATGGAAGCGATATTGACGAAGACGCTCTTGCCGGATACCTGACCATACGCCGTGAAATGCATGAGGATGATCGATAACGGCATGCATAACGGAAGGATGCGAAGACCCGCTGCCGTCATGAGGAATTCTGCGGAAGCGGCATCCTTGACAAACAGTGAAGTCAGTAACGGTGCGCAAAGGATGATCAATACATCGACAGCGCACATCAGAGGTATGAAGTAACGGAACATCACCTTCATGGTGCCGACAAGGCTTTCGCGGTCTTCCTCGCCATGGCTCACCGAAAACATGAGCCTTGAAACGCTGGCCATGCCGGCCGGAAGTGCCCAGAAGATGGACATCATGTTGTTGGCCAAAGCGAATGCGGAAAGTCCGGCTGCTCCGCAATAGGTCTCCAGCAGACGGTTGACGATCAGTCCGCGCAGCGTCTGATAGATGTAGGAAGCGGCACCCGGAAAACCGATCTTGAAGACTTCGATCCCCTGCTTCCAGGGGACGACATCAAAGCGGATCTTCAGCAGGGAATCTTTCGTAAAGAAGTGGAAGGCTTCGACCGCCATGAAGACCCACATGCCGATAGAAGAAGAAAGGGCCATGCCGAATTCTTCCATATGCAGGACCTGTACGAACAGGATATTGAGCAGCAGGTTGACGATGATGTAGACGATCGAGGCAAGTATCGTCATGTTGCCTTTGTTTTCACTGGTCAGATAGACCGGGAATTGGTTGTATAAGAAATACGGGATGATACCGATGGCCATACCGGCGACATAGCGTTCGAACGCCGGCCACAGGCTCACATCGGACGTAAACATGCCCGAGAGATGAAACAGTGATATGCAAAGCGTCAAAGCGGTAAAGACGGCTGCCGTGCCAAAGGCCAGTGCCAGATCCAGCGAAAAGACCTGCTGCAGTTTTTTCGAATCATTGGCACCCAGACTCTTGCCGCACAGGATCGCGCAGCCGCCGGCGATCAGATTGGCGATCGCCCCCAGTAACATCCAGATCGGCGAATAAAGACCGACTGCGCTCATCGCATTCATTCCGACGTAGTTGGTCGCAAAATAGCTCGATACGATACTGTTGACCGAAGATGCCATCGCCAAAAGCACCTGCACCGGCAACAAGCGGAACATCAGTTTCCTGATCATCTGCAGATCTTCATTGTGTAGTTTCATGGCCGACCTCTTATCTTGTGACTTGATTTGTATCTCTATTTCAATGATATAATGAATTCGATCATAGCGTTAAGCTTTGAGATGCAAGGAGATGAAAAATCATGGTAGAAAAAGCTTTATTGAATGATGATGAACTTGATGCAGTAGCCGGCGGACGTACCAATTTGTATGTGATCGGCCGTGCGAAAGTCGTTACGACCAACCTCAACATCCGTAATTCTTATTCCAAGAATTCTAAGCTGATGGGTCAGACCAACGCTCCTGCTTCTTACGATGTCTATGAGATCGTGCAGAACGAAGGTTATATCTGGTACAGGATCGACACTGACAAGTGGATCGCAAATGACGGTACCTGGGTAGAATTCACGCTCAAATAATCATCAATAAGACGGCAGTTTCGAAAGAAGCTGCTTCTTTTTTTTCTCTGAACGAGAAGGTCTTAATGGATCTTTTTGCAGAGACAAAAACGCCCTCTTGACTTGAAAGAGGGCTTTGTATATCTGTGAAGATGGATCAAAGTACGGAACGGAAGATCTCCAATTGCTGAAAGATATAGGCGGCGATCTGCTCGTTTCCTTTTTTATTCGGATGGACGCCGTCCACGAACCAGTCTTTCTTATCGGCAGTGTACGAATATAAATCGATACACTTGATGCCACTGATCTTCGCTTCTTCTTTGATCAGATTCTGAACACGTCTGATATTGTCTTTATCTATATCGAAACCGACGATACCGGTATCCCTTTCTTCAAAGACCTGCGGGACGGCCATCAGTATGACTTCCGGATGCCACGAAAGTTCCTTATATTCTTTTACAAATTCATGAAGCTGCTTCTTATAGCGTTCTTCATTGAAATTGTATGGCTTGGCATCGTTGGTCCCCAACATGATCAGATAGGTCTCGATCCTCTTGTCTTTGGAGATCTCATAGAACTTATCGGCAGTGTAAGGATAATCTCCTTGTTTCTGCAGAGTCCTGGCGGAGATGCCGTAGTTGAGTACCTGATATCTTTCCCCCAGTTTTTCATTGAGGAAATACTCCCAGGTCTCTTCCTTTTTCCCGTTGACACCGGCACCGTAAGTGATGGAATCACCGATGCAGGCGATATGGATCTTATCTGCTGAGAACTGCGGCGTCTTTGGTACCGCCATATATTTCAGATAATAGTGGATGATCTTTTCCTTGAATGACATAAGGCTCCTTTATGCGTTGATCGCTGTCGTGATGGAGATCTTCATTTCCGGGAAAAGCTTCTCGACTTCTTCCTTGAGCTGATGCAGATCTTCTTCCTTATTCGCTGCGCCGTAATCCTGTACGACGGTGAAGTGGATGGACTTCTTCCTGAAGTCGACGCCGAAGGAATGGGCATGGACGATGTCTTTGTGTTTCAAGGTCGCAAGAAGGATCTGATCCCAGACCTCATCGGCCTTCGGATCGTGTGCCGTCGTTCCCGAGATGCCTACCGAAGTCAGGGTCATGCCCAGTTCCGCCACTTTCCTCTTGAGCCTTCTTGTCAGCTCGGCGATCTGCCTCGCCGTCATCTTCTCATCGACTTCGATGTCGACCGAACCGATGTAGTTTCCTTCGCCGTAATTGTGGATAATCAAAGAAGACACGTTATAGACGCCTTCTTCCAATATGACTGAGCGTAAGATCTTTTTGCGGAATTCCGGATCTGCCGGTTCGCCGACCACCTTGGTCATCGATCCCGATAACATCTCGATACCCGACTTGATGATCAGTATGGAGATCCCTACGCAGAGATAGCTTTCGATCGAAAAATGAAAGAGCTTGTTGATGACGATCGAAATTAAGATCGCGATGGCTACCCAGGCATCGGAAAGATTATCCACGCCGGCTGCTTCCAGCGCTTCCGAATTGAGTTCCTGACCTTTGCGCTTCAGCGCATTGCCTAAGAAGTACTTGCTTACAAGGGAGATGATCATGATGGAGATCAGAAGGAAGCTGTATTCCGGTGCTTCCTCCGGATGGATGATCGAAACGATCGCATCATATAAGGAACGGAAACCGATCGCCAGTATCAGCATCGTAATAATCACGGAACACAGATACTCCAGTCGACCATAGCCGAAGGGATGTTTCTCGTCGGCCTGCCGCTGCGATAATTTCGCAAAGATCAGGATCAGCGCCGAAAAGATCACATCGGCAAAGGAGTTGATCGCATCCAGGACGACCGCACCCGAATTGGCTAAGGAACCGATGATGAACTTGCTGACGGAAAGCACGATATTGGCAACGATACCGATGAGATTGTATTTTACGATCTGGGCGTTTCTTGATGTATCTTTCATATTCTTAACTGATTATATCATTTTCTATGCCGCTTCTTTCAGATTCCCAAGCGGATCTTTTTATGCCATGATCAAAGGTGTTTCATAATACAATAATTGTTGTGAAAGAAAAGGAGGATGGCTTATGAGTGCGATCATCATCGGTGCCTATGCCCACGTCGATGCCGGCAAGACGACCCTGTCGGAAGCGATCTTACATAAATGCGGTGCTTTACGTACTGTAGGCCGGGTCGATCATGAAGACTCCTTTCTCGACTACGACAATTACGAACGAAGAAAAAGCATCACCGTCTACACCAAGCAGGCCCGCTTCGCCTACAAAGAGAAGAACTATGTCTACGTCGATACGCCGGGCCATCTTGATTTTGCCGGAGAAGTCGAAAGAAGCTATGAGATCCTCGATGCGGCGATCCTGATCATCGACGCCAGTGCTCCGGTACCTGCCGATACGATACGCCGCTTCTCCTATCTTAAGAGCTTACGTATCCCGATCCTCATCTTTCTGAACAAGACCGACATCTCCCATCGTTCACTTGAAGATAATCTCGAAGATCTTTCCAGGCATCTTGATGCCAATATCTGTTTCCATGATCTGATCTTTGAAGCCTCTGCCCTCAATCATGAGGAAGCCCTGGAAGACTATCTCAATACCTCATCCGTTGATGACAGCTATATCATCTCCGATCTGAAAGACGGACTCCTCTTCCCGGTCTTTGCCGGCAGTGCCTTACACGAAGAAGGGATCGATATACTTCTTGATTTCATCGACCGCTATATCGATGTACAAAGCGATCCGAGACATTTCAAAGCCTATATCTTCAAAGTCGATGACTATGCCCACCTCAAGGTCTTTTCCGGTTCCTTGAAGAATCGCGACGTCATCGCCGATTACAAGATCTCCGAGCTCGTCCAGTTCAACGGAAACAAAGCCTTACAGGTAAGTGAAGTCAAAGGAAGTGATCTCTGCGCCGTCAAAGGCCTGCAGGGCCTCAAGGCCGGTACCTGGCTTCCTTCGCTGCTGAACGAGGAAAGAAGAAAGCTCGATACGCTTTCCTATACCCTTTTATCCGATCTTGATCCCAATGAACTGTACCGTCGTATCGGTACGCTCAATGACGAGTTCCCGGAACTGCATCTGACTTTGAAAGATGAAGTCACCATCGATCTGATCGGTGAGCTGCAGAAAGATTTCATCAAAGACCTCATTCAGAAGCGTTTTGACATCGACGTCTCTTTCTCGAGACCTTTGATCGAATACCGGGAAACTGTCGAAGAAGAAGTCTACGGCGTCGGTCACTATGAACCGCTTCGCCATTATGCGGAAGTACTGGTGAGATTAAGTCCTGCCGATTCCTATCGCATCAAGGCAAAGAAAGAATTCTCTGTCCTGCTCGACTATCTTGAGCACTATGTGCCGCATGGCTTGCTTACAGACTCGCCTTTAGACAAGACGCAGATCGAGATCATCGATATCCGCACCCATCTCAAGCACACCGAAGGCGGCGACCTTGTCCAGGCTCTCAACCGGGCCATCCGTCATGCCTTATATAAAGGGAGATCCTATCTGCTGGAGCCGTATTATCTGGTGTCCATAAGCTGCGATGCCAGGACGCAGAGCGGCATCATCTCGCAGCTTTCCTCCTTGCAGTATCTTTTCGACATCGAAGAAGACATGATCATGGCCAAGATCCCCAAGCTGGCCTACAATGATCTTGTGCTGGCACTTAAAAACAAGTTCCGCGACGACTTCTCTTCCAATATCGAAGGCACCTTCTTTGACAGGTGTCATGATGAGGAAGCCGTCATCAGGCAGATCGGCTACGATTACAGCAGTGATGTTTCAAAACCTGTAGGCTCCATCTTCACCAGGAACGGTGCAGGCACCTATATCCCGCCGGAAGAAGTCGAAGAGAATATGCATATGGAGCTTCGAAACTACTTCGCCGACTACACGCCGCCGGTCAAGCACAATCCGCGTACGGTCAACGAAGAAGAACTCAAGCGGGTCTGGAACTCCTTATACAAACCGCGTCCGCGTTTTGTGGAAACCAGAAAAGAAAAAGACGAGGAAAGGAAAGTCTCCTATGCCCCGCCTAAGGAGCTTTTATATCTGATCGACGGCTACAACGTCTTGCACGCACTCGATGATGCGCCATTGGATAATCTGGTGATGGCCAGAGAAAAGGTCATCGATCTGATCTGTGATTTCTCCGGCTATGTCTCGGCGACCTGTGTCCTGGTCTTTGACGCCTACCTGCAGGATTCTTCCAAGGTCGGCATCAGCGAACGGGACAACATCACGATCGTCTATACGAAGACCGGCCAGACGGCCGACATGTACATCGAAGAAAGATCCAAGGAGCTCTCCGATAAGTATCGGATCATCGTCGTCACCTCCGATGCCCTGGAACAGCTCTCCGTCTTTTCTTCCGATGCCTTCCGTCTGTCTTCCAGGGAATTCCTGGCAAGATATTCTAATATGCGGAAAAACATGACGCATATCGAGAAGGTATCCAACCGTCCGCTGGCACAGCTGAAAGACCTGCTCGATCGCTGATCCTTACAAGACAAGTACGCATGTACTTGTTTTTTTTATTTCAAACAAAAGACCTGCAATGCAGGTCATATCGCCAGTGAATCGACTTTATCAACGTATTCGATCAGCTGTTTCTTGTAGTAATCGATCTCTTCTGTCTTTTCCGGTGTCCGCTTGATCGTCCTTCGTAAGACCCGCGCATAGCCTAAGACCATCGCCTTATGCATGACGTCATCCTTATATGCCTGATCCTTTCCTTCGAAGTAGAAGTCAAAGAGCTTGTCTAAGATGTACTGGGCATTGTCCCAGTCGATCTTCAGGAAGTCTTCCACGCCTTTGTGATCGAGTTCACCGAAACCGCGGAAAGCCAGATAGATCGAAGAGAATTCGAAGATCGGATTGCCGGTCGACAAGGTATCCATATCGATCAGGATCGCTTCCCCATTGGCGTAGTGGACGTTGTTGGTATGATAGTCGCCATGGATCATGTTGTTGGACTCCGGAATCTCGTCGACCATCTTATGAAGCTTTTCATAGGTGGCTTCCGGCAGGTGGTCCTTGAGCCATTCGATGCGGCGCATCGTCTCGGCTTTCGCGCTTGGCAGATGGCCTTCCTTGACCGTCGTCTCATGGATCTCCTTGAGCATGTCGGAAAAGACCTTGACGTATTTTTCTCTGTTTTCCGGTTCGGCAACGATGAGCTTGGTCAGCGATTTGGCGGAAAGCAGTTCAAAGACGGAACCGTATTTATCACCGACCTTGACTACATCGAACGGGATCGCCGTATTGATGCCAAGGACCAGAGCCCTTCTTGCCAGGTCGCGTTCTCTCTTGATGTCTTCCAAGGCATCCGCGTGCTTGTAGACCTTGATGATGGTATCCGGATTGAGACGGTAGACGATGCCGTTGGAACCTTCGCCGATCACTTCGCAGCCTTCTACCGACATCTTGCGGTAGCCCTTGGAGATGTCCATCATTTCCGCAAAGCCGGTCATCTCGAAGATGTCATAGACTTCCGAAGAACAGTTGATGATCGCAAAGTCGCTTTCTTTCTTCTTCAGCTTCAGGATCTGTCGGAGTCCGGCAGAGGAGATGTACCTCAGATCTTCCATATCCAGGACGAGCTTTCCTTCCGGATGTTCCGCGCGGATCTGGGCGATCTGCGCGCCTACTTGTTCGGCATTGTTGGTGTCGATGCTTTCTTCCGGGAAGATCGTGAGTATTCCGTTTTCAAAAGTATTTTTCATTTTATCTGCTCCTGCGTGTATTTCTTAAAGATCGTGTCGATCAGGAAACAATATTCTTTGTAGACAGCTTCATCGGAAAGCGAGCTTAAGGCCTTCCGTAAAGAATCATAATACCAGTAGTGCATCTTCGGATCGGACTGGTTGAAGTTCTCCCAGAATTTCTCTCCCTGGTCGAGAAGACCCAGGTGGAAGCTCCGCAGATTGGAGACCTTGTCGGCCAGACAGACCATCTTGGCTCCCTCATCTTCAAGACGGGAAACCGTATCGATCGTCTCTTTCTTGCGCTCGTACCAGGTCTCTTTCTTGTTGACCTGGCCCCGTTTGTCTTCCGACTCGTAAGCCACCATCGCCGCTACCCGCGGACCGAAGTTCTCGCGGATATCCTTTATCGTCGTATCGGTATCTTCTACCGTATCGTGCAGGATCGCCGCACACAGGACCTCATCATCCAGGGTCATCAGCGACACCAGGCCTAACACTTCCAAAGGATGGAAGATGTAAGGCTGGCCATTGCCCTTGCGGACCATGTCCTTGTGTGCCTTTGCCGCAAAGCGGATCGCCTCGTCGATCATTCTTTGAACCTTCTTGACATGACGAAGCGGTTCTGCCCGCCTTTTCTCTCATAGCGGCAGTTGTCCATCGATTTCTTCACCATATAGATGCCAAGTCCGCCGATCTGACGGTCTTCAAGCTTTGCGTCGACATCCGGATCATCGTTCTCCAGCGGATTGAACGGGATGCCGTTATCGATCAGATAGATGTAGATCTTGTTGTGGTGGAAGGACAGACCGATCGTCACCTTGCCCGGTTTTTCCGGATAGGCGTAGTGACAGATGTTGACGAACATCTCTTCCAGAGCCACGGTGATCGCCATCGTCGCTTTCATATCAGCCTCATGTTCCTCCAGGGCCTGTTCAGCGAAAGCCAGGACATCATGAAGCTTTTCATCGTTGGCATCGAAGGTCCTCTCCATCGTTGAGTTGATGTCTTTCTGCGAGTAGTCGAATGCCAGCATCGTCAGATCATCGAACTGTTCCGCCTCACCCACGAAACCGTCGACATCCTGACGTATCATGTGTAAGACGCTTGCGCAAGGAATATGCGGATCAAGATTCAGTATGCAGTTCATCAGACGGTCCTCACCATACAGTTCACCTTTGGCGTTGGTCGCTTCGGTGACACCGTCGGTATATAAGAAGATCTTGTCACCCATCTCCATCTCCAGTTCATATTCCTTGTACTGGTAGCCTTCCATGCCTGCCAGTACGAAGCCCGGCTTGCAATGAAGGTAGGAGACGATGCCGTTCTTCTTGATGACCGGCGGATTGTGTCCGGCATTGGCGTAGGTCATCTTGCCGGTCTTGAGATCGATGATCGCCATCCAGGCGGTGACGAACAGGCCGACTTCGTTGCCTTCGCAAAGAAGGTCGTTGACTCTCGTAAAGACCATCGAAGGGGTCAGACCCAGCTGCGCATGGTCCTTGATCAGCGTCTTGGCGATGACCATGAACATGGCGGCCGGTATGCCTTTTCCGGAAACATCGGCAATGACGATGGCCAGATGGTCCTCATCGACCATGAAGAAATCATAGAAGTCGCCGCCGACTTCCTTGGCCGGAGTCATCGTCGCATAGATATCGAAATCTCTTCTATCCGGGAAAGCCGGGAAGATGTTCGGAAGCATGTTGGCCTGGATCGAAGAGGCAAGGGTCAGTTCGGTGGAGATCCTTTCCGCCTTCTTGGTCTCAGCCTGCTGCGAGAAGATGGCTTCCCTTCCTTTGCGGGCGATGATGCCGCAGATGATCGAAGCCATCGAAGTGAAGATGTAACGCGGCACATAGCTGCGCCATAAGAAATTCAGCCAGGTCGCATGGATATCGATGCTGGAGGCCAGATCTGCCGTCGATGCCGAAGCATCCGAAACATCCAGTATCGTGCCCGGGACCATCTTGACGTAGTTGTAGTCGATGATGCCCATTCCTTTGCATATGCAAAGATAATCGGCAGCCAAAGCAGCCAGAAGCGTCAGAACGGAGACTGCGATGGTCAAGGATTGCGAGTAGTAGCGTACCGACAGAGCGATCGGGAAGATCACCAGCAGGTAGACACCGTGACCGATCACCGTCTCCGCTCTGGCGAAGATGCCGATGTATACCAGCATCAGAAGATACTTGAGCCATTTCTTCTGCCCTTTGAAATAGTAGGAAACACCGGCTCCGATCAAGGCAAGGACCGCCGCCTGCAGCATCACGCCGATCAGCCGGTTCTTGTTGGTCGGAAAGAAACCGAAAAGAGCCAGTGCAACGAACACCAGCGCGACGATCGAAGAAACGGCAAGTATCCTGGCAACGAAAAGATTGGCCTCGACCTCATTGTCCCATAAGGTCTGGGTCTGTCTGCTTTCTTCTTCCTCGTATTTTTTTATGATCTTCTTTTTTGTTCGGGCGATCATACTACTTGATGGTCAGGATGTCGACAAAACCGGTCATCTCAAAAACTTCCATCAGCTCGTCTTTCACATTGGTGATGACCATCGTTCCCTTATTGTTGAGCTCTTTCTGGCCGTGTAAGAGGACTCTTAGTCCCGCTGAAGAGATATATTCCAGTCCGCGGAAGTTCAGTGTCAGATCATTGACGCCTTTGGCAAGGACTTCGTCGATCTTCTTCTCCAGGTCGGGAGCTGTCGTCGTATCGAGTCTTCCTTCCAGTGCGAGCACGCATGTTTTGTCTTTCAGGTTTTCGCTTATTTCCATAGTGTTTCTCCTATCAATCCATCATTTTATTGAATACCGGCGTTAAGGACGCCTTCTTGAATTCTTCGTAGCAGTATTTTAACAGCAGCGAACGCACGCCCGAATACTTATGGGCCGGTGCCGTATAGGCGATGCCGTACGTCACGCCGTCCGTCGTGATGTTCCAGATGCCGCCGTAGTTCGCCGTTTTCATGTTCTTGTTTTCCTCTTTGACTCTTTCGATCGCAGTCGTCATCGCCTTTTCGATCTTCTTTTCATCGTCATCGAAGTGGAACAGGAAGGTCAGCGACTTGTTATCCTTGATCTTCTCGATCGAAGTGATCTGGGAATTACATACCGTGAAGGTGGATTTGGTCGCCAGAGCCTGAA
Organism: Erysipelotrichaceae bacterium; assembly: GCA_045540935.1. Taxonomy (GTDB): domain Bacteria; phylum Bacillota_I; class Bacilli_A; order Erysipelotrichales; family Erysipelotrichaceae; genus Colivicinus. Next base: position 2,862 of record JAZQIF010000223.1, on the reverse strand, counting down.
ACTTCGTGACTCTCGCCGAGAAGTATTTGACATCACACTCCTGGCCATTGTAGCGCACCATATCGCCGACCTTATAGAAGTTGTTGTTGTAGATGTTGATGCCGGCAATGATGTCCTTGAGGGTATCCTGCAAGGCCAGGCCGACGATCGTGGCGATGATGCCCAAACCTGCCAGAATCGATGTGATGCTGATGCCGTGTATGCGCATGACGATCATGCCGGAAACGATGATGACGATATACTGCATGACGTTGAACATCAGTCCGATGAAGGTGTTCTTGTGCTGATCGTCCTTGTTGGTATAGGCGACCTTCTTGATCAGGTATTGCTTGATCACATACAGAAGCGCCGATGCCACCGCCAAAACAAGCAGGCTCAGCAGAAACCTCGTCGAGGTCAGATATTCCAGTAATTCTTCAAAACTCTGCGGTTCTTTCATCGTATTCCCTTCAGGCTTTCACTAAAGCCATGATCTCATCTGCCAGATTTTCATAGAGGTCTCTTTCTTCATCCCTGAGATAGAAGTGGATGTGATAGAGGCCTTTCTTTCCTTTGATGTTGTAGGAAGCCCCGTACATCTTCTTTCCTCCGGCCTCATACGTATAATCAAAACCCTGGGCTTTGCCCACATTCAGATATGCTTCTTTATGATACGCGAACGGGCGCATCAGATCCGCCGTCTGCGCTTCATTTTTTTCAACGATCTCCTTCAAAGACAATACCGCCAGAAACAAAGGATTGACCTTCTGGTAGGACAAAGATACCAGCATGTGTCTGTCATCGTCTTTCATCACGATATTTTCATCGCCTGTCTCGTTGATATTCAGCTGCCTGATCTCCTCTTCTTCCAGTGCACGGAAGCCTTGCGGAAATTCAAATGTAAGTTCGTTCAGTTTTACCATGATCTCGCCTTTTATCTATATTCTAACAGAGTAAATACGACTGCGACCATGATCGTTCCCAGCAGTACCAGGATCTGTTTAAGACGGTGCCTGCTCAGCAGACCGACGAACTCCCTGACTGCCGCATTGGGCCAGAAGTACCACTTGGTCTTTGAGCCGATGCCGGTCGCTTTCATCTTCACTCTCCTGGCAAACAGACCTGCCCGAAAGACATGGAACCAGTTGGTGGAGTACGATACTTTCGCCTCGGGAAGCTCATCTTCGATCAGCTTTTTGGAGTATAACATGTTTTCATAAGTCGTGGTCGACCTGTCCTCTTGCAGGATCTCTTCTTCTTTGATGCCCTTGCTTAAAAGATAGCGCTTCATGCACAGGCTTTCGGAAATGATCTCATTGCTTCCCTGACCGCCGGAAGTGATGAACTTCAGTTTCTTGCCGCTTGCTTCAAGCTGCTTATGGTAGAAATCCAAGGCCGTATCGATCCTTCCCCGTAACAGAGGCGTCGGTGTCCCGTCTTTGAACATCCCGCAGCCTAAGATGATCATGTAGTCACGGTCAAAGTCGGGCACGTGTCTTGTCACGAGATACCCCGCAGCCATCGTCCCCAATAACATGCATTCAAAATAGAGATAGACCGCCGCAAAGGCATTGTTGACCATCTCTTTCATCATCACTTCCCGCTGCGAACCGATGATGTAGTAGCTTCGTTTCATATAGATCGTCACACCGGCAATGATCGCTGCCGACAGGATGATCCCCAAAACATTCACGAAACTCCTTCCTTCGTGCTTCAGCAAAACGATGTTTGAGATGCATAACGCCACGCAGAAGACTAACAGGAAGGGGATCGACAGGATGATGAAACTTCCGAACGACCCCGAAATAACGGCAAATACCTTTTCTTCGTAGAAGAACTCCGGATCCAGGAAGTACTGTCTCATCACGCTGAGCTGCGTCAGCAGCAACAATCCCACATACAGGGCATAGCCGAAATATAAGATCGTATTGTAGGAATACGGATTGTAGCGAAGCTGGCCGATGAAGGCATGTATGAGGAGTGCGATGACGCTCAGATAATAGAAGCCCATGATCAGATTGACCGTGACGATGTGCTCCATCCCCTTCTTCAGAAGAAGGAAGACGGCAATAAACACGACGACACTCAATATCGCGATATGATAGAGCTTCGGCTTTTTATTCAACGTATCAAACAGTTTCATCGATCAGACTTTCAAGTGTTTCAAACAGACGCTCAGGCTCGACAGGTTTCGACAGGTGGGCATTGAGACCGGCCTGCAGACTCTTCTGCACATCCTCGTCAAAGGCATTGGCCGTCAGAGCGATGATCGGGATCTTCTTGGCATCTTCCCGCTTCAAGGCACGTATCCTTCTTGTCGCCTCCAGACCATCCATATCCGGCATGCGCATATCCATCAGTATCGCATCATAGTAGCCAGCCGGATGTTTCACGAATTTCTCCAGAGCGACACGTCCGTTCTCACAATGGTCGGTCGTGATGTTCTTCGAACTCAATAACATCATGATGATCTCGGCGTTGATCGCCACATCTTCCGCCAGCAGTATCCTTCGGCCGTTGAGATCGGCTTTGTTTTCTGCTTTCACCTTGTTCAAACCATCTATTTCAGTTTTCATCAGACTTACTGTAATTGTAAAACAGGAGCCCTCATTTTTTTTCGATTGAACTTCTATGTGCCCGCCCATCATTTCCACATAACCTTTAGCGATCGCAAGACCCAAGCCAAGCCCTTCGTATTCACTGGTCAGAGATGTATCCTCTTTTGAAAACGCATTAAAGATCTCTTCTAAAAACTCTTCTGCTATTCCAATCCCATTGTCTCTGATTGTAAAGCGCAAAGTTTGTTTATTATCTGGCTCTTCTTTCGTTTCCATTCCGAAAAATACTCTTCCTCCCTCTGGTGTAAATTTGACCGCATTCTCC
>JAZQIF010000222.1:0-20602 GCA_045540935.1 Erysipelotrichaceae bacterium | reverse complement strand
CACCGACCGCCATCGTGGTGATCGAGATCGGATTGTCCGATTCGAAACCGCCGAAACGGTGATGGTCGACGATCTCGGTCACGATGCCTTCGTCGATATCATCGATCGCCTGCTTCTTTTCGTTATGGTCGACAAGGATGAATTCCTTGTGTTCGTAATTGAATAAGTGGTAACGGGAGATGGCACCGACCACCTTGCCCTCATTGTCTAAGACCGGGTAGGATCTGTGACGGGACTTGGCGATCTTCTTGGATGCCTCATCGATCGTATCGTTGATATTGAAGTAGTCGATCTTGTCCTTCTTGATCATGATCTGTTCGATCGAAGGCGTCTGATAGATCAGACGGGTGATCGAAAGCGGTGTGAGCTCCGTCGTGACGATGGTCGCTTCCGCATCCCTGGCCATCGATAAGACCTGTCTGGAGATCGGCGAAGACGTACATACGACTAACATCGTCGCGCCTAACTCTAAACAATATAATAGTTTGTCATCTTCATTTCTTAATAAGACGATCGAATCATCTTCGACATTAGACTTTAAGCTCGGGAACATATGCATCTTGCCCGAAAGCTTGTGGGTGCCCTTTAAGACCAGAGTACCGCCTAAGATCTTTACGATGTCATCGACTTCGATCGAAGAGATGATATCGGCAAGCTGTTCATCCGTCTTGGTCCACATGTAGGTCAGATCATCGAGGGTGACGATACCTTCCAGGTGCTTGCGCTTGTTGACGACGACAAGACCTCTGTTTTTTAATTTGAGGACTTTGTCGAGGGCTTCCTTCATCGTCATCTCTTTGTAGGCGGTCGAAGCCTTATCCATCTCGATCTCACGCAGTGTGGATTTGGCGGTGTAAAGACGTTTCGGATCCTCATAGCCGAAGCGTTCGAGCAGATACTCGGTCTCGGAACTTACCGAACCGATCCTGCCGGCCACCGCATCGACGCCTTTTCTTTTCTTGTATTCGGCATAGGCGATCGCTGAGACGATCGCATCGGTATCAGGGTTCTTATGTCCTACGACATATACGGGATTCTTCTTCACGATAATACCTCCATTATCTTTTCCAGAGAGATCGGTCCCTGACGCAGGACCTTGATATCTTCACCAGTCACATCGATGATCGTGCTGGCACTTTCCCCTCTCGCATCTTCACATACGATGGCATCGATCTTATGATCCATACATGACAAAACATCTTCCCATTTTAACAATGAGCCTTCTCCCGAGACGTTGGCACTGGTCACAAGAAGCGGCATCCCGATCATATGGATCAGATCGAGTATGAACCTGTCGTCCGGTACCCGGATGCCGATGGTCTTTTTGCCCATCGTCACATAATCTTGCACACTGTCTTTCTTTTCAAAGATCAGTGTCAGAGGACCCGGAACCAAAGAAGCGATGATCTTCTTCGCCTTTTCGTTAACATAAGCGACATCTTGAATCATTTGCAGGGAATCGCACATCATCGGCAAGGGCTTGTCAAAACTTCTTCCCTTGGCTTCATAGACCTTGGCGATCGCTTCTTTGTCAACGATGCAGGCCAGACCGAAAACCGTATCGGTCGGAAAAGCCACAAGTCCCCCGTTAATCAATGTCTTGATTATTTTGTCGATATCCATCTTTGTATACCTGATGGTTTCCATACTTCAATTATACGGGTTTTGACGTATATTTTTCATCCCGAATGCGTTTTATAGTGTCAGCGGCAGATCCGTCTGAACCCTTATCTTACACAAAACAGAAACAACACATAAACCCGGATGAGGATCGGCAATGTTACAATTGAATCGTACCAATCAATTCGTACTGATGTGTCAGACAAGTTCATATCAAAGAAAGGATCATCCATGCAGATAAAACTCGAAGAAGTCGTGGAAGCCATCGATTCCACTGACGTCAACACCCAATACTATTACTACATCCCGGAAGAAAGGATCATCCTCAACGACGGTACCGTCAAGGACAAAGATCTCATCCCGCTGCCGAGTCACAAACAGATCGATGACTACGGAACGATGAAAGCCTTCATCGAAGAAAAGACGGACGGGGAAGCCAAAGAGTGGCTGGAAGAATGCATCAAAGGTGCCGGTGCCTTCCGCCGTTTCCGTTCCACATTGGAACGTTTTGCCTTAACCGATAGATGGTATGACTACCTGCAGGAAGCCCATGAAGAGATCGCGATCGACTGGTGCGAATACTATGGCGTCGAATATCTTGAAGACAAACCATTCCAGAAAAGTGAGACCCCGCTTGCAGCACCGAAGACAAGAAGTGAGGCAAAACACAATTACCGCTTCATCACGATCGACAAGGACAACATCTACTCCCTGGCCTACCTGACGGCCGACTTCCGCAAGAGCTTATCCGCACTCAAAGGGATCAGAGAAGACGTCGATGTCGACGATGCGCTCGAAGAGCTTCGCTATTATGTGAACAAAGGCTATCCGATCTTTGCGGTCTCCGATAACGGCAGATATGTCGGCTATGGCGTCTGCCGCATCGAAGATGATGTCGTGTGGCTCGAATCGATCTACGTCAGACCGGAGTGCAGGCGCAAAGGTATCGGAAAGATGTTATTTGACAAGGCGGAAGCGATCGCCAAGGAACACGGCAACGAGACTCTTTACCAGTACATCCACCCGAACAACGACGTGATGATCCGCTTTTTGAAACACTGCGGCTATGACGTGCTCAACCTCATCGAAGTGCGCAAAGCCTACAGCGAAGAAGAACCCGAAACATCCTACACCATCGGTGAAAACACCTTCAGATATTAAAGGAGAAAAGAAAATGCTGATAAGTGAAGTCATTCAATCTGTCAAAGACTGCTGCAAAGGCTCCTGGATGGGCCGTGAGATCCAAGATTCGACGACCCGCGACAAGGTCTTATACGGAAGCACCGATAAGGAATGCACCGGCATCGTCACGACCATCTACGCCACGCCGGATGTCATCCGGAAAGCTCACGAACTTGGCGCCAATCTGATCATCGCCCATGAGGCTCTGTTCTGGAACCACGGCGACCATCAGGAATGGCTGAAAGAAAGTGAAAATAAGACGTATCTTGCCAAAGCGAAACTCATGGATGACTGTGGGATCACCGTATGGCGTTTCCATGACTACATCCACTCCGGCATCCCGTATGAGGGAGGCTATATCGACGGCATCTTCTATGGTCTGGTCAAAGAGACCGGCTGGGAAAAGGCCATCGTCAACAACAATGACATTTCCGGCGCCGTCTATATGGAATGCGAAGAGACGACACCGCGCAAAATCGGAGAACTTATAAAAGAAAAGTGGCATCTCAACGGCATCAAGTGTCTCGGCGATCTCGACTGCAAGGTCACCAAGGTCATGATCTGCGGTCATGTCTCGGAAGGCGGAGATTCCAATTCCCTGATCAGAAGGGTCGATAAGGAAGATATCAACCTCCTGATCCCGTTGGAACTGATCGACTTCACACTTTCCGAATACGTCAAAGACTCTGCTCAGCTCGGTTTCAACAGAGCCATCCTTGCCCCGGGTCACTTCAATGTCGAAGAACCAGGCATGAAGTATATGGAAGAATGGCTGCCCGCTCAGCTGAAAGAAAAGATCGCCGTGACCTACGTTCAGGCCGGTGACATGTACGAATACTTGTAAAAAGCGCAGCAGCGCTTTTTTCATAACACAGCGATCAATCTATTATTCATTTGTTTTGCACTGTGTCATACTTTTATTGAGGTATCCTTATGCAATACAGAAAAGATAAAAAAAGCGAACCGATCTCCGTACTTGGCTACGGCTGCATGCGTTTCACAACAAAAAACGGCAGGATCGACGAAGAAAAAGCCGAAAAAGAGATCCTGAAAGCCTACGAGCTCGGCGTCAATTACTATGACACCGCCTATGTCTATACGGGAAGTGAAGCTGCTTTGGGCAACATCCTTGAAAGAAACAAACTGCGTGACAAGGTCAATATCGCCACCAAACTGCCGCAGTATCTGATCTCTTCTTCCAAAAGTCTCGATACGTATTTCAACGAAGAACTGCAACGTCTCAAGACCGACCATGTCGACTACTACCTGATGCATCACATGACCGATGACTCCCAATGGGAGAGACTGAAGGCTCTGGGCATCGAAGACTGGATCAAAGACAAGAAAGAAAAAGGTCAGATCCGCAATATCGGTTTTTCGTATCACGGCAACAGCGACATGTTCATCCGGATCCTGGAAGATTACGACTGGGACTTTGCCCAGGTCCAGTACAACTACCTTGATGAGAACTCGCAAGCCGGACGCAAAGGCGTGGAACGTGCCCATGAGCTTGGCATCCCGATCATCATCATGGAACCGCTGCGCGGCGGTAAGCTCGTAAATCTCTTACCGCAGAAAGCCAAGGAGCTCATCCGTGACAACGAGAAACACTACTCAGCTGCCGAATGGGGGCTTCGCTGGCTCTTCGATCAGGAAAGCGTGACCTGCGTTCTTTCGGGCATGAATTCCTTGGAAATGGTCGAGGAAAACTGCCGCATCGCTTCTGACAGTCAGATCAAGTCCTTTGATGAAAAAGACTTCGCCTTCATCGAGAAGATCATCAAAGAGATCAGGGCTTTTGAAAAAGTCGGCTGTACGGGCTGCCGATATTGCATGCCTTGCGTCAAGGGCATCGATATCCCGGGTACCTTTGCCGCCTACAACCGCATGTATACCGAATCCAGACATGACGGACGCTTCCAATACGCCCAGACAGTCGCTTTGCGAAAAGATGCCGCTTTCGTTTCCGCCTGCATCAAATGCGGCAAATGCGAGAGCCACTGTCCGCAATCGATCCCGATCCGCGAGAAACTGCAGGAAGCCGACAAGGCACTTCGCCCATTGCCGTATAAGATCGGCATCAATATCGCAAGAGCCTTCCTGCTCAGAGGATCGAAACAGTAAACATTCTTTTCTTCAAAAATGCAGAATTAATATATAATAGATATGTTGATGGGGCTTTAGCTCAGCTGGCAGAGCGCCTGGTTCGCAATCAGGAGGTCACCGGTTCGATCCCGGCAAGCTCCACCATCTATCGATATCGACCGCTGTTAAGCGGTTTTTATAATGTAAAAAAGCACTTTCGTGCTTTTCAGTTCAGCTTCTGCCTGACATGTTCGTGGAAGAAGTCGTTGGCCTTGTAACAGATGCCGGTCCTCGTATCCAGGATATAAGTCATCGGATCGTAGTAATCCGATTCCATGTACTTTTCATAGGACAGCGTACCCATTTCATCTTCCATGCGATCGAACATCTCGCTCCATTCGTTTTTCAGATCATCCAAAGTGACTGTCATATCATCGATGTCTTCTAAAACTCTAAACATGTAAAAATTTACCTCCTAACCTTTTTAAGGTTCTTTCCAGAAGGATGGCCATCCGACACTTATACTCTAAACGATAAAAGGGCTTTTGTGTTCCTTCAAATTTTTGAAGATTTTTTTCCTTGACAGATCGAAGAAGGCGTATTAAAAGGTGCCGAAGCACCTTGTGGATATATCAGCTCAATACGTCAGAGGCAAACTTTCTGGCGTCTTCCTCACTGTCGAAGGAAGCGATGAACATGTAGTTGGCCATCGCGCCGGAAAGAGCTTCTTCGACTCTTCCCTCTTCCTTGAGATGGGTACCGTATTTCTTACGGATCTGTTCCGGCGTGAGTTCAAAGACCAGGCCGTCACGTCTTGACGCGAAGCAGCAGACCCCTTCCGAAGATCTGACGCGGTCCGTCTTGTCAAAGGCGATCACGTCAGCCCACATCTCATAGACATCGGTCCCGTTTGCGTAGTTCATCATCGTCGGCGCAATGCCTCCGGGCGGACGCATGTTGACTTCCAGGGATACGATCGCACCCTTTTTACCGATGTGCTGGTCGCGGTCCAGACGGAAGAATTCCATGTGGACGAAACGGCTCTTGACGCCAAATGCCTTAACGGTCTTTCTGCCGGCTTCCAGCAGATCCTTTGGCAGTTTCGCTCTTTCAAAGAAGCAGGAATTCTTGTTTTCCGAGACGGTCTCCATCAGATTGGCGACAGTGACGTTGCCGTTTTCAAAGATCGGCTTGCCCTTGGAGTTGATGATCGCATCGTAAGTCTCGACTTCGCCATAGATGTATTCTTCGATGATGTAGGAGACATCGAGTTTGGTCTCAAAGAATCTCTTGAGATCGTCTTCGTTCTTGATCTTATGCGTATCGTTGGCACCGACACCGTTGTCCGGCTTGGTGACGACCGGGAAACCGACTTCCTTGATGAATTCCATGCAATGCTCGTAGTCGTCGACGATGTGATATCTGGCGACCGGAATGCCTGCCTTGGCATAATTCTTCTTCATCAGCGATTTGTATTTGACGATGTTCATGTCTTTCGGCATGAAACCGGTCGTGATGTGGAAGTCTTCTCTGAGCTTCGCATCTCTTTCCAGCCAGTATTCGTTGTTGGACTCGAGATAATCGATCTTGCCGTATTTGAACGAGAAGAAAGCGACCGCACGGAAGACCTCGTCATAATTTTCCAAAGATGAGACCTTGTAATATTCGTTCAGTGCGTTCTTGAGTTCATCCGTCAGTTCGTCGTAGGAAGCATCGCCGATACCCAGTACGTTGATGCCGTTGTTTTTCAGACGGACGCAGAAATTCCAGTGGTTGGCCGGAAAGTTCGGTGAGATGTAAATAAAATTCTTCATTTTCTTTATTCTCCTTCTAACAGGTACGGTAAGAAATAAGGCACTTGTTTATACCACCATGGCCAGTCGTGATTGACATCGCTTCCCCAGTAGTCGACCCAGATGTTGATACCAAGTTCATGGAAACGCTTGTCCAGGTATTGGGTGGACCAAGGCTCTTCCCAGGCGCCCATACCGACACAGACGACGGCCTTATTGTTGTTGTAGCGGGCGATGTAAGGATGATCACTGCTCATGCCGGACATATAGTCGGTGATCGAGTTGTTGTAGACGACTTCATCCATGTAATCGCCGAAGAAGTAGGATGCGTGATAGATGCCGGATAAGGCCATGCAGCGGTCAAAGAGATCCGGGAAACGCAGATACAGGTTGAGGGCATGGGTAGCACCCATCGAACAGCCGAAGGTCATGATGCCCGGATAGCCGTCCCAGCCGTTTTTGTCGTTGGTATAGTCACGGATGAACGGAACGACTTCTCTGGTGATGTAGTTGATCCACTCTTCATGATGGCGGATGCGATGATACGGATCGCCGTTCTTATCCGACCAGGTCTCGATGTCGATGGTGTCGATCGCAAAGACCATCACCTTTCCTGCATCGATCCAAGGTGCGAAGGTATCCGTCAGATGGAAGTTCTCGAAATCGAAGAACCTGCCATCCTGACAGGGAATGAACAGGATCGGTCTTCCTGCATGTCCGTACACTTTGAGCGGCATCATCCTGTTCAGATTGCCGGAATAAAATTCAAAATAATTGGTCTCCATATTTGCCCTTTCTATAAGTCATAGAACAGCACGTCCATAAAGAACGGGATCTGTTTCTCCCAGCTTGCCTCATTGTGTTCCCCATCCGGAACGATGCGGCATTCCAATAAAACTTTCTTTTCGATCAGCCTGGCTGCAACTTTGCCGAAGACTTCCCTGGTATTGCGGTAGGAGATCTCTTTTTCTCCATAGTCCATATATAAGACGGTATTTTTGCGGAACTTTGCCTTTTCGATCATATCCATGACCTTCTCCGGTGAGAAACCGACGGAAGGCGATAAGGCAGCGCCTCTTGAGAAATACTTTCCATACTTGCACAAAGCATAGATGGTCATCAGTCCGCCCATCGAAGAACCGGCGATAAAGGTGTATTCCCTTTGCGGAAGGCTCGGGTAATTGGCATCGATGTATGGCTTCAATTCCTTGGTGAACCAGTCCATCGTGATCCTGCCTCTGGCTTTGACGCTTCCCCATTCCGGATCGCCAAAATCGAACGGCGTATATTCCGAAAGCCTGCCGCCCGGTGCGATATTCTCGGGGTGGTGGTTGCATTCCACACCGACGACCATCAGCGGCGTCTCGCTTTCTTCAAGGAACTTCAAAAGCCCCCAGGATTTTCCATAGCTGGCCTCCTCATCATCGAACAGATTCTGGCCATCGAACATGTATAACACCGGGAAGACATCCTCGTCATCCGGAACATATACATAAACTTTCCGTTTCTCTTCTCCCGTCAGCTGCGGGATCGTCGTTTCAAAAACATCTAACATACTGATATCCTTTAATAATCTTATTTCTATTTTATTATATTTGGATTTCTGATTCACCCTTTTTTTGAAAATATGTGAAACTTTTTTTGAAAATTATTTTCATAATAAAAGGCCATCCGCAAAGATGACCCTTTTCAATAAACTTCTGTGATCTGAACTATTCCTTGTCCAGAGAACCTGCTTTGGCAACCGTCTTGGAGTAACCGAATAAGAGCAAGCCGCCAAGAACGACCGCAAACAGACAGTCACCTAAAGCGGCGACAAGACCCTGCGTAAAGACAAGGCTTGCGTCCTCTTTGTAGATGACGATATCACCGATCGGCGCAACAAGGATCCATGCGACTGCATTCGCGATGATGTTGGCGATGATGAAGTTGACCAGTTCCTTCGTTGAGAAGTAACCGTCTCTGACATTGATCTTTTTGCCGAAGATACCGACGATCAGACCGTAAACCGCTGTGGCAAAAGCCCATGTCCACCATACGCCGCCCCAAGACATATCGCAGAGCACATGACCGATAAAGCCGGACAGACAGCCGACGACTGGACCGTATAATACGGCAAAGACACCCTGGACCGCATACTGGAATGCGATGTTCGTGTTCGGGATACCGCTAGGGATCGCTACGAAACGAGCCAGGACGAAGAATAAGGCAGCACCGATACCGGTCGCAACGACCTTCTGTACAGAATCATTTTTCATTAAATATTTCCCCCTTATCTTTTTCCATTTCAACAGAAAAAACTGTATCTTTTGGACGCATTTATCTTATCATCAACGCTGATCTTATTCAATAAGACTTGTTTCATCCGGGACTTTATTCAAGGCCGTTCAAAAGGAAATCGATGCTTCGTTTCAGAAGTTTTTCGTTGTCTTCCTTTCGCCCGTCCCAAAGTCCGAAGCCGTGATCGGCGCCATGCATCATGACAAGCCTTTTTCTGTCTGTTGCTTCAAGCGCATCATAGATCAGCTGACCGTTTTCAACTTCGATCGTGATGTCCCTGTCCCCCTGAAAGATCAGTGCTTCCCCTTTGAAATCTTTCAAGGGACTTAAGGCAAGCCTGCTGAAAATCCCTGCGGATTTCGATGCTCAATAAAGGCCTAATCAAAACAGGAAGGATCAATAAGTCTGAAAACTTATCAACACCTTCCTGTTTTTATCTGTCTGAACGTTATTACCCTTTATACCGGCTGTCTATTTATCAGTCTTTCTGCTGTTTTCTTCTTCAAGGAGTTTCAGTATCCTTTTTACGTTCACCGCAAAAACACTTACCCCTGCCTGTAAGCTCATTCCGTGAAGTCCGCAATATGCGCATTCATCATAACCGTAGTTATTCTTGAGCTCTGCATTCTTGGCTTCGATCTTGTATCTTTCTTTGGCTAATGTCTTGTATTCCTGTAATTCCTGCTTCGCCTGATGATCTTCATGAAGCTTCGACATCTTTACAGTCACGTTGTAGGTCTTGGATCTCTGTCCTTCCTTGAATCCGCATTCATCCTTTAAGGGACAGACCCTGCATTTTTCGATGTCGAAGAAATAGGATTCTCTTTGCGGCTTATCGGGGCTTTTTACTCCCGATCTTGTTTTCTTTATTGCCATGTGGCCCTTCGGACAGACATACATGCCGGCATCCTTGTTGTAGAAGAAGGAATCATCAAGGCGGTTTCTTCTGTTACCTTTCGATACCGTGTTGGAGAGTTTCGCAACAAGCTTGATATTGTTTTTATCGGCGTAAGTGATATTGTCTGTTTCGGAATACGCGCCATCACCGACAACAGCTTTGACATTGATCCCGTTTTCCTTACTTTTTTAACAAGGGATTCAAGATATTTTCCGTCGTGTTTCTCACCGCTGGAGACACTTACGGCAGTAATGATCCTTGAAGGAGTCAAAGCGATGTGCGTCTTGTAGCCGAAGAATTCGCTGTCGGCACTCTTGTGTCCGATCCTTGCGTCTTCATCTTTTGAAAGAGTGAGCTCTTGATTTACATCATCGATGACCTCTTCAAGAAGATCGATGTTTTCTTTGATGTTCATATAATTTGAAAGTCTGTCATCACTCTTTACGACAGCGACCACTTTCTTACAGTAATCGATGACGTCTTCATATAAACCGATCTGCCGGTTGTCAGGTTTGGCGGGCATCTTTTCATGATAGCTTCCATCCACGGAATAGACTTTCTTTCTTAAGTTCTTACATAATTCAAGAAGATACTCCCTGGCAGACTTAGGACCGAACTTTGATTCCGAATGGGTGGAATCCATGATCAGGGTACCATCCAGCTTCAGACCGTTATCTAAGGCAAGCTTCACACTTTGTTTTACCAGCTCGTCCATGACACTTTCATCTTTGAGCCTCATCCTTCTGAATTTGGTCAGCGTCGTATCGTCAATGACTCCTTCTTCGGGAGAAAGATCCAGGAAATACTTGAAGGCCATGTCGCTCATAGCTCTTTTGACAAGATCCCTGTCGGATAATTCATATATTCTTTTGAGAAGCAGATACTTGAACATCTGAATCGGAGAATAGCCGGGTCTGCCGTTATCGAGAGTATAGGTCTTTCTGAGCATCTTTTCGACAAAAGAAAAATCCACGAGCTTCTTTATCTTTCTTAACTCGTGGTCTTCAGCTACGACGATGTCATACAAGTCCATATAGGGAGAAAGAGGGACTTCATCTTTTCTGATCATATTATTTTCCTGCTTTCTTATTCTTCTTATGCATATCCTGACGTATAAGATCCCTGAGATATTCGGATTTATTCCTGTCGATACCGCTCAGCCATTCAAGGATATCGGCATCTTTATCGTTGTTGAACCATAAGGTCATCCTTGTCTTGTGACTTTTCTGATAGTCCATATCGTATTTCGCTTTATCGAATCTTCTGTCAATCATATCGCTTACCTCCTTTATCTGATATCATTATAACATAACTAGGTGCTAGTGTAAAGAATAGAATAAAAACTCACCGGATTTCTCCAATGAGTCTTTAAAGCCTTAAATCAGTCCTGCAAAATCCACCTGCAGTCAATGCCGGGGTTTTTCAGCAGGCTCTCTGGCTGAACTCTTTTCAAATACTTTGAAAGCGGATATCCGGGATCAGCAAGGAAGCGATCCTGTCGTAACTTTCCGCGTCTTTGCTGGCAAGATAGATCCTGTCACCTGCTTCTTCGTTATTCTCGCGTTCATCGTTTTGCAAGAAACGGCTCAGATCATCGATGACGCAGCGGGAAGATGATACAACCTTCAGATCCGGGAAGATCTCGCCGATAAGACCGGAAAGGATGTCGTAATGGGTACAGCCCAGGATGAGTGTATCGATCTGTTCTTCGATGAGCGGATCGATATATTCGTGAAGCTTTTGTTTCATCGCTTCCTGATCGTTGAGGAAGGCGCCTTCTTCAATCATCGGCACAAGGTCCGGACAGGCTTTCGGGATTATGCGAGCTTCAGGATCAAGATCATGGATCTCTTTTTCATAGCGGCCGGAAGCGACGGTGGATGCCGTGGCTAACAAGCCGATCTTTTTGTTTTCTGTAGTTTCTGCCGCTTTTTGAGCAGCCGGTCTGATGACGCCGAAGATCTTCAAGTCGCAGACCTTTCTGGCGGTATCGGAAGCATTAGAATCGGAAGTGTTGCAGGCGATGACCAAGGCTTTGAGATCGTAGCGTTTGAGTATATCGATGTTCTCAAGGGTATAGGAAATGATCTGTTCCCTGCTTTTGGAACCGTATGGGATGTGCTTGGTATCTGCGAGAAATACGATGTTTTCCTGCGGCAGTTTTTCAATGATCTGTCTGACGGTGGTCAGACCGCCCAGACCGGAATCGAAAACGCCTATGTATTGCTTCTTCATAAGGAATTTACGATCTGTTTGAAATGTCTTCCTCTTTCTTCATAACCGGAATACTGGTCAAAACTTGAGGTGGAAGGTGATAGCAGGATCACATCTCCGTTTTCCGCGTACTTCCTTGCCTCATTTACTGCTTCGACAAGGTCGGTGACGATGAGAGCGTCAGGATCGAGATCTTTTGCGATCCTTTCGCCGGCTACACCGAAACCGATGATCTTTTTGACACAGCCCAGATGTTTCCTGGTATCGGTCATATCCAGGCCTTTTTCATAACCGCCGACCAAGAGGATGACGCCTTTTTCAAAAGCATCGAGGGCCGTATTGGTCGCGTCGGTATTGGTCGCTTTGGAATCGTTGTAGTAAGAGACACCGTCAAGTGTCCTGACATATTCGATGCGGTGTTCCACACCGTTGAAGGCATCGATGGTCTTGCAGATATCGTCATTGGATATGCCTAAGAGCTTTGCGGCAGTGATCGCGATGATGATGTTCTGCAGATTGTGACGGCCGACGATATGTACATTGGATAACGGCAGTACTTTTTCGCCGCCAACATACATGAAACCGTCTTTGATATGCGAATAGGCATCTGTCTTATTCAAGGAGATACCGTATGTCTTGCATCTCGGCGGATATTTTTCAAGATATCCGGCAAGGACTTGATCATCCTCATTGACGATGAAAGCATCTTCGTCAGTCATATTGCGATAGACTTCCGTCTTGGATTTGTAGTAGGCATCCAAGGAGCCCATCGTTTCGATGTGATCGGGTGTCAGGTTGATGATCGTGGCGATCTGCGGACGGAATCTGTCGATGTCGACCAGCTGGTGGTTGGAGATCTCCAAAGAGATGTAATAGCCTTCCTTTTCCATCAGGCCGTGTTGTAATACGAGTTCACACAAAGGTGTGCCGATATTGCCGCCGACCAGTGCCTTGTCTTTGAATGCCGACTTCAACAGTTCATACATCAGCGTGGTCGTCGTAGTCTTGCCGTTGGTGCCGGTGATCGCGATATAATGCTGCGGCTTGGAGACATCGAATGCCAGTTCGATCTCCGTGATGATGGGGATCTTTCTTTCATTGAGTCTTTTTACGATCGGGGAGACCGGTGGAACGCCCGGATTCTTGATGACCAGGTCATAGTCATTTTCAAAAACGGACATATCCTGATCGCAGATCGTCACACCCATCCGCTTCAATGTTTCGATATCTGCATCCGAAGGAGTTTTCCTTTCGGAGAGGGTGATCTCAGCACCTAATTTATACAGAACTTTTATAGCGGCCATGCCCGACCTTGCCAGGCCGATGACCAATACTTTTTTATTGTGATATTCCATACCCCTAATTTTAGCATTATTGTTGACTTATTAAAATGATTGCGATTAAATGGATACTGATGAATGCTATCGTATCACTCAGTAATCCAGCGAGCGGATATTACGATGAAGTGTTGGTCGAAGATATCGCTAGCAAAAATTGTTTTTCTTATTGCGATAACGACGATTCTTTATGTGAAATGTGCATCTATGATGACGGTCTTTGTTTCTTTCGCCAGAGCGAAGATCACCTGCTGGAACTGCACCTGAAAACCAACAACTATGCAAAAATTACGACACCGGAGGGAATTTGTAAATTCAATGTAAAAGTGGTTGAATTTCAAGTGAATAATGATATATTAGTAATGCATTACCTCATATCTGATGAGGAGAGGATTATAAAAATAAAGTATTGCTAGGGAGTGAAGTAGTAAAATGGCAAGTGCTAAGTCTATGACGGACATCGCTTACGATGTCATTTCAAAGAAAAAGCGCGCTGTTCAGTTTGTGAAGCTCTGGGAGGAAGTATCCAAGCTTTATGGCGCGTCGAATGACAAAGTAGCGCAATTCTATTCTGATCTGACCTTTGATTCGAGATTTGCATCATTCAAGGACAACAAATGGGATCTTGTGGAGCGCAGAAAATTTGCGGAATCCCATATCGATCTGTCCGAGATCGAGCTTGGTGATGACGAATCGGAGGAGACAGAAGAAGACCAGGATATGCCGGTCGACAATTCGGACGAATATTAATGGCTTGATAGGCTCCTATCGAGCCTTTTTTATGTATAATGTCTTTGATGAAATACATAATATTCGATTTTAACGGAACGATACTGGATGACGTGGATGTCTGCGTCAAAGCGGAAAATCATACGATCGAACACTTCGGTCTTGAAAGAGGTCCTCTGAGCAAGGAAGAATATCTGCGCCTTTTCACCTTTCCGGTAAAGAAATACTATGAGAATGTCGGTTTTGACTGGAGCAAAAATCCCTATTCGGAAGTCGGTGCCTACTGGTTTGGCTGGTATCGGGCTTTGCGGGATGAATACAAAGTCTTTGACGGAGTCAGGGAAGTGCTGGAACAGTGCCGTGAGAAAGGCTACCGTACTATCCTTTTGAGTGCATCAAGCCTTGTGGAATTGCAGAAGCAGCTGCAGGAGCTTGAGATCGCCGATCTGTTTGATGAGGTGCTCGGCATCGACAACATCTATGCCGGTTCAAAGGTCGATATCGCACTCGACTGGATCAAAGACAAAGATCCTGATGACTGTCTGATGATCGGAGATACCCTCCATGATCTTGAGACCGCAGAGGCGATGGGTGTGGAATGTATCCTTGTCAGCAAGGGGCATCAGACAAAAGAGACCTTATTGGAAAAGCACGATAAAGTCGTTGATGATATAAGAGAGGTGGAATTGCCATGAGGATAGGACAGTCAAAAGATATCCATAAGCTCGTCGAAGGAAGAGATCTGATCATCGGCGGGGTGAAGATCCCTTATGAAAAAGGACTCTTGGGTCATTCGGATGCCGATGTCCTGCTTCATGCGATCATCGAATCTCTGATCGGAGCCATGGGCTTGAAAGACATCGGAACGCATTTTCCCGACACCGACCCAAGATACAAGGGGATCTCTTCTCTGCTGTTACTGGATGAGACATATAAGATGTTGCAGGAACATGGCTACGAAGTCGTCAATATCGATTCTCTGATCAACATCGAAAAGCCGAAGATGGCTCCTTATATCGATCAGATGAGAAAGAACATCGCCGAGCATCTGCATTGCGAGGAATCAAGGATCAATGTCAAGGCGACACGCGGAGAAGGGATGGGTTTTGTCGGAAGAGGCGAAGGTGCCATTGCTTATGCGGTGTGCCTGATCGATGAGATCAAAAAATAATGAAAAAAGAAAAAGCGGTGCAGGTGCACCGCTTTGTGTTGCTATCAGATCGATTAGATCTTGTTGTCGCAGCCCAATACGTCGACGATCTTGTGCTTGACTAACTGCTTGATGTTTTCTCTTGCAGGTTTTAAGTACTCTCTCGGGTCGAACTTTTCAGGATGCTCATTGAAGAATTTTCTGATCGTGCCAGTCATAGCGAGACGCAGGTCAGAGTCGATGTTGATCTTGCAGACAGCGAGCTTGGAAGCTTCTCTTAACTGATCTTCAGGAACACCGACAGCATCCGGCATATTGCCGCCGTTTTCGTTGATCATCTTGACATATTCCTGCGGAACGGAAGATGAACCGTGTAAAACGATCGGGAAGCCAGGAAGTCTCTTCTGAACTTCTTCGAGGATGTCGAATCTGAGTGGAGGTGGGACTAAGATGCCTTCTTCGTTTCTTGTGCACTGTTCAGGTTTGAACTTGTAAGCACCGTGAGAAGTACCGATAGCGATCGCTAATGAGTCACAGCCCGTTCTTCTGACGAATTCTTCGACATCTTCAGGTCTTGTGTAAGAGGAATCTTCTGCAGAAACGCTGACTTCATCCTCGACACCTGCTAATGTACCGAGCTCTGCTTCAACGACGACACCATGCGCATGTGCATACTCAACGACCTGTTTTGTGATGGCGATGTTCTCTTCAAACGGTTTTGAAGAAGCGTCGATCATGACTGAAGTGAAGCCGTCATCGATGCAGGATTTGCATGTTTCGAAGGAATCACCATGGTCCAAGTGAAGGACGATAGGAAGACCTGTTTCGATGCATGCTGCTTCTACCAGCTTGACAAGGTAAGTTCTGTTGGCATAAGCTCTTGCGCCTTTAGAGACCTGGAGGATGACAGGAGCGTTGCATTCTTTTGCAGCTTCCGTGATACCCTGAATGATCTCCATGTTGTTAACGTTGAAAGCACCGATAGCATAGCCGCCGTTATATGCTTTCTCAAACATTTCTTTTGATGTAACTAATGGCATAAAACTATTCTCCTTTATCTAACAACATTATAACGCAAAATGGATATATAATTTACTTATGAATTTAAAACAGGAACTTGCGAAAAAAGATTGTTCGATCATAGCCTCCAACGGCTACAGCTCTTTTGAAAACGGCATTAAGCCGGTCATCGTGCCGATGTGTCAGGATATCGCTTTCTTCAAGGACTGTGCCGTGGCCGATAAGATCATCGGCAAGGCTTCGGCGATGCTGTTGGTCTTATCCGGTGTCAAAGAGGTCTATACGCCTGTGCTTTCCAAGGCGGGCAAAGAGGTCTTCGAGTGCTATGGCGTGCCGTGCGAATATGATTCCCTTGCCGACTACATCGTCAATCGCAGAGGGGATGGCATGTGTCCGATGGAAATGACGGTCAAAGATATCGACGATCCGATGGAAGCATTTGAAGCTTTGAAGAAGAAGCTGGCACTGTAAAACAGTGCTTTTTTAATATTATGTTGTATAATCTATAGGTATGAGTCTTATCGAAATTAAAAATGTATTTTACGAATACAACGAGACGAAAAAGGCGGTGAATGGCGTCAGTTTTGATGTGAAACAGGGTGATTATGTCACGATCATCGGACACAACGGATCGGGCAAATCGACATTGGCCAAACTGATCGCCGGTCTGCTTCCGGTCAAGAGCGGACAGATCCTCATCGACGGAAAAGAAGTCAACGAAGAAAATATCGCTTCCATCAGAACGAGGCTTGGCATCGTGTTCCAGAATCCGGACAATCAGTTCATCGGTTCGACTGTCAGAGATGACATTGCTTTCGGCCTGGAGAACAAGCTGGTCAAATCGGAAGACATGGATGCGATCATCAATGAATTTGCGAAAAAAGTAGGGCTTGAGGCCTTCCTGAATTATGAGCCGCAGAATCTTTCGGGCGGCCAGAAACAGAGAGTTGCGATCGCCGGCATCCTGGCGATGCGTCCGGACATCATCATCTTCGATGAGGCGACTTCGATGCTGGACCCGAAGGGCAAGAAAGAGATCAAGAAGCTGATGTACGATCTGGCTTCGGGCGACGATATCACGATCATCTCGATTACCCATGATATCGAAGAAGTCTTACAGTCTGATGACTGCATCGTATTGAATAAAGGAAAGCTTTTCATGCATGACAAGCCGGAAAACATCTTCCGGCATGCCGAGAAGCTCAGAGAGATCGACCTCGATGTTCCGTTCATCGAAAAGGTCAGGGAAATTTTTGCGAAGCACAAGATAAAGCTTAAAGCGCAGGATCTGAAAGGAATGGTGGATGAATTATGCCGATCAAATTCAAAGCATTAAGCTACATATATAACAAGGATATGCCTTATGCCCATAAGGCACTCGACCATATTGACCTGAACATCCGTGAGAAAGTGGTCACTGCCGTGATCGGCGAGACCGGTTCGGGCAAATCGACACTGGTCGAACATCTCAATGCGCTCCTTCTGCCAAGTGAAGGATCTTTGGAGATCCTCGACTATGAGATCAGAGCCAATGAGAAACAGAAGTTCCTCAAAGCGTTAAGAAAAGATGTCGGTCTGGTCTTCCAGTTTTCGGAATACCAGTTATTTGAAGAGACCGTCATCAAGGATGTGGCCTTCGGTCCTTTGAATTTCGGATTTGCGCCGCAGGAAGCTTTGAAAAGAGCTGCCGATGCCTTGAAACTGGTCGGCATCGATGAAGATCATTTTGAGGTCTCACCTCTTGAACTATCGGGCGGTCAGAAACGCCGTGTGGCGATCGCCGGCATCATCGCCTGCGATCCGCAGATCATCGTCCTCGACGAACCGACGGCTGGTCTTGACCCGCAGGGGGCAAAGGAGATCATCGATCTTTTCATCGATCTCAATAAGAAACAGGGAAAGACCCTGATCATCGTCTCGCATGACAACGAGATGGTCTATAACTATTGTGACGACACGGTCGTCTTATCCAAAGGCAGGCTGGTATATCATGGTCCGACTGATGAACTGTTTGCCGATAAGGAAAAACTGAAAGAATTCAACATGCTGGAGCCGCAGATCGTGAGCTTCCGCAATGACCTGATCGAATCCGGCTTCAAACTCTCCAGGGAGGCACGAACTCTGGATAAGATTGCCGAAGAGATCGCAAAGCAGGTGAAACGATGAACAATCTTGTTTTCGGTAAATATATCCCGATCGAGTCGGAAATGCATAAGCTCGATCCGCGTGCCAAACTGATCGGCTTGTTCCTGATGATCGGCGCCGTATTCGTTCCAAAAAGCTGGTGGGTCTTCTTAGCGATCGCCTTGGCTCTTGCCGTTGCGCTTCTGATGGCGAAGATCGGCATCAGGATGATCGTACAGTCGTTCAAACCGATGATCATGATGATGATCTTCCTGCTCATCATTAACTCTCTGACGGTACGCACAGGCGAAGTTTTCTTTACGGTCGGCAGCTTCGCCGTCTATAAAGATGCCATATTCAATACCTTATTTGTCATCGTGCGTCTGCTGCTGATGATCTCGATCACCACGCTGCTGACGGCGACGACCAATCCTTTGGATCTCACTCTTGGCATCGAATGGCTTCTGAAGCCGCTTGAAGCACTCCGTTTCCCGGCGCACGAAGTCGCGATGATGGTATCGATCGCTTTGCGTTTCATTCCGACGATCATCGAAGAGACGATGCGCATCATGAATGCACAGAAGTCCCGCGGTGTCGATTTTGAAAACGGCAGGCTTTCCGAGAAGATCTCGGCGATCCTTTCTTTGATCGTTCCTTTGTTCTCGGTGGCTTTTGAAAGAGCCTATGAACTCGCGGATGCGATGGAAGCCAGAGGCTATGTTCCGGGCGCCGAACGTACGCGTTACCATGTTCTGAAATTCCGATTCAAGGACTATCTTTTCATCTTCATCTGTGTGCTGATCCTGGGATTCTCCATTGCATCGAGATTCATCTTATGAGGTATAAAGTCACTCTGGCTTACGACGGAAAGAATTATGCGGGCTTTCAGTCCCAGACCAACGCCGTTGCCATACAGGATATCGTAGAAAGAGCGATCGAAAGGGTCTTCGGCGAAAAGATCCGCATCATCATGTCCTCCAGGACGGATGCGGGCGTCCACGCCCTGGGCCAGGTCTTTCATTTTGATTCCGATAAGGAAAAAGACGAGGGAAAACTGAAGTTTTCTCTCAACTCACTTCTTCCCGATGATATCCATGTCACACAGGTAAAACAGGTCTCAAGAGATTTTCATGCCCGCTACAGCGTGAAGAAAAAGACCTATGAATATCTGATCAATATCGGTGAGTATGATGTCTTTCTGAAAGGCAGGGCTTACCAGTGTTTCTACAAACTCGATGTTGACCTCATGAAAGAGGGGGCAAAGCTGTTTGTAGGCGAACACGATTTCACTTCCTTCAATACGTCTTCTTTGAAAGAATATCCCAATCAGGTGAGAAACATCACTGAGTTTTCCATCACCAGGAAAAAGGACCTTTTAAAGATCCGGGTGACCAGCAGCGGTTTCTTACGCAACATGGTACGCATCATGGTCGGCACTCTGATAGATCTGGGACGAGGCAAAAAGAGTCTGGAGGATGTGAAAAATATGCTGGAATATCCAAACAAGTCCACCAGACGCTACAACGCCGACCCTAACGGCCTTTATCTGGTAAAGATTTTCTATTAAAATGAAAAATATGAATAAGAACATCGCAAAGACCATATCTGTACTGGAACTGATCGCAGCCGTGATCATGTATTTTGCGGTGGCTTACCAGTTCGACAATGACCCGGTCATCATGAAGATACTTCCGTATACGGATTTTGAAGCGACACTATTGAGACTTTCGATCTACATCATTCCGGGCATCAACATCATCTCCGGCATCTTCGGGATCACCTTCAACACCAAAGGTATCCTGTGCTTTGCCGGTGTTCTGGAACTGCTGGCTGCTTATCTTACTTTGTACTTCAAAGGAAAGAGTGACCTGATGAATGTCATGGGCATCGTGATGATCGTGTTCGGCGTGTTGTTCATCATCTGTGTCCTGACTTTGAAAGATCCGCAGAAAGAAAAGAAAAAGAAAAGATCCCGCTGAGGGATCTCGTTTTTTTAATGGTGCCGACTATGGCACTTCGTCCCCTTTGTTTAAAGGGTTTTTTAACATTTTGCAACCAATCTGCAACCTAAACTACGGCACCAGTACCTTTCGGCACCATTAGTGCAATAATTCGATGGCACTTTTTTTGCGCTCATCATTAGAGTTAGCGTACCCTAACGACATAGAAT
>JAZQIF010000221.1:0-2399 GCA_045540935.1 Erysipelotrichaceae bacterium | reverse complement strand
CATAAAGCTTCACGATTTCACTTGCCAGTACGACGGAAGGAAGTATGGCAACGACGGAGTTCTTGCAGGAAGAGACCGTGACTTCACCATTCAGCTTATGTCCGCCTCTTATTCTGATTACATCTTCCATAGTTTTCCCTTTACTATAAGAAAGCAGGTATCACACCTGCTTTAGTTTGCCGGTTTTGCCCAGACTTCGGAGTCTGTTCCCAAGCAGAAGTAAACTTTATCGGCAACTTTTGCCCAGGAGTAATCCGCATCATCCGTACCCTTAACGACCTCGATGACTTTGAACTTGTCATCGTTGTAGGCGTAATCCTTGCCGTTGTAAGTAGTCAGATCAGCCTGTCTTGAAGGAGACGTCCTGAATGAGATCGGACCGTCCGTGACGACATATAAGAGTTCGCCTTCCCCGGACGCGTTGTTCTTCAGGTCTTCGATCTGTTTGCTTAAAGCTTCGATCGTCGCTGCCTGATCTGCGATCTGTTTCTTATAGTTGGCTTCATTCGCCTGCATCTGCAGATAGGATGTATTGGCTTTGACATAGGCCTGATGCTGCTTCAATGCGTAGAAGCCGCAGCCCACTAAGGATGCCAGCAATAAACCGATGATGACCAGGCACAGGATCAAAGATCCGTTGCCGCCTTTTCTTCTTCTCGGTTTCTCATCGAAATCATCGTCATCGTCGCCATAGACTCTGGTATCGCCTGTCGTATCATCGTATAATTCATCATCACTCATTTTGAAGATCGACATGTCGACACTGTCAGAACCTAATGTCTTTTCTTCGACGAAATCAGGAATATCAAGTTCTTCTTTTCCCTGTCTTTCATAAGGATTTTTGTTTGTCATTTTGAATCACCTCACCATTTATTTCAGATCCTCTTCGAACAATACGCGATAGCCCTCATACTCACCGGACAGCAGAGCTGACTGGTTGGCTACCTCGAATATCGAAGTAATGATCTTACCGTCTGTATTGATATGCTGCTTGAAGGCATCGACGATCATCTGCTTTTCATCCGCATTGATCGCATAACCGTGATTTAACGTGATCTCTACATACTGCCTTAAATTTTCGACATTCTTGAACGACGTACGATGCAGTATGACGATCTCTTCGCCCATCGGATATTCTTCGGCGATCGATTCCTTCAGATCATAGACATTGCGGATGAAGCCGCCGGACAGATATGGATAGGCCTTATGGATCTTTTCATAGACCTCCCTGAACTCTTCTTCCTGTTTCCTCTTTTTGATCTCTTCTTCATCCAGCTTGGACTTGAGATCATCGATCAAAGAAGAGATATAGGAGTCGTCTGCCTTCTTTTCGGTCTTTACTGATGCATCTGTTTCTTCAGCAGCGCGGCGTTCGGCATTCTCCTGTTCGATGATGAAGTTTTCGATCTTGTTGTAATAGACATCGGACATCGGCTGTATGTCTTTCATCAGCTTGATAATGTCATCTTTATCGACCTGTTCCGGGAAGACGAGCTGGGAGCGTTCCTCCTCTTGTTTTCTTTCCTCTTCTTTTTCGATCTCTTCTTCTTTTTCTTTTTCCTGCTCCATCGAAAGATCGACGAGAGGATTTTCTATGATGCGGGCCCTTTCTTCTTCCGGGATCTCGACTCTGACTTTTTCTTTTGCTTTTTCTTTTTCCGCTTCTTCTTTGACGGTTTCCTCTTGAGATGGCGCATCGGCTGCAGCATCAAATTCCTGGATCTGATTGATCATCGAAGGCTCGTAATCCGTCTCTTCTTCTTCTTTGACGTTTTCCGCAGCGACTAACTCAGAGAAGATCGAATCGAGTTCCTTATTGGCACCGGTCAGAGCTTCTTGCGAGCGGATGCCATCTTTCCGGTTGACGTTTCTGGCGATGAGTTCAAGCATTTCAGTCTCTTCTTCATCGAGTTCGTATGGGATCTCTTCATCAACATCGGATTCCGGATTCTCAATATCTGATGGAACCTCCTGCTCAGGGTGTTCTTCTTTTGTTTCTTCTTCGACAGACTCTTCTTCCTTTACATCGTCGATCTTAAGATCGGTATCGAGGTCATAGAAAGAAAGCAGATCCTGAAGTTCTTCTTTGCTGTCGGCGGGAACCTTGTTTTCTTCTTCGTCGAGATCGACATCAAAAAGCTCGTCAAACTCTTTGACGAGATCTTCTTTCTTCTCTTCTTTTTTATTGGCATTGACGAATTGTTCAAAAGCCTCATAGCCGGCGGCCATGAGATCTTCTGCAGTATTGCCCAGCTTGACAGAGACTTCTTTGAGCTCTTCGCCAAGTTCTTTCTTTAACGATTCAAGATCGATATTCTGCAGTTCTGTCACAGGCCCTTTCTGATCTTCCCCGATGTGTTTGTTCAGGTAATCAAGTGCCTTATTGACAAAACCCAGCA
>JAZQIF010000220.1:0-9685 GCA_045540935.1 Erysipelotrichaceae bacterium | reverse complement strand
CGATGGTGTGGTCGAGGCAACGGATGCCGATAAGCAGCTGTATGGAAATGACAGACTGCAGAACTGTCTGAATGCCCATAAGGAAGAAGACGCGAAGCAGATCTGTGAGAACGTTCTGGAAGATGTCGATCAGTTCTTCACAGGTGTTGCTCAGTTTGACGATATTACGGAATTGTCTTTGATCTTCCATTCTTATGTCAAAGAGGAGAGAAAAGGTTAAAATGCGGTCACGTGACCGCATTTTTATTGAAACAGATGTTTTTTTGCTTTATAATAAAAGCAGAGGACATCAGGATTATGGTCCAGGCAAAAGAGATCGTTCAATTTCTGGAGAAGATGAAACTGTTGATTTCGCAAGGAAATTATTCTTTTGTGAAGAGAGATAAAAACATACAGTTTTTAGCTGAAAACGGTTGGACGATTGTGGATATAAAAAGTTTCTTGCTGCAGCTGACCATAAAAGATTTTTATGAAGGTCCTGTTTCTGATCTGGATTACAGCTTGGGAGAGATCTGGATCTTCAAATCGAGATTTGAGGGTCAGTTACTGTATATCAAGCTGAAATTGAAAAGAAAAGAAAACGGCGAGATCATTCTCATCCTTTCGTTTCACGAGAATGAAAATGGAGGCTTTCGATGAAATACTGTCCAAATTGCGAGCAAGATGTTGAAACCGTCATCATAAACAGAAAAGAAGAGTATAAAGTTTTTGGCGAACTGATCGAAGTTGATGCCGAGGTTTTGTGCTGCGCCAATTGCAAAGAAGTGATTTTTGATGAAGAACTTGATGAAAAAACACTTCAGAAAGCATACGATGAATATCGTAAAAAGCACAGGATGCTTTCGAGAGATGAGATCCGTCAGATAAGAGAAAACTATGGTCTGAGCCAGAGAAGCTTTGCGAAACTGCTGGGCTGGGGAGACAAAACGATCTTCCGATATGAAAACGGTTCTTTGCAGGATACTGTTCACGACAATCTGCTGAAACTGTTAAAAGAACCGGAAAATATGAAACGGTTTATTTTGAATGCTGATGAAAATGTGCCTGAAAAGATAAAAAGCCGAGTTTTGAAAAGACTTGAAAATTCGAAGGATGAGAAATCTTTCGATCCGTTTGAAGAACTGATTGCTTCTGCATTTGCGGAAGATCCATCGATCAGCAATGGTTTTCGCAGTTTTGACTATGAAAAATACAGTGCAATGGTTTCTTATTTTGTAAAGCATAATCATGAACTGTTGAAAGTAAAGCTTCTGAAGCTGATGAATTATGCGGATATGTGTTTTTATGCAGAGAATGGTATTTCGATATCAGGTTCCAAATATGTACATCTGACTTATGGTCCGGTTCCTCAGAAGTTCGATCTTCTGTTCGGATTGATGAGCGACAGCGGATATATCAGGATCAAAGAGATCCAAAAAGAAGACTATACCAAGATCCTGATTCTGGATGGGGATATACCTGCGAAAGACGTCCTCTCTCAAGAAGAGATCGATATGCTTGATAAGGTCAACAGACGTTTTAAGGATTTCGGTTCTGCGAGGATCGCAGAGTATTCTCATAAAGAGAAGGGATATAGGATGACCGAAATGAATGAAGTGATCCCTTATTCTTATGCAAAGGACATAAATCTTTGATTCACGACTTGCTGGAAGAAGGGCTGTTTGAATGCTCACAAGCCCTGTTAAGGGGCTTATTTTTGTTTCTGGGAAGAGTTTGCATGGCAGACAATAAGAGTTGTCGAAGATACGATATCGTCTGTCTTAAAAGGCGGGTTTGCGTCTGGTAAAACCATGAAAATTTTCACCGGTACCTTGCCGGATTTCCAGGAAATAAAAGAAAGATGAAGACTCAATGATTTTGAATTATTTTAGTTGAACTTTCAACTATTTAGTCTATATAATAGATTTTGCAGGTACATCATCTATGAGCGAGCATAATTACTTAAGTCTGGACTCCTCTGTTTTGTATCGCTGTAACCAGAAACATTTCGATAAACTGCTGGATAAATATTCCATCGGGTACACACAGCTCATCCTGCTTACGCAGATCTATGAATCGGAAGGCATTTCGATGAATGAGCTGGCGCTGCGCGGCGTTTACGATAAGGGGACGATTACAAAATCGATACAGAGACTGGAACAGCTTTCCTATGTACGGATAGAAAACAGTGAGTCTGACAGACGTGCAAAATTGTTATATACCACCGAAAAGACCCAGGAGATCATGCCTGATCTCTATAGGATGCGTTCCGAGTGGTTCTCACACCTCAGTTCTGAGATCGGTGCTGCGGAACTCGATGTATATAACAGCGTACTTGCAAGACTCGTCTATAAGGCGAGGGAATATGCTACGGAACTTGATGATGATGCCATCCGCTTCTATGGATTGCAGAAACTGACATTGCTGGACTATCCGGGAAACATGGCGGCGACGGTATTTACCGGCGGCTGCAATTTCCGCTGTCCGTTCTGTCACAACCGAAGCCTGGTCTTCTTGAACGAGAACGATTCCGAGATCGCCAATGAGGATATCTTCGATTTCCTCAAGACCCGTAACAAGGTATTGGATGGGGTCTGTATCACGGGTGGGGAACCGCTCTTGCACAAAGGGATCAGGGCATTTATCGAGCGTGTCAGAGGACTGGGCCTCAAGGTCAAGCTCGATACCAACGGATCCAATTTTGAAGCATTGAAACAGCTGGTCGAGGATAAACTGGTCGACTATGTCGCCATGGATATCAAGAACAGCAAAGAAAAATACGCAATGACGATCGGACTTCAAAGCTATGATTTGAGTGAGATCGAAAAAAGCGTCAGTTATTTACTGGAAGAACACGTAGATTACGAATTCCGTACGACGGTCGTGAAACAGTTTCATGAGGTGTCGGATATCGAGAAGATCGGCGAGTGGATCAAAGGTGCCAAACGCTACTACCTGCAGAACTTCGAGGATCACGGCACATGTATCCAGAACGGACTTGGTGAGGTCGGACTGGAGATGTTGGAGGAGATGAAACAAGCTGTAAGACCGTACGTTAAAGAGATAGAGATTAGAGGGGTAAAGGAGTAAAATTATGTACCGCGTAGTAAAAAGAGATGGAAAAGTCGTTGATTTTGATCTGAAAAAGATCTCTGATGCGATCACGAAGGCATTCGATGCCTGCAAGAAGGAGTATCATCCGGACGTGATCAATCTTCTTGCCTTGAGAGTCACTTCCGACTTCTCAGGCAAAGTAAAAGATGAGAAAGTCACAGTCGAAGATATTCAGGACTCTGTCGAAAAGACCTTGTCGGAAGCCGGTTATCCGGATGTCGCCAAGGCATACATCTTATATAGAAAACAAAGAGAAAAAGCGAGAAATATCTCGACTACGATGCTCGACTACAAGAAACTGGTCGACTCTTATGTCAACGCTGTTGACTGGCGTGTCAAGGAAAATTCCACCGTCACATATTCTGTCGGCGGTCTGATCCTGTCCAACTCCGGTGCGGTCACTGCCAACTACTGGCTCTCTGAAGTCTATGACGAAGAGATCGGTTCCGCTCACAAGGATGGCGACATGCACATCCATGACCTGTCGATGCTGACGGGATATTGCGCAGGCTGGTCGCTCAAGCAGCTGATCGAAGAAGGTCTCGGCGGTGTCAACGGCAAGATCACTTCCACACCGGCCAACCACCTGTCCACACTGTGCAACCAGATGGTCAACTTCTTAGGTATCATGCAGAATGAATGGGCAGGCGCTCAGGCGTTCTCTTCCTTCGATACGTATCTTGCACCATTCGTAAAGATCGATAACCTTTCCTATAAAGAAGTCAAACAAAACATCCAGTCCTTCATTTACGGTGTCAACACGCCATCCCGCTGGGGTACGCAGGCACCATTCACCAATGTCACATTGGACTGGACCGTACCTGATGATCTGGCAGATCAGTACTGCATCGTCGGCGGCAAGACCCTCGACTTCAAGTACAAAGACTGCAAGAAGGAAATGGATATGGTCAACAAGGCCTTCATCGAAGTCATGATCGAAGGCGATGCCAACGGCAGAGGCTTCCAGTATCCGATCCCGACATACTCCATCACCAGAGATTTCGACTGGTCCGATACGGAAAACAACAGGATGTTATTTGAAATGACGGCCAAGTACGGTACGCCTTATTTCTCAAACTACGTCAACTCCGACATGAAGCCATCCGACATCCGTTCGATGTGCTGCCGTCTGAGACTCGACTTAAGAGAACTGCGTAAGAAATCCGGCGGTTTCTTCGGGTCTGGCGAATCTACGGGTTCGGTAGGTGTCGTCACACTCAACCTGCCTAGACTTGCCTACCTTGCGAGCAACAAGGAAGACTTCTACAAGAGGCTCGACAATCTGATGGATATCGCTGCCAGATCGCTCCACGTCAAGAGAGAAGTCATCACCAAGCTGCTCGACAACGGTCTGTATCCGTATACCAAGAGATACCTCGGCACGTTCAACAACCACTTCTCGACGATCGGTCTGGTCGGCATGAACGAGGCCTGCCTCAATGCCAACTGGCTGAGAAAGGATCTGACGGATCCTGTCGCTCAGGAATTCGCGATCGAAGTGCTCAACTACATGCGCAAGAGACTTGTTCAGTATCAGGAAATGTACCATGATCTCTACAACCTCGAAGCTACACCGGCAGAATCCACAGCTTACAGACTTGCCAAGCATGATAAGGAGAAATATCCTGATATCATCACTGCCGGCAAGGAAGGCGAGACACCTTACTACACCAATTCTTCCCACTTACCGGTCGGCTATACCGAAGATATCTTCACAGCCCTGGATGTTCAGGATGAATTACAGACGCTGTACACTTCCGGTACTGTCTTCCATTGCTTCTTAGGCGAAAAACTGCCTGACTGGAAGGCTGCAGCCAACCTGGTAAAGAAGATCTCCGATAACTACAAGCTTCCTTACTACACGATGTCTCCGACCTATTCCATCTGTCCGGAACACGGCTACATCACGGGTGAAGCCTATACTTGTCCGAAGTGCGGCAAGAAGACTGAAGTCTGGTCAAGGATCACCGGTTACTACCGTCCGGTCCAGAACTGGAACGATGGCAAGGTCCAGGAATTCAAGCATCGTAAGGAATACAACCTGGAATCTTCCGTCATGAAGGCCAGAGATATCATGAACGATGTCCTGGAAGCCAAGAAGGAAGAAGAAGCAAAGCCGGTCACCGGTTTTGATATCCCGACCATCTATGTGCAGGATCACTGTCCGAAGTGCAAGGGTGCCGAACAGCGCCTTTCGATCAGCGGTATCGAACACAGGATCGTCAACTGCTCCGAAAACATGGATGAAGCAAGAAGGCTCAATCTGACAGAAACGCCGACGATCATCGACCCGGATGGAACGATGTTCGTAGGTGCCAACGCGGCAGCTGACTGGATGAAATATCATAACAGCAAATAAAAAGAATCATCAAAGCCCGCCATCGCGGGCTTTGAACTAAGAGGAACACGTATGGAAAAGATATATGATGTCATCGTTGTCGGCGGCGGTCCGGCCGGACTCACGGCAGCGATCTACGCATTACGCAACGGAAAGTCGGTCATGGTGATCGAAAAGTCCGTCTTCGGCGGACAGATCGTCAATTCCCCGAAAGTCGAAAACATCCCGGGTTTTGAAAGCATCTCCGGCGATGAGTTCGGCGACATGATGCTCAATCAGGTCATGAAGCAGGGCGGCGAAGTCTTCTTTGACGAAGTCAAAAAGGTGGAGAGTGACGGACAGATCGCGACTGTTCATATGGACATGTCCGAACCGCTTAAAGCAAAGACGGTCATACTGGCGACCGGTACGACCCACCGCACGTTGGGATTAGAAAACGAGGAAAACCTCATTGGCAGATCGATCCATTTCTGTGCGGTATGCGACGGTAATTTCTATCAGAACAAGACGGTCGTCATGGTCGGCGGAGGAAATTCGGCACTTGTTGAATCTTCCCATCTGTTAGGTATCGTCGACAAGCTGATCATTCTGCAGGACCTGCCGTTTTTTACCGGCGAGCAGAAGCTCAGAGAATCCGTCTTGTCCGATCCGAAGATCGAAGCCCACGTAAATACCAAAGTCCTGGCATATGAAATGCAGGACGGAAAACTTTGCGGTGTACGCTACTTGGAGGATGGCGAAGAGAAAGTCGCTTCCTGTGATGGCGTTTTCCTGGCAGTCGGTCTTATTCCGGATAATGGCAATTTTGCGGATCTGGCGAAGCTCGATGAAAGAGGCTATTTCATCGCCGATGAATATGGTACGACGCAGACAAGGAACATCTTTGTGGCAGGGGACTGCCGCACCAAATCGCTCAGACAGGTCGCTACGGCCTGCTCGGACGGGGCAAACGCAGCGATCAAAGCCTGTGAATTATTACGTTAGAAAGGAAGATCATCTTCCTTTTTTATGAGGGAAAACATGAGGATTGCACTACTGGGTCACGGTACGGTCGGAAAAGGCGTGACCGACATCATCGAAAATGAAAAGATCGATGACATCAAGATCGTAAGGATACTGACCAGAAAGAAACGTTCCGGCAGCGACGATCGTTTTACAACGGATTTCAGGCAGATCATCGATGATGAAAGCATCGATACGATCGTCGAATGTATGGGCGGCGAAGCGCCGGCCTATGAATATGTCAGACAATGTCTTGAAAAGGGGAAGAATGTAGTCAGTGCCAACAAGAAACTGCTGGCCAGACATATGGATCTTTTTGAATTGGCGAAACAAAAGGATGTGAAGCTTCTTGCGGAGGCCAGTGTTGCCGGCGGGATCCCTTGGATCAGAAATCTGCGCGATCTGAACCGCGATGATACGATCCTTTCTTTCGAAGGGATCTTCAACGGAACATCCAACTACATCCTTTCCAGGATCTTTGAACAGGATATGAGCTATGAAGAGGCGCTTGATCAGGCAAAGAAGCTCGGCTATGCGGAGGCGGATCCCGGTGATGATGTATGCGGCCATGATGTGCGTTACAAGATCGCTGTTTCGATCCTGGCGGCTTTTGGGAAGATCGTCAAGGAAGAAGAGATCTTCACGCGCGGCATCGATCGTCTTTCTTCAAAGGAGATCTCTTATGCCGCAAGTCACGATATGGTCATCAGACTGATCGGCAAAGCGGAGTATAGAAATGGCAGATTGAACGCCTTCGTGCTTCCGCATTTTGTAAAGAAGGCGTCTTTGTATTCCTGTATCGGTGAAAACAATAATCTGTGTATCTGTGAAAGCCGCTATCTGGGAAGACTCTCATTGATCGGCCAAGGTGCAGGATCTTATCCGACAGCCCATTCGATCTTACAGGATCTGATCGATCTCAAAGAGGGGAAGGCGGAAGCAATGACGATACAAGGGGAAGAAAGGGTTTACCAGGATGTCGAAGCTGTCTTCTATGTTTCCGGGAAATACGAATTTCCTGAAGAGCTGATCCGGGAAAGGATCGATGAGACTTCCTTCCTCACAGGAAAGTGTCTGCTTTCGGAGCTGATGAAGCAGATCAGAAAAGAGGATTTCATTGCGTTGATGGAATAAAAAAGCAGGACGATCGTCCTGCTTGAGTTTTGTAATGGCTTATTTCTCTTCGAAGAGGATATCCGGATAAGTGCCGTTGTCTTTGAGTGACTGGATCTTGGCGACGACGGATGGCTTGTCTTCCTTATAGGTGACACCGAACCAGGAATCTTCCGAAGTCAGGACTTTGACCTTGCAGTTGCCTTTGTCGACCAAGACACCGACGTGGGTCGGAAGAAGCGCTTCGTACTTGAGCGGATTCTTGTAGATACCGACCGGCAGTTCGTAACGGAAGATGTCATGAAGCATCGGAATGATGGTAGGCTTGAAGCCCCAGAAGTTCATGGAGACCGGAGTTCCCATTTCCAGTTCCTTGTATCCGCCTTTTTCTTCGTATAAGACACCGTTGTGCTCTTCGTTCCACTTGATGTTCATGACTTCTTTGATGTCGGACAGATAACCTTCTTCATCTTTCTGACAGACGCCTCTTGTGACGGTGCCGTTGTCGGAAAGGGTATTTTCGACTTTGTAGCCGACCATGCAGTAATTGTTGACGCCGCTTTCTTCGTGGAAGAATTTCATGACTTTTTCAAAGGCATCCTTGCCATAGAAATCATCGGCGTTGCAGACGATGAACGGATCGTCTGTGAGGATGTTCCTGCAGGCTAATAATGCGTGCGTCGTGCCCCAAGGCTTGACGCGGTCTGCCGGGATCGTGACATCATCCGGGATATCTTTCATATCCTGGAACGCATATTCGACTTCGATATATGGTCTTACTTTTTTGACCAATGACTCTTCAAACGCCTCCTGGTGCTCTCTCTTGATGATCAG
Organism: Erysipelotrichaceae bacterium; assembly: GCA_045540935.1. Lineage (GTDB taxonomy): Bacteria > Bacillota_I > Bacilli_A > Erysipelotrichales > Erysipelotrichaceae > Colivicinus. Next base: position 1,305 of record JAZQIF010000220.1, on the reverse strand, counting down.
TACGACTTTCTTGAAACCTGCCCTGATCGCATCGAAGATAGTGAATTCGATGATCGGTTCATTGTGGTTTCCTACGCCGTCGATCTGCTTGAGTCCGCCGTATCTTGAACCCATGCCGGCTGCCAGAATTACGAGAGTTTCTTTCATTGCTTGACCTCCTAGATTTACGCATTTATTATATAATGGATTTGTAGATACAAGGAGCAAATAATGATGGAAAAATATGTCCTAGCGATCGACCAGGGTACCACTTCGACCCGTGCGATCATCTTTGATTCCAAGCAGCAAGTCGTAAAAGTCGCCCAGAAGGAGATCACGAACTTCTTCCCGAAACCGGGCTGGGTGGAACAGGATGCCAACGAGATCTGGCTTTCTACGCTGGCCGTCATGGCACAGATCTTCGACGGCGGTCAGATCAAACCGGAACAGGTCGTCTCGATCGGTATCTCCAATCAGCGTGAGACGACGGTCGTATGGGATGCGCAGACCGGATTACCGGTATATCATGCCATCGTATGGCAGTCCCGTCAGACTTCCGATATCGTCACCAAGCTCAAGGAAGAGGGGCATGAGCCGATGATCAAGGAAAAGACAGGTCTGGTCTTAGACCCATATTTCTCGGCTTCCAAGATCAAATGGATCCGTGACAACGTGGAGGGTGTCAAGGAGAATCCGAACCTGCTGTTCGGTACGATCGATACGTTCTTGCTTTGGAAGTTTACCTGCGGTCAGGTCCACGCTACCGATGTGACCAACGCTTCAAGGACTTTGTTATTCAATATCCATACACTCAATTGGGACAAGGAACTGCTCGATCTGTTCGAAGTTCCAGAATCGATGTTACCGGAGATCAAGGACACTTCCGGCTTCTTCGGCTATATCGATCCGCGCCACTTCTTCAACCGCACCTGTCCGATCACGGCTCTGGTCGGTGACCAGCAGGCAGCGCTGTTTGGCGAGTCCTGTTTTGAAAAATCCAATGTCAAGAATACCTACGGTACCGGCGGTTTCATCCTGGTCAATACCGGTGATGAGGCGATCATTTCCAAATACGGTCTGTTATCGACCGTCGCCTGGAAGATCGGCACCGAAGTCAAATATGCCCTCGAGGGTTCGATCTTCGTTTCCGGTTCTTTGATCCAATGGCTCAGAGATGAGATGAAGTTCTTCATCGAAGCGAAAGATTCCGAAGAGCTCGCTAGATCGGTGAAAGATTCCGACGGCGTCATCATCGTCCCGGCATTCACGGGCCTTGGCGCTCCTTACTGGAACGATAAGTGCAAGGGCGCCATATTCGGTCTGACC
>JAZQIF010000219.1:0-20566 GCA_045540935.1 Erysipelotrichaceae bacterium | reverse complement strand
GACCGGCGGCACCGACGCGAAATTCTACAAGGAGCTCTGCCCCAACTGCATCCGCTTCGCCCCCCTGTACATCGACGAGCAGCAGTACGGCTCCGTCCACGGCCTGAACGAGAACATCTTCCAGGGCGCACTGCCCTACGGCGTGGATTTCTACAAGACCATCATCGAAAACATGGCCCCCACGGAGGCGTGAGGAACCAAAAATCGGGCGCGTTGCAAAATGTTTTGCAACGCGCCCTTAGTGAATAATGAATGTTGAATAATGAAGAATGAATAATTAAAGTGTCCCTGGCGGGACTTATTTCAAATCATTTTCGTCAGAAAATACCACAATTATTCAATATTCATTTTTCATTATTCATTGAGGGCCACTGCATTTTGCAGCGGCCCTCAAGATATTCAGAAGGTGCACACATCCTCCACGGCGGGGGCGGCGGGGGTGACGGACAGGGCGATGAGCACGGGGCCCAGGTCGCCCTTGTACAGCCGGTGCTTTTCGGCGGAGATCTTCGCCTCCACCATCACCCAGCTGCGGGACTTGAGCTTGGCGGCGTCGGCCCACTTGCAGGGCAGACCGCAGAACTGGATGTCGTCGACACAGCAGGTCATGACGAACCGGCCCGGTGCGAACATCCCGTTCTTGTCCCGGCGGAGCATGGCCACCTGGGCCTTGAAGCGGACGGTCTTGCCCTGGTACTTCTCCGGCTCCTCGGTCACATCCCGGAACCAGAGGGCGTAGTCGTCATCCTCTACTTCAATGATGGGGGCGTTGATGTCGAAGGGCAGGGGATCCTCGATGTCGTCGAACTGGGTGGAGCCGTCGGTGAACTCGTACAGGATATCCACCCGGCGGGAAGCGGCCCGGGCCAGCTTGTGGAAGGGCATCACATCCGCACCCTTCTCCAGCCGGTTGAAGACCACCATCTGGGCACCGGTCAGCTTGTCCATGACCAGGTTGCGCATATTGGCGTTGTAGGCCATGAAGGTGGTGGTGTCGGCGAACATGACCTCCTGGGCCACCACCCATTCGGCGGGGAACCGGGCGTAGAGATCGCCCACCAGCTGCATACCGTTCAGCTCAGCGACGATCCGCTCGGGGCGGTGCTTCTTCATCAGGGCCTTGAAGTCCTTCTCGGTGACTGTCTCCTGGTCCAGGACCTCCAGGAAGACATTCTGGTGGGGGTAGGTGGAGAAATCGAACTCCTCCTCGCCCTCCTCGAAGACCAGCAGCAGCGTCCGCTCACCGGCGTTGAACCGCTCGTCCCCCAGCGTCTCCTGGATGAACCTGGTCTTGCCGGAGTCCAGGAAGCCGGTGAATGCATAAACAGGGATCTGGGTCATGGCGTACTCCTTACAGACCGAAGAGCTTGGCCACGGCGGCCTCGTCTAGCTTGGAGCCGATGACGCAGATGCGGCCCATCACATCGGCAGCGCCGTAGCGGACGTTCTCCTCGCCGGGAACGAAGTCGAAGTGGATCCACTTGCCGTCGGCACCGGCCACGATGCCCTTGGCCCGGAGCACGATGCCGTACTCGCCGGAATCCAGCTCCTCGAGAATGGAGCCGATCTGCTCGGCGGGGTACTTCTTGGCAGTCTCCCGGCCCCAGGAGGTGAAGACCTCGTCGGCGTGGTGATGATGATGGTCGTGGTCATGGCAGCCGCAGGTGCACTCCTCGCCGTGCTCATGGTGGTGATGGTGCTCGTGGTCGTGATGATGACCGCAGCCGCACTCCTCGCCATGCTCGTGGTGATGATGATGCTCGTGCTCATGTTCATGTTCGTGATCATGGTGGTGGTCATGGTCGTGCTCATGATCGTGGTGATGATCATGATCGTGCATGTGCTCATCTTCTTCTTCGCCATTGAGCATGACTTTCATATGTGTGCCGGTGATGCCACACTTGACGCTTTGTTCCTTGCCGAATACGGTATTGGGGATACCCAGGGAGTTGAGTTCTTCGATCGTCTTTGAAGGATCGTCTGTCAGTTCGACCAGCGCCGCTGTCAGCATGTCGCCGGCTGCGCCCATGCCGCAGTCCAGATAAAGTATTTTCATTATGGTCCTTTCCTCATCCCTTCTGGGAATCCGCTGCCCTTCATGGGCGCTTAATGTCTATATTATAGAGACAGAGACTGACATTTTGAAAGGATTTCGCCCATTGAAAAAGAGATCTTTCGATCTCTAGTTTTCTTTCAGATTCTTTTTGTGATTGCGTATGTGCATGTAGATCGTATTCTTTGAGATCCCCATCAGTTTTTCGACCTTGATGACCGAATCTTTCAATTGGAAGATGCCTTTGTCATAGAGCCGTTCGATGATGATCTTGTTTTTATTGGAAGGAAGTATCGTCGAATCCGATAAGACGGAAAGCTTCTCTTCTTCCAATGTCGATTCGATCAGTTCGTCGGGATTCTGCGTATAGGTCTCCGTGAACGAATGGGAATTCAAAGCGGAATCCGGCACATAGGAGTTCATCAGATCGATGAACGGAACGTTCATGTACATGTTGATGCACAATAATCCGATGACCTTGTTTCCTTCGCCGCGTATCGCCAGCGTCGTCGATTTCAAAGGCTCGCCCTTGGCGTTCCTGGAAAAATAGACGACGGAATCGTCATGTCCGTCTTCGATCTGTTCCAGCATCTTCAATGCCAGATCGGTGATCGGTGCGCCGACTTTACGGCCGGTGTGTTCGCCATTGTAGATGCAGATGACGGAATGGTCAAAGTCTTCCAGTGAGTGTAAGACCAGCTCATAACAGGAAGAAAGATAATTTGCCAGACCATCCAGCACCGGAATATAGGAATTGAGGATCTGACGGTCGGTCCTAGTCAGTTTCACTTGTTTCATCAGCATAATTATCTAATGAACGACTGAAAAAAATCAATGTGAATAAGGGTATTTTTTCAGTGCTGATGCAATCCTGTTCAGTGCATCTTCCACTCTCTGATTGTCTTTATAGACGCCTAAGATGATCCTGAGGTGACCTGCACCGCCCGGACCGTAGTTGACGCCGTCATTGACCGAGACCTTGGCCTCTTTGACTAGATAGGAAACGATGTCCGAAGAACTGCCAAGCTCCGATACATCGACCCAGCACATGAAACCGGATTCCGGAAGTGCCATATGCACGCCCGGTACGGCGTTCAATATCTCATAGGCCTTGTGTCTTCTGTACTCGTAGGCTTCTTCGAAGGTCTTCATGAACTCCGGATGTTTCAAGGCTTCCATCACAGCGATCTGAGCGGCCGTAGACGTTGCGCCGATGACACCGACCGCATTGGCATACATCGCATCCATGATCTGATCATGGGCGACGATATAACCTACACGAAGGCCGGACAGGCCCATGCCCTTGGAGAAGGAGAAGACGGTGACCGTTCTTTCAAAAAGTCCTTCCAAAGCAGCCGGCGTGATCATCTCATTTTCATAAGTGAAATCTTCAAATGCCTGATCGACGACTAAGACCAGGTCGTTCTCCACGATGAAGTCGCGAAGTCCTTCCAGAGACTCTCTGTTGTAGACGGTCGTCGTCGGGTTGTTCGGGTGTGTGAGTAAGACGAGCTTTGTCTTATCGGTCAGCTTCTCTTTCATCTGTTCGATGTCGAGCTGATAGCCGTCTTCCTCGTGCAGGCAGATCTCGACGATCTTTCCGCCCATCGTTTCGATATCCAGGTAATTGTTCGGATAGGAAGGAGACGGGATCATCACTTCATCGCCATCCGCGATGAACGGAACTAAAGCGAAATACAGACCCGAGTCGGAACCCGGCGTGATCAGGATGTTTCTTTGCGCATCGACTTTCAAGCCGTTCTGTTTTTGAAGCTTTTCGGCGATCAGTTCTTTGAGTTCGGGATTGCCGATCGGTGCGGTGTAGTGGGGAGCGGAATCGCTGCGTATGGCTTTGACCAGCGCTTCTTCCACAAAGTCGGGCATCGATCGGTCCGGCATGAACGGATCGGCCCAGCCCATCAGGGCAATGCCTTGCTTTTCCATTTCCTGGTAGGAAGCACCGACATCAGCTTTTTCGACTTCCGCAAACAGACCGCCCTGCGCTTTGGCAAATGACGGGATCATTTTTTCTCTGATATTCATATTGTCCTCCGGATAAGATAAGCGGGAACCGAAAGTTCCCGCTTTAAGTATGATCGAAATTCAGATTACTCAGCTTCGTTCGGATCGTAGAAGAGGTAAGTGAGAACTGCTGCGACAACGAATGCGATCGCAAAGCATACCATGACCAACAGACAGTTGGTGACTGCGTTTTCGCCGCCTAAGAACATACCGAAGTTCAGGAAGGAAGGACCGCCCATTGCGTATGCCTTGAGTCTGAGTAAGCCGGCAATGAAACCACCGACAGCACCGCCGATCGCTGCGAAGAAGAACGGTTTGCCGCTCGGTACAGTGACACCGTAGATGACAGGTTCAGTGATACCGACACAGGCTGCGATACAAGCGGAAGCGGCGTTGGCCTTCTTCTGCTGGTTCTTCGTCTTGAGCCAGATACCGAATGCGGCACCGGCCTGACCGATGTTGGCAGAACCGGAAGTCGGAGAGACATAGTTGAAGCCCTGGTTGGCGATCATCTGCGTAAGTACCGGAACCATACCGTGGTGGATACCTAAGACGACCATTGCGGAGTAGATACCGCCGTATACCAGACCGGCGATCGGACCGCCATGTTCAAACAGCCAGTTCATGCCGTTGGCGATAGCCTGACCGATAGCGTAAGTGATCGGACCGACAGTCCAGAATGTGATCATCGTACCGAATAAGATCGTGAAAGCCGGAACGATAATGATCTTGAGAGGTCCCTTGACGAGCTTGTTGAGACCTTTTTCGATATAGGAAGCAACGATGACCGCGAAGACGATCGGTAAGACAGAGGAAGAATAATCAACGACTCTGAACGGGATACCTAAGAAGTGGTAGTATACCGTACCGTCAGCGATGAGGCCGGACCATTTGGAAGCCATCATAGCAGCACAGATCGTCAGCGCAACGTATTCGTTCATCTTGAATACTTTTGCGGTCGAAGAAGCCAGTAAGAACGGAATGAATGTGAATACTGCCATGGAGATGGCAACGAATGTCGCAAATGTTTCGGACTGCATCGAAGCGCCAAATGCCATCGCGACCATGATGATAGCGGATAAGAAACCGCAGCCTGCCAATGCCGGAACGATCGGGTTGAAGATCCTTGCGACTGTTTCGAAGAACAGCGTCAGACCGGCACCCTTCTTGCCTTTGAGGTCTTCTTTCATTGCCTTGGCATCATAGACCTCTTCCTCTTCGGAAACACCGGTGTAGTCACAGAATTCTCTGTAGACATCAGCGACATCGGCACCGATGACGATCTGCGTCTGAGTAGCGCCGTCGACGACACCCATGACACCGTCAAGTTTCTTGAGGGCATCGAGTTCCACTTTGGATTTGTCCTTGGTCGTAACTCTTAAACGAGTTGCACAGTGAGCAGCTGAAGCGATGTTATCAAGACCGCCAAGCTTTTCAACGATTTCTTTTACTGAAGCTTTTGCCATAATTTTCCCCTTTCCCTTATTTGGAAGCAATAACCTCAACTTCAACAAGTGCACCTTTCGGCAGATCCTTTACTGCGACGCAGGATCTGGCAGGCTTGCTTGTAAAGTACTCTCCATAAACTTCATTGAAGGCTGCAAAGTCTGCGATATCTGCCAAGAAGCAGGTCGTCTTTACAACGTCATCAACGGTATAGCCGGCACACGACAATACGGCATCGATATTCTTCATGATCTGTTTTGCCTGGGCTTTGATCTCGGATTCGACCAGCGTGTTGCTTGCCGGATCGACAGGGATCATTCCCGACATGTACAGCATGTTGCCGCACTTCACAGCCTGTGAGTATGGGCCGATGGCAGCCGGAGCATTTTCGGTATAGATCTTTTCGTTCATTTCGTTACTCCTCGATAAAATCTTTTTTATCCAAGAACATATTAGCATTAACATATTTCAGTCGTCAACAAAAAAATGTAATATTTTTTATTTTTTAAGCGATTTCATAAAATTTCACTAAAAAATATTTTATTTTCATTTATTTGTTGCTATAATCAAGTCGGAAAGGAAAATATTACTTAAGTAATAAGGAAAAAACGATGAACGATACGATCAGATCCTTCCCCGAAAATTTCTTCTGGGGCGGTGCTACTGCTGCCAATCAGATCGAAGGCGCATGGAACGAAGACGGCAAAGGTGCCAACCTCGCCGATGCGATGGTCGCCGGTGACCACCACACTCCGCGTAAGATCACGCTGGAGATCGATGAAAACAAGTATTATTATCCAAGCCACAAAGCGATCGACTACTACCACCACTTCAAGGAAGACATCGCCCTCATGGACGAGATGGGCATGAAGATGTACCGCATGTCGATCTCCTGGGCCCGCATCTTTCCGAATGGCGATGACGAGGAACCAAATGAAGAAGGCTTAAAGTTCTACGACGAGGTCTTCAAGGAATTAAAGAAATATAATATGGAACCGTTAGTTACCATCTACCACAACGAGATGCCTTTACATCTGGTATCGGCGACCGACGGCTGGGTCGACCGCAAAGTGATCGACTACTATCTGAAGTTTGCGGTCACCATCATGAAACGCTACAAAGACTACGTGAAATACTGGATCCCGTTCAACGAGATCAATGACCTGACGACTTCCGTCGGCAACTGGAACCATGGCGGCATCAAGAACCCGGGCACGGAAGACTTCTCCAACCAGGTCGATGACCCTGACAAGAGATTTGCGGCATTGCACAACCAGTTCGTCGCTTCGGCAAAATGTGTCATCGAAGGCAAGAAGATCAATCCAAACTTCTGCTTCGGCACGATGATCTGCCACATCACGGTCTATCCGCTCACCCCGAATCCGGAAGACATCCTGGCCACCCAGAAAGAGGACCAGCTGCGCAACCGCTTCTCCGGTGACGTACAGATCAAGGGCGTCTATCCTTACTATATGAAGCGCTACTTCGAGAAGAATGACATCCACTTCATCACAAAACCGGAAGACTTCGAATTATTGAAGGAAGGACATTGTGATTTCTATTCCTTCTCCTACTACATGTCCAACTGCATCACTGTGCAGAAAGATGCCGAACAGGTCTCCGGCAACATCATGGGCGGCGCCAAGAACCCGTATCTGAAAGCGACGGAATGGAACTGGCAGATCGACCCGATAGGTCTTCGCTACACGCTCAACCATATCTATGACAGGTATGGCGTTCCGATCATGGTCACGGAAAACGGCATCGGTGCCAGAGACGTCTTTGAAAACGGCATGATCCACGATGATTACCGCATCGCCTACATCAGAGAGCACATCGAACAGATGCGCTTAGCCATCGATGATGGTGTAGATCTGATCGGTTACACGCCTTGGACGGCGATCGACGTCGTCTCCTGCTCGACCGGTGAGATGGCCAAGAGATACGGCTTCATCTATGTCGATGCCGACGATGAAGGCAACGGTACCTACAAGCGTTATAAAAAAGATTCTTTCTACTGGTACAAGAAAGTCATCGAGTCCAACGGACAGATCTTATAGTTTCATGAAGAGCCCTTCCCCCGGGGCTCTTTTTCATATAAAAAGTCATCTTCACGATGACTGTTTTCTGTCATAGAGATCATTGACCTTGCGTATCAATAAGCCGATGCCGTACGTCAGAGCCAGTATGACGAAGTAGATGATGAAACCCACCGGATAGCCCCAGGTCAGGAAACCGTACCAGTCGTTGGTATGCGGCCAGTTTCCGATCCCGTTGATCAGATTGTTGGCCAGATAGAAGATCCCGTAGATCCCCATCGTGCAAGCGGCAAGCAGATTGTCTTTCCTCGTATAGGAATGGTTCACCAGGAAGAGCACTTCCGCAAATGCGATCAGCGGTACCAGCAGATGGAACCAGAGATTCGGCCCGTAGAACATCGCCAGATAGCCAAACATCGGCCCCAAAAAGACCAATACCACCACGCATGTCAGCATCACTGCCACACTTGCGGCATATTTGAGCACTTCGTTCTTCTTCCACAGCCACCATAGGCAGGCAAAAGCCTCCAGAAGATTGGACAGGATCGTGAAGTATTTCAAGGAGGCAACGCCCCTTGTGCTCAGGAAATCCTCCCCGCCGAAATAAAACATATCCAGCCATTCATAGACGATGATGACAGGCAGAACGATATTCAATATCACACGGATCTTATGTCTTGTGTTCATAGAATAAAGGATAGCATCTTCTGTTTTCTTTCTCATCTGATTTACATCCGGCGGGCTATAATGGAAGTAAGAGGAGTATCTATGGAAAACAACGATAATACTATGTGGGCTTTAGTCAAAGAGAGACCCGAAGTGGGTATCTGGCCAAAGCGCGTTCCGATCCCGGAAGTCGGCTATAACGATGTCAAGATCAAGATCCGCAAGACAGCCATCTGCGGTACCGATGTGCACATCTACCAGTGGAACAAGTGGGCACAGAAGACCATCGTCCCGGGACTGACCATCGGACATGAATATGTCGGTGAAGTCGTCGAAGTCGGTCAGGGTGCCAGAGGCTTCAACGTCGGCGACATCGTCTCCGGTGAAGGTCATATCACCTGCGGCAAGTGCCGGAACTGTCTCGAGGGACACCGCGAAAACTGCCGCAATGCCAAAGGCGTCGGCGTCAACCGCAACGGTGCCTTTGCCGAATACCTGGTCATCCCTTACGTCAATGTCTGGAAGACCAGAAAGAACATCCCGGAAGAACTCTACGCCATCTTCGATCCGTATGGCAATGCGACACATACCGCTCTGACCTATGATGTCTTGGGCGAAGATGTCCTGATCACCGGTGCCGGACCGATCGGCTGCATGGCGGCTGCCATCGTCAAATTCTCCGGGGCAAGACACGTCGTCGTTACCGATTTCAACGACTACCGCCTCAACATGGCCAAGACCATGGGAGCGACCAGAGTCGTCGACCTCAAGAAAGAAAAACTCGAAGATGTCATGCATGAGATCGGCATGAGCGAAGGCTTCGATGTCGGACTCGAGATGTCTGGGGCACCGAGTGCTCTCAACCAGATGATCCACAACATGAAAAACGGCGGCAATATCGCCTTGCTGGGACTGCTGCCGGATACGACGGAAGTGGATATGGAAAAAGTCATCTTCTCCGGACTCAACCTCAAAGGCATCTATGGCCGCAAGGTCTGGGATACCTGGTATAAGATGACCACAATGATCGAAGCGGGACTCGATATCTCGAAGATCATCACGCACCGCTATGACATCACCGACTACCAGAAAGGCTTCGATGCGATGTTATCAGGCAATTCCGGCAAAGTCATACTGGATTGGACGAATATCGATAAGGTGGAACAGTTATGAACAGAAACGAAACATTGAACTATTACGCAAAGACCGTTGAAGAGATCAAAGAAGCCGGCTTGTTCAAAGCCGAAGCTGCCTATGTCTCCCCGCAAGGCGCCTACATCCTGATGGAGAACGGCGAAAAGCTGCTGAATATGTGTGCCAACAACTACCTGGGCTTGGGCAATTCGCAAAGGCTCATCGACGCCGCAAAAAAGACCTACGATGAAAAAGGCTATGGTCTGGCATCGGTCCGCTTCATCTGCGGTACCCAGGACATCCACAAGACCCTGGAAAGAAAGATCTCAGCTTTTTTAAAAACGGAAGATACCATTCTCTATTCTTCCTGCTTTGATGCCAACGGCGGTCTGTTTGAAACGCTCTTAGGCGAAGAAGATGCGGTCATCTCCGATGAACTCAATCACGCTTCGATCATCGACGGTGTGCGTCTGTGCAAGGCGAAACGCTACCGCTACAAAAACAACGACATGAACGATCTGCGTGCCAAGCTTGAAGAAGCTGACGCCAACGGCGCCCGCATCAAGATGATCGCCACGGACGGCGTCTTCTCGATGGACGGCATCATCTGCAACCTGCAGGGCATCTGCGATCTGGCCGATGAATTCGGCGCCCTCGTCATGGTCGACGACTCCCACGCAGCCGGCTTCTTAGGTGAAAACGGCGGCGGTTCCGTCGAGTATTGCGGCGTACAGGGCAGAGTCGATGTCATCACCGGCACTTTAGGAAAGGCCTTGGGCGGAGCATCCGGCGGCTATTCCTCCGGACGCAAAGAGATCATCGACCTTTTGAGACAGAGAAGCAGACCTTACCTTTTCTCCAACACGCTGGCACCGGCCATCGCCGGAGCTTCCATCGAACTCTTCGACATGCTGTCGGAAAGCTCCGACCTGAGGAAACACCTGATGGAACTCACCCAGTACTACCGCGCACAGCTGAAGGAAAACGGCTTTGACATCATCGACGGTGTTCATCCGATCGTACCGATCATGTTATACGACGAGATCAAGGCCGGCAAGTATGCCGCCAAGATGCGAGAAAAAGGCATCTATGTCGTCTCCTTCTCCTATCCGGTCGTTCCGAAAGGCAAAGCCAGGATCCGTACCCAGGTCTGTGCCAACCACTCCAAGGAAGACATCGACCACGTCGTGAAGTGTCTCATCGAGACCAGGGACGAACTCGAAAAAGAATAATGGACTTTAAAGAAGCGGAAACGCTCTTCAAACGATACAAAGGCTCTCTTTACCAGCTGGCTAAAGAAGACATCGTTTCCTATCGCGAACTTTCTGCCATGGAACTGGATAAAGCCGTCTATGAAAACTGGCGGCAGGAACTGCTGGAAGAATACTTTCGCAAAGCAAAAGCTGATCCTTCTTACAGCTGCCTGGCCTTCGCCAACATCGTCAGGATCCTGAAGTCCACGATCAGTTTCAAGGAAGAAAACGGAAAGAAAGCCGTCGATCTGCTGGAAGAGATCTTCGAGCAGGAAGAAAACGATCCCGCCTTGCTGATGTCATCAGTCTATGGCGATCCCGATGACCGCAACGATTCCTTTCTTTGCTGGATCGAAAAAAACACGACTCTCAGCGAGAGGCTTACGAAAATATTGAATTTCTATATGAAGCTCTAGACTTCCCGGCCGGGAAGTCTTCTTTTATTTTTCTTCATCCATCAGGATCGGATTGGATGAGGACCTGCGATCCTGGAATTCCAAAGCCCTCGCATATTTTCCGGCAAGATTTTCCTTATATCCGTAACGGAAGACACAGGAATACAGAAGATCCAAAAGATACATGACAGAGATGTATGGGCCAAAGGAACCGATATTGTTGCGTAAACGTTCCCTGGTAGAAATGTAAAGGACCGAATCAGCCAATGCAGAAAGCGAATTCGAGCCGTAGGAAGTGATGGCGATGAAGGACTGTTTCAGCTCATGAAGCTTCCTGGCATTCTTGATGATCGAATTGGTCTCACCGGAATAAGAGATCAGGATAAATACGGCATCCTTTTTGTCTGCGCAGGAATAGTAATAGGAGATATCGGGAAACGGACAGCTGATGACATTCTTCGAGATCCTGGCCATCTTTTCCTGAAACAAAGAACCCAGTTCGGTATAGGTCCCGGCAGAAACGATATAGATGATCGAAGTCTTTCGAAGCAATGCCGCCGCTTTTTCCAGTTGTTCGTGATCGATCAGATTGTAGGTGTCGGCTACCGTTTCGGAATACAAAGCCGAGATCTTGCCGGCGATCTGATAACAGCTGTCATGTTCGGCAAAAGGCAGATTGGCATCGATGGAAGTGAAGTGCGCATTCAGATAGCTGCATTCTTTCAGATAGGCTTCCTTGAAATCGTTGTAGCCTGCATAGCCCAGCTTCTGGGCAAAACGGCTCACTGTAGATGCCGATACAAAAAGTATCCTGCCGATATCTCTGGCGCTGAGATCCTTGAGTTCATCTTTGTGTGTCAGAAAAAAATCAGCGATCAGTCTGTCTGCCGAAGAAAGATCATCTTTCTGCAGGTGTTCATAAATCATCATAATATCTTCCTCTTTTCTTCATTATACGCAACTGTGTTGCGAAAATCTTCACTTTTTTCGCAACGCTTTGGCAACACCGTTGAAATCGTTTTCAAAATCATGGATGTTCTCATTTCCGGCGGATATAGTGATGATGTAAAGTTCCATAAGGAGGAAAAAAGATGGATTTCAAACAATTAGCTGAACAGATCCTGCAGACAGTCGGCGGCAAAGATAACGTCGTCAACGTCGGACATTGTGCGACAAGACTGCGCTTCACATTGAAAGATGATTCCAACCTCTCCGTTGATGAAGTCAAAAAGATCAAAGGTGTCTTGGGCTGTGTCAACAAAGGCGGACAGTTCCAGGTCATCATCGGCGGAGATGTTCCGTTCGTACATAAAGAAATCATCGCCCTGGTCGGTGAATCCGCAAATGCCGGTTCCCAGGATGACGATGAAGATTCCAAAGCAGATCAGAAGAAAGGCGTCCTGAACACGGTCCTCGACATGATCGCCGGTTCCATGTTCCCGATCGTTCCGGCCATCGCCGGCGGCGGTATGCTGAAGGCACTTCTTGCGATCCTTTCCACGATCGGCCTTGTCGCAAAGTCTTCCACGACTTACCAGATGCTTAATTTCATGGGTGATGCACCATTCTACTTCTTACCGGTCATCTTAGGCTTCTCGGCTGCCAAGAAATTCAAAGTCAATCAGTTCATGGGTGCTTCCTTAGGCGCGATGCTGATCAGCCCGACTTTCATCAACATGGTCGCCAACTCCAAAGCGGAAGGCACACCGATCACTCTGTTCGGTCTGCCGGTACCTAACGTATCCTATACTTCTTCCGTCATTCCGATCATGCTGTCGGTATGGCTCTTATCCTATGTCGAACCGTTCGTTACCAAACATCTGCCAAAGGCGATCCGTATGGTCATCGTTCCGATGGTCGAATTCCTGGTCGTCGCACCGATCACTTTCTGGCTCTTAGGTCCGATCGGCAACTGGCTCGGCGTCCTGCTTGGCAAAGGCATCTCTGCTCTTGACAGCATCGCTCCATGGGTCGTTCCGACTTTCGTAGGCGGACTGACACCGTTACTTGTCATGGCCGGCATGCATTACGGTCTGATCCCGCTTGGTACCAACCAGCTGGCAACACAGGGCATCGACACGATCGCCGGTCCGGGCATGTTGGTCTCCAATATCGCACAGGGCGGCGCAAGCCTTGCAGCTTCCTTCAAACTGAAAGACGCCGAAAAGAAGGCACTTGCCGGTTCCGTAGCTGTTGAAGCGGTCTGCGGTATCACCGAACCCGCATTGTACGGTATCACCCTTCCATACCGCCGTCCGTTATATGCGGCAATGATCGGCGGAGCAGTCGGCGGATTCTTCCTCGGCATCAACCACGTCGGTCGATTCGCTCAGGTCCCGCCTTCCATCTTCGCACTTCCGAGCTACATCCCTGCCGATGGTTCGATGCATGTCATGACGATGGCAGCGATCGCCTGTGTCATCTCCTTTGCTGTCGCCTTCGCTGTCGAATGGTTCTTAGGCGTCGACGAGAAAGACGTTCATTAAAATGGGCTTCCCGAAAGATTTCTTATGGGGCTGCGCAACTGCCGCAGCCCAGAATGAGGGAGCATATGATGAGGACGGCAGAGGCCTGACCAACCTCGATATCATGACCCTGGGTTCCCGGGAAAAGAAACGTCAGATCACGGACGGATTTCTTCCGACAGAGATCTACCCGGGAAAGAAAGGCTCCGATTTCTATCACAGATACAAAGAAGATATCGCCATGCTGGCGGAAATGGGCATCACGGCCTTCCGCATGTCGATTTCCTGGACCAGGATCTATCCCAAAGGCGATGATGAAACACCGAACGAAGAAGGACTGAAGTTCTACGATTCCGTCTTTGATGAATTGAGAAGATATAACATCGAGCCGATCGTCACGATGGATCACTTCGATGTCCCGCTCGGATTAAAGAAATACGGCTATTGGGAAGGCAGGCAGACTGTAGGCTTCTTTGAACGATACGCAAAAACGATACTCGATCGTTACAAGGGTAAAGTACGTTACTGGCTGACCTTCAACGAGATCAACTGCATGTCCACCCAGCCATGGGTCGCCGGCGGCATCTTGAGTGAAGACGAACAAGTCAGACACACGGCTGCCTATCATCAGTTCCTTGCCAGTGCTCTGGCCGTCAGATATGCGCATCAGATCGATCCGCAGAATAAAGTCGGCATGATGTACTGCGGTCATTTCTCCTATCCCAATTCCTGTGATCCGGAGGATGTCTTGCATACCGTCGAGTTCAATCACCAGATGATGTACTACATCGACGTGCAGTGCCTTGGCGAATACCCGAGACACAAGCTGAAACAGCTCGAAAGGATGAACATCACTCTGCCTGTGAAGGAGGGCGATGCTGAAATACTGAAAGAAGGGACTGTCGATTTCATCTCCTTCTCGTATTATCTGACGCATGTCACAGGTGCCCTTACCAACGGCATCTCCAAAGGCCTCAACGGCTTGCAGACAGGATATAAAAATCCGCATCTGCAGTATTCCCAATGGGGCTGGGGCATCGATCCGAAAGGACTTCGCTATGCCCTCAACTTCCTCTACGATCATTACCGCAAACCGCTGATGATCGTAGAAAACGGCATTGGTGCCAGAGACGAGGTCTCGCCAGACGGCAAAGTCCACGATCCGTACCGCATCGAATATCTGAGAGATCACATCGAACAGATGAAAATAGCTGTCGATCATGACGGTGTTCCGGTCTTAGGCTACACGACCTGGGCGGCAATGGATCTGCCTTCGCTTTCTACCGGAGAGATCTCCAAGCGCTACGGTTTCCTGTATGTCGATGCTGACGATGAAGGAAACGGAACATACGACAGGATCCGGAAAGATTCGTTCTACTGGTATCAGAACGTCTGCAGATCCAACGGGGAGGAATTATAAATGGCAGAAGATATCCGCACAATGGCCGATACGACCGGTGTCAGAGAATTTGAAAAGAAGTTTGAAAGACCTTACTGCATACTCTTAGACTCCGAGTACTGTTCCATGGGACGCATGATCGCCAATAAAGCCTGCAAGAAAGCCGGCTACGCCTATTACGATGCAGTGATCCTTCTGGAAGGACTCAACGATCCGTCCGTCACGATCGAAACAGTTGAAAACTTTGAGAAAAAACTCAGAGATGAAAATCATGAGCTCAACGACGAAGAGCTCAAAGAATATGAACGGATCAGGAAAGCCTTTGAAGCGGCAGCTGACATCGCCCTTAAGAAAGGCCCCTGTCTGATCCATGACCGCATCAGCAGACAATACGTTGTATCCAAAGCTTATTCCGTATTCAGCGTGCTGACCTATGCGACCGATCTCAAGGCAAAACGCGTACGCGCAAGACTATCCCCCTTATACAAAGACATCGCAGACAATGATCTGCTCGATGAAAAGATCAAAGAAGAAGACCGCATCCGTTCCCGTTATCATGCCCTGTCCTGCGACAGCGTCTGGGGCGACACAAAGACCTATGACCTGTGTCTCAATTCCGAGACACTGGGCTTGGACAGGACGGCCGAAGTGCTTGCTTCCTTCATGATCTGATCGATGATCATAAATCCCGATAAGACTGTGACATACAGAACGTCACAGTCTTTTTTCATCCTGTACCATCCGTCACATCGCTTTAGCGTGGTAAAGCGCTATAATGGCACCATGCGAAAGGAAGACGAAGTATGACCAAGTATACAAATGATTCCATAAAACGCCTTGCGAAAGCTTTGATTTTGTTAGAAACGGAAGAAGAATGTGAATCGCTCTTAGATGATCTTTGTACGATCAAAGAACTGCAGAACATGGCCCAGCGTCTCGATACCGCCATCATGATCTCCCGGGGCGTCTCCTACCTTGAGATCTCCCGCAAGACCGGCGCGTCGACCACCACGATCTCAAGAGTCTCCCGCTGCTACAACTATGGCGATGAAGGATACAAGAACATCATTCGGAAAATGAAAGAAGCAGGCTGCATCGATGAAGATCAATGATACCCTGCTGACCTATAATGAGAAGCTCGTCTATTCGCTCAAGGACCTCTATGCATCCAACGGTTTCAGCCTATACAGGATGTCCAAGTTCGAAGAATACGACTTCTATGCGAAAAACAAAGACTTCTTAGTCTCCGACAAAGTCCTCACCTTCACGGACGGCAACGGAAGGCTCATGGCCTTAAAACCCGATGTCACCCTTTCGATCGTCGCCAACCGCAGGGAAGATGATATTTCCAACAAGCTCTACTACAACGAAAACATCTACCGTTTCGATGCGAAAAGCGGCTCGTTCAAAGAGATCTTACAAACCGGAGTGGAATGTTTCGGAGACCTGAAAGATGACGATCTTTTAAATACCATCTTTCTGGCCATCCGGTCGATGGAAACGATCTCAAAGGATTTCTTACTGGTGCTGTCCGATCTGGATCTGAGCGAAGCGATCATTCAAAGTCCGCTTCTGGCCAAAACGAAACAGAAGGAACTCTTCCGCATCCTGAAAGAAAAGAAGATCCACGAACTCGATGCCTTCTACGCGGAAAACGGACAAAACGATGGACAGCGTCTTCTCTTAGAAAAACTCATGAACTGCATCGGCCGGATCGATGAAGTCCTCACTCAGCTCCGGGAACTCTGCGATGAGACAGGCGTGGATTCTTCCTTATTGAAGATCCTGACTGTCCTCAAAGAGAAAGGCTACGGCGAAAAGATCGTCGTCGACACTTCTTTAGTCGATGATATCAACTACTACAACGGCATCATCTTCAAAGGCTACCTGCCTTCCCTGCCCGATCCCGTGCTTTCCGGCGGTCAGTATGACCGGCTGATGGAAAAACTCGCCAAGAAGTCCAAGGCCATCGGCTTTGCCGTCTACACCGGCCTTCTGCAGGAAGAAGCCGGAGATACGCAAGACGACGGCTATCTCAATATCGCCTTACCGAAAGGCAGACTTGGTGAGAAGGTCTACGGGCTCTTTGAAGCAGCCGGCTACGAGTGCCCGGAAGTCCTGGCTGAAAACCGCAGGCTCGTCTTTGATAATCCCGAAAAGAAGCTGCGCTATTTCTGGGTGAAACCAAGCGACGTCTCTGTCTATGTGGAGCGCGGCACTGCCGACATCGGTGTGGCTGGCAAAGATATCCTTCTGGAATACAAGCCGGCCGTCTATGAACTTCTCGATCTCAAACGGGGCTCATGCAAGATGGCAGTGGCTGCCGCAAAAGACTTCAAAGAACATCCTTATAAGACTTTGAAAGTTGCGACCAAGTTTGCCAATATCGCCGAGACCTATTACCGTTCGATCGGAAGAGACATCGACATCATCCGCCTCAACGGTTCCATCGAGATCGCTCCGATCCTTGGCCTGTCGGATGTCATCGTCGACATCGTCGAGACCGGACGGACTTTGAAAGAAAACGGACTGGAAGTCAGAGAAGAGATCATGGACATCTCCGCAAGGCTGATCGCCAACCGCTCTTCCTTTGAATTCAAGACCAGACAGATACAGAAGCTTGCAGCCGCATTAGAGAAAGAGGTCTGACATGATAAAGATATTCAATGTAAATGAAGTAGACAGAGATGAGATCTTCTGCCGGGCACAGCCGACGGCATCCGTCGAAACACCGGTCGCGGAGATCCTAAAGGATGTAAAAGAAAAAGGGGATGAAGCCCTGAAGGAATATACGAAACGTTTCGACAAAGCTGATCTTGAAAACTTTGAAGTCACGAAGCAGGAGATCGAAGAAGCCATGCACAGGATCGAACCTTCTTTCCTGGAGATCCTCAAAGAAGCGAGCGAAAACATACGTCACTTCCATGAGCAGCAGAAAAGAAACAGCTTCATCCTCAACGATAAAGACGGCATCGTCATCGGCCAGAAGATCGTTCCGCTTGAGACCGTGGGTGTCTATGTGCCCGGCGGCACGGCAGCCTATCCTTCTTCCGTTCTCATGAACATCATCCCGGCAAAGATCGCCGGCTGCAAGAACATCATCATGGTCTCCCCGCCCGATCAAGACGGCAGGCTCAGCGATGTCATCCTGGCCGCTGCCCATATCGCCGGGATAAGCCGCATATTCAAGATCGGCGGTGCCCAAGCTATCGCTGCCTTGGCCTATGGCACGCAAACCGTTCCGAAAGTCGACAAGATCGTCGGACCGGGCAATGCCTATGTCGCGGAAGCCAAACGGCAGGTCTATGGTCTCGTGTCGATCGACATGATCGCCGGACCAAGCGAGATCCTGATCGTCGCCGACAGCAATTCCGACCCGCGCTTCCTGGCTGCCGACCTCTTATCGCAAGCCGAGCACGACCGCATGGCCTCAGCTGTCTTAGTCACTGATTGTCAGAAACTTGCGGAAGAAACGGCTGTCGAGATCGAAAAGCAGCTGGAGAAACTCAGCCGCAAAGATATCGCTTCCGCATCGATAGCCAATAACGGCAAGATCATCGTTGCCCGCTCGATCGAAGAAGCGATCGACATCGCCAATCAGATCGCTCCGGAACATCTGGAACTGTGCGTCGACGATCCCTTCGATCACCTCGATGCGATCCGCAATGCCGGTTCGATCTTCTTAGGCAGAAACACGCCGGAAGCTCTGGGCGACTACTTTGCCGGTACCAACCACGTCCTTCCAACCTCCGGTACCGCCCGCTTCTCTTCCCCGCTATCGGTCGATGACTTCGTCAAAAAGATGCAGTATACCTACTATTCCAAAAATGCTTTGGGCAAAGTTGCCGAAAAAGTTGCCGCCTTCGCTTTGAAGGAAGGCCTCGATGCTCACGCAAGAAGTGCCCTCATCCGAAACAAGGAGGATCTATGAGTCGGTTTCTTGTAAAAGGTCATGAAGACCTTATCCCTTATACACCGGGCGAACAGCCGCAGGATAAGACCTACATCAAGCTCAACACCAATGAGCTTCCTTTCCCGCCCTCACCGATCGCCCAGCGTTTTGCCCGCCTGGAGGCTTCTTCGCTCAACCTGTATTCCGATCCAGATCAGAAGATCTTACGGGAATCGGCAGCCCAGGTCTTTCATATCGACAAGGATGAGATCGTCTTCACCAACGGTTCCGATGAGGCACTCAATTATGCGATCATGGCCTATTGCGATGAAGATAAGGGTCTCGTCTTCCCGGATGTGACCTACAGTTTCTATAAAGTCATCGCCGATCTCAACGGCATCAGATATCAGACTATTCCTGTCAAAGAAGACCTTTCCATCGATATCAACGATTATATCGGTATCAATAAGACGATCTTCCTGGCCAACCCGAATGCGCCGACCGGTCTGGTCTTATCAGCGAAACAGATCGAAGAGATCTTGAAAGCCAATCCGGAAAACATCGTCGTGATCGATGAGGCCTATGCGGATTTTAACGACGAGACCTGCATTCCTCTGATCAACAAATACGAGAATCTGATGATCATCCGCACCTTCTCCAAATCCTACGGGATGGCCGGCGGAAGATTAGGCTACATCATCGCGAACAAAAAGCTGATCGCCGACATCAACACCCTGCGCAATTCCAACAATCCGTATTGCGTCAACCGGATGACGATGATGGCCGGTGTCGGTGCCCTGATCGATCAGGACTATCTGCTTTCCTGCATCGGAAAGATCCTCAAGACCAGAGAAGGATCTTCTGACAGATTGAAAGAACTTGGCTTTGAAGTCCTGGATTCGGGCACCAACTTCTTATTTGCCAGACACAGAAACTATGACGGCAGAAAGCTTTACCTCGACCTTAAGGAAAACGGCATCCTGATCCGTCACTTCGATACGCCAAGATTACACGACTATATCCGCATCTCCATCGGTACCGATGAACAGATGGCTGTCTTTTTTGAAACCTTGGAAAAACTCATGGAGGAAAACGATGCGTAATATTAAGATCTCACGTGAGACCGCCGAGACTAAGATCACACTTGAGCTTGAACTCGACGGTACGGGAAAGACAGATATCGATACCGGCTGCGGTTTTCTCGATCACATGCTGACACTGCTGGCCAGCCACGGCCACTTTGATCTGTGTATCCAGGCTGAGGGCGACATCAACGTCGACTATCACCACCTGACGGAAGATATCGGCATCGTCTTAGGCCAGGCTTTCAGAAAGACCCTGGGCGACAAGAAAGGCATCCGACGCTATGGCGACATCATCCTGCCGATGGATGAGACGCTCATGTTATGTGCGATCGACTTCTCCGGACGCAGCTTCTTAGACTGGCGGGTCGACTTACCAACTGAGAAAGTCGGCGACTTTGACACGGAACTCGGCGAAGAATTCTGGTATGGCTTTGTGCGAAACAGCGAAAGTTCTTTACACTTTCAGATGCTGGCGGGGAAGAATTCCCACCACATCCTGGAAGCCTGCTTCAAAGCAGCCGGACGCGTTCTGCGTCAGGCCTGCAACATCGAGGAAGGTTTTGAAGATCTCATCCCTTCCAGCAAAGGTGTCCTATGATCGCGATCATCGACTACGGTGTCGGCAATCTCTTTTCCCTGCAAAGTTCCTTTGAAGCGATACAAGAGGAGGCCGTTGTGACTAATGATATCGAAACGATACGAAAGGCCGACCGGATC
>JAZQIF010000218.1:0-15538 GCA_045540935.1 Erysipelotrichaceae bacterium | reverse complement strand
GTGACGCTTGTCTGTGTATGCGGCTTCAGACTGGTTTATATCTATACTGTATTTGCCGCACATCATACGCCGCAGGTCTTATACAGCTGCTTCCCGCTAAGCTGGACGCTGGCGTTCGTGATCCAGCTGTGCATATGGATATTCCGCTATAAAAGGCTGTGCAGATCGGCCTATGAAAGTTTTTGAAAAAGATGTTGGAAACTGAAATGAATTAGTATATAATAGTTAATGCAGCTGGACACTTAGCTCAGTTGGGAGAGCACCTCCTTGACGTGGAGGGGGTCAGGGGTTCGAGTCCCTTAGTGTCCACCATGTAGTTTACCGAAAGCACCTGATGAAGGTGCTTTTTCTTTTATCTGTCCATATTTGTTAGAATAAAGATATAGAAGAACAACAGATCATAGTATGCAAAGGAGGTGAGCTTTGATGAAATGCCCAAACTGTTCAGGCACTCTTTATTACGATATCGCTTCGAAGATGCTGAAATGCCAGAGCTGCGATACGAAGCTTGATGTCGAAAAGTATGAAGGTGCCCAATCCGCGGAAGAAAACATCATCGAAGGGGCAAAGATGTATACCTGCAAGAGCTGCGGGGCCAAGCTGATCTCTGCCAGTGATGAAGCGGTCAGTTTCTGCAGTTATTGCGGCAGCCAGGCTCTCATAGAGTCGAATATGGAAGGAATGAAACGTCCCAAATACATCGTTCCTTTTTCGATCAGTAAGGAACAGTGCAAGAAGATCTATGAAAAAGAGCTTTCTTCCAAGGTCTATGTCCCGAAACAGTTCAAGGATCCGGAATTCATTGAACGCTTCCGTCCTTTCTATATTCCGTATTGGATGTATACGGTATCGTTCCGGGAAGAGCCGATCGAGGTCAAAGGCCATTCGAGCTATACGGCCGGCGGCTACGATTACTTTGAAGATTATGATGTCAAAGTGAAACTGGAAGAATCCGCCTATGGGGTGCCGTTTGATGCCTCGAGGAATTTTGATGATGCGATCGCCGAACACATCGCACCGTTTTCCAGAAAGTATTTAAGAAGATACCGTCCGGGTTATCTGGCCGGCATGTATGCCGATTCGCCGAACGTCGATCCCGATGTATATGAAGAAGAAGTCCTGGATAAGGCGACCGATATCGCGGTGGAGAAGATGAAGGGTTCCCTTGGCAACATCGAACTGGAACTGCCGAAACGGAAAAAGAAACTCAGAGAGTATCTGATGGCCAGGAAAGAAGGTGCCGATACCTTCTATCTGCCGGTCTGGTTTCTGACCTGGAAGAGCGGGGATCGCGTCGCTTATGCAGTGGTCAACGGCCAAAGCGGCAAGATCCACATCGACCTGCCGGCCGATATCAACAGATTTTCACTGTATACGGCGATCGGTGCCGGGATACTGTTCGTGCTTCTGAGCCTGTTTGTCTCGGTGACTTCCCGTTTCGTCATCTGGTTTTCGGCGTTGCTGGTCTATCTGGTCTCCATACGCTACCACCATGAACTCAAACAGATCCGCAATCGTGAGAATCATGTCTTTGACAAGGGCTATCTTCTCACCGATGAAAAGGAACTGTCGATGTCGGAAAGAAAGCGTACCCGCATACGGAAACGCTTTATTTCCAAAAACTATGATTTTGCGGTCATCGCCATGGGCCTTGGGCTGGCTCTCTCGTTCTTTCTGTTTCTGATCGCCGGTGAACTTTACGATTTCGTCGTCTCGCAGGAAGGCGCCATTGCAATGACTTTCATCATCCTGATCTTACAGACAGTGCGCTTTTTCAAACAGATGGGCTCTGCCCTCTATCTGAAAAACAAACGTTCGATCCTGGTCTGTTTCCTGTCGCTTGGTTCGATCGTCTATGCCTTCATGGTGGCATCTTTGCGTCCGGTGCAGGACTGGTGGTATTACCTTGGGGCTTTGATCTGCCTGGTGGCAGCCAGTGCAATGTCGATCGATCTTATCCTGCGTTACAACGAAACGGCGACCAGACCTCTGCCTTCGTTCTATGAAAGGAAAGGAGGGAATGACCGTGCGTAAGTTTTTCAAAGTATTCATTCTGTTGCTTCTGTTGAACATCATCTGCATAGAGACCAAAGCGGTCTATGCCGAAAACGGATATCGCATCGTCATCGAAGACGAAGAAGACCTTCTGACCAGGGAAGAGGAAAAAGCCTTGGAAATAAAGATGGATCCGATACGTGATTATGGCAATGTAGGATTCGTCAGTGTCAGTCAGTACGATTCCACGGCTTCCTATGCGAAAGAAAAGTACCGGCAGCTGTTTGGCTATGAAAGCGGGATCCTGTTTGTGATCGATATGGGCAGACGCAATATCTGGATCTATTGTGACGGAAAGATCTACCGGACCATCGATAAGGCCTATGCCAATACGATCACCGACAACGTCTACCGCTACGCCAGCAGGCAAGAGTATTATGAATGTGCTGAAGAAGTCTTTGATGAGGCACTCATCCTTCTTGAGGGCGGCAGGATCGCCCAGCCGATGAAATATATCTCCAACGCCCTGATCGCCTGTGTTGTTGCGTTGCTGGTCAACTTCTTCATCCTGACGGCTCAGAGAAATGATGATGAAGAGATCATCATGAAGGCCGTTCCGGCCTTGACGACCACGATGGCCATCCGCGTGCTGTCCAAAAAGATCACGGCGTCCCATTCCCGCAAACATGTGGAATCTTCCTCATCCGGCGGGGGAGGCGGAGGTTATTCCGGCGGCGGCGGTGGCGGCGGAGGAGGCGGTTCTTCCGGCGGTGGCGGCGGACACAGCTTCTAGGACTTTGAAAGAAAACATATATAATATAGTTAAAGAAACACAAGGAGAAAACAAAATGGAAATGAAATTCTATCGCTGCAAGCGCTGCGGCCAGATGGTGGCCATCGTCAAGAAGAAAGGCTGTCCGATCATGTGCTGCGGAGAGCCGATGGAGGAGATCATCCCGGGCGAATCCGACGGTGCTGTTGAAAAACATGTTCCGGTTTACGAAGTCAAAGACAATATGGTATGCGTCACGGTCGGTTCTGTCGAACATCCGATGAGCGAAGAACACTATATCGAATGGATCGCATTGCAGACGAAAAACGGCAACCAGCGCAAGGCTCTCAAGCCGGGTGATGCGCCAAAGGCATGTTTCGCTTTGCTGGAAGGCGATGAAGTGGAAGCGGTCTACGCCTATTGCAACCTGCATTCCCTGTTCAAGGCATAAAGAAATCTTTTGATCTGAAAGTAAAATGATGCCCCATTTTGAGATGGGGCATTATAATTGTTACGGGAGAATTCTTTATGTCGCTTATTTACAAACTGTTCAAACTCGATCCGGATACAAGAGAAGGTGTCGTTTCGGCAACATCCATTCTGAACGTGGTCGTCAATCTGCTGGTCGCTTTGATGAAGGTGGTCGTCGGTCTGATCGCTTCATCGATCGCCATCGTATCGGAAGGAGTCAACAATGCTACCGATGCGCTTTCTTCGATCCTGACACTGGTCGGCACGAAACTCGCCGGCAAAGCACCGGATGCCAAGCATCCGTTCGGCTACGGACGTGTCGAATATCTGACTTCGATGGTCATCGCTTCGTTCATTCTGGTCGGCGGTATCGAGATGCTGACAAGTTCGATCAAGCTGATCTTTGAACCGGAAGAACTCAACGTCTCCTATGTCTCACTGGCTGTCGTTCTGGTCTCTGCGATCATCAAATATGCTATGGGCGTTTATACGATCAGGACCGGCAAAAGAGTCGGCTCGGATACGCTGGAGGCGGTCGGCGTGGATTGCCGCAACGACTCCTATGTTTCCGTCGTCACGATCATTTCCGCATTGGTCTATCTGCTGGGTCATTTTTCCATCGATGCCTTTGCCGGTGTCTTCACATCCAGCCTGATCATCAAGGCGGGTTATGAGATCATGCATGACACGGTCTCCGAACTGCTGGGTCAGCCGGCGGATGAGATGCTGGTCAGAGAGCTCTACAAAGAGATACGCGGTACGGAAGGGATCGTCAATGCCGTCGATATGGTCCTTCACAACTACGGTCCGGATGCCTATACCGGTTCCTGCAATGTGGAGCTCGACCATAAGATGAGCGTCGGTGATGTCTATGAATTCTTAAGACCGTTACAGATCTCCATCTTTGAAAAGTATCATGTCGCGATGGTCTTCGGTATCTATGCGGTCGACAGCGATTCCGAGGATTCGCACAAGCTGAGAAACGAGATCGCGGATTTCGTCAGATCGAAAGATCATATCAAGTCCTACCATGCGATCTATTCGGATAAGAAGACCAACAAGATCTATTGCGATCTGGTCGTAGATTTTGAAGCCGATTTCGTTGAGACCGCAAAGGAATTTCAGGACTATCTTTCTTCGATCTATCCTGACAAGCAGATCCAGGTCAATATCGACCGGGAATTCGTATAAATATAAAGAAAAAGTTCATTCTGAGCCTTCCGGAAACGGGAGGCTTTTTTCATGCGGTGTTCAACTTAAGTTCAGATGAAGTTCACATTCAAAAAATATCATTAAATCATCAAAAGGAAAGGAGGACGCACGATGGAGACGTTCAGACGATTTGAAAAGAAGTACCTGCTGACAAACGAACAGTTTCGTCAGTTCCTGTATCTTATGAAAGGGCATGTGATGCCTGATGCATTCTATGAAACGGATATCCGTTCGATCTATTACGATACGAAGGACCACGAACTGATCCGCCGTTCGATCGAAAAGCCGGAGTACAAGGAAAAGCTCCGTGTCAGATCTTACAAGGAAGTGAATGGCGATGAACCGGTATTCGTAGAACTGAAAAAGAAGTATGACGGCATCGTCTACAAGAGACGTACGAAAGCTTCCAGCAGACAGCTGCTGAACGACATCTATCACTGCCAGTTCAAGGATCCGCAGGTCGGCAAAGAGATCATGTATGCCTTGAATTACTACGGCAGACTGGAACCTTCCGTCTTCATCGGATGCAAAAGAGTCTCCTTTGTCGGAAAAGAAGATCAGGATCTCAGGATCACCTTCGACAGAGACATCATGTACCGTATGGAAGACCTCTCCTTATCCAGGAGTGAAAAAGACAAGCCATTGACCGATAAGACGATCATGGAACTGAAGATCAAAGATGCGATGCCTTTATGGCTTTCGGCAATACTCGATGAGATCAAAGCTTACCCGCGCGGATATTCCAAAGTAGGTAATGCCTTCATAAAAGAATTACAAGGAGCATAAGAAAATGACAAGTTTATTCTCAAGCATATTCACCGGTGCATTGACACTCGGACAATTCATACTGGCGTTAGTCGCCTCGATGATCATGGGACTGATCTTAGCGATCGTCTTCATGCATAAAAACACCTATACCAAATCCTTCATCTCCGCTCTGGTACTCTTACCGGCGGTAGAGACGGTCGTCATCATGATGGTGAACGATAACTTCGGCGTCGGCTTATCCGTTGCCGGATCCTTCGCCCTGATCCGTTTCCGTTCCGTAAAAGGCAATGCCAAGGAACTGGTCGCGGTCTTCATCGCGATGACCATCGGTATCATCTGCGGTACAGGCTATGTTGCATTGGCTGGCGTATTCACGCTCTTGCTCAGTGCAGTGATGCTTGCGCTGACGATCACGGATTTCGGCAAGGCAAGTGACAATGAGAGATATCTGAAAGTCACGATCCCGGAATCACTCAACTATGATGATGTGTTTACCGATATCCTGAATAAGTACGCACACTCCTGGCAATTGGAGAGCGTAAAGACTTTGACCCTTGGATCTTTGTTTAGGGTCGAGTATTCCTTAAATATGAAAGATGCATCGAAGGTCAAAGAGATGATCGATGAGCTCAGAGTCAGAAACGGCAATCTTGAGATCATGTGCGGCAGACCTTCGACAAACAGGGAGGAACTCTGATGAAAAAGATGATCTGTTTACTGATCGTATTGCTGGCCCTAAGCGGCTGCAATACGGTCATTTCCGATAATACGGCCGTTGAAGAGACGGCCGATGCTTACAACCTGTCGATCAAGGAAAGCGAAAGCGATTCCACTTATGAGATCAACGGTTCAACGTATATCACTTTGGGAAGTGAAGATGTCAAGATCACCAAAGGCGGCACCTATATCCTGGAAGGAACTTTGGAAGATGCTTCGATCATCGTTGAAGTTTCGAAAAACGAAGATGTGCAGCTCGTGCTCAACAATGTGACGATCGATTCCGGTGACTTTGCCGGCATCTACATCGTCGAAGGCGACGAGATCACGATCACTCTGGCGGATGGCAGTGTCAACTACATCTCGGATTCAGGCACTTACACACAGATCGACGATAACGAAGTCGATGCCCTGATCTATTCCAAGGCCGACCTGGCGATCAACGGAAACGGCACATTGAACTTATACTCGGCATACAACCACGGCATCGTTTCCAAGGATGATCTGATCATCACTGAGGGAACTTACATGATCGATGTTGCCGGCCAGGCTTTGAAAGGCAAGGATTGCCTGATGATATCGGATGGCGATTTCAATATCAAGTCCGGCAAGGATGCATTGAAGTCCGACAATGACGAAGATGAATACAGAGGCTACATCAGTATCTCCGGCGGCAATTTCGTGATCGAATCGGCGCAGGATGCGATATACGGTCTCAACCTCGTCAATATCTCCGGCGGAACTTTCGAAATCACGACCTATTCGGCAAGTGACAGTTCAGCCAAGGCCATCAAGTCCGATGTCAGCGTTGAGATCTCCGGCGGCAGCTTCACCATCGATTCTTCCGACGATGCGATCCATTCCGACAGTGATGTCCTGATCACCGGCGGCAGCTTCAGCATCAACAGTGATGATGACGGCATCCACGCGGATTCCAAGGTGCAGATCGATGACGGCGAGTTTGTCATCAATGCTCACGAAGGTATCGAAGCGACGTATGTGCTGATCAACGGCGGCAACATTTCGATCAATGCGACGGATGATGGCATCAATGCTTCTCAGACTGTGGCGGCTTATACGGCTACGATCGAGATCACCGGCGGCTATATCACTATCAACATGGGCCAGGGCGATACCGATGCGGTCGATTCCAACGGTTACATTTACGTCAACGGCGGCACTCTTGATATCACAGCCCAGTCAGCATTCGACTATGACAAGGGTGCTGAGAAAAACGGCGGCACCATCATCGTCAACGGTACGGAGACCGATCAGATCACCGGCCAGATGATGGGCGGCATGGGAGGCATGGGCGGAATGAACGGCATGCAGGGCCCATGGGGAAATAATGATCAATCCGATCAAGGAACGGACGTTTCCGGCGAAGCGTCCGCTTCGTTTGGTCACCATGGAGGAAGACACTAGTCTTCCTTTTTTTAGTAAGGGATGTTGTATAATAAAATAAAGGTAGAATCATGAGCAAATTGAAAGATTTTAAATGTCCTAACTGCGGAGGCATTTTAGAGTTTGACGCTCAGACACAGAAATTAAAATGTCCGTATTGTGAAGGAACGTTCGATCCGGAAGTCTTCGATGAGGGAGATAATTTTACTGTGAGTTCCGATATCTGGGAAGATGATGATATCGTCGTATATTCCTGCCGCTCCTGCGGCGGTGAGATCATCGCAGATAAAGATACGGCTGCGGGCAGCTGTCCGTATTGCGGAAGTCCGGTCGTCATGACGTCCAATGTCTCCGGTATCTATAAACCGAAAAAGGTCATTCCTTTCCTGCTCGACAAGAAGCAGGCCAAGGAGCGTTACCGTCAGTTTCTGAAAGGCAAACCGCTTCTGCCGGACAAGTTCTCCAATGAAGCGACGATCGATGAGATCAAAGGCATCTATGTGCCTTACTGGCTCTTCGGCGGCAAGGCCAATGCCAGGATGTGGTTCGATGCGACCAGGACCAGACATTGGAACGAGGGCGAATACATGTGTACGGAGACCAGTTATTATAAGCTCTTCCGTTCCGGTTCGGTGCGTTTTGCTGATGTGCCGGTCGATGCTTCGGGGAAGATCGATGATCTTCTGACGGAATCGATCGAGCCGTTCGATGTCTCGCAAGCCAAGGATTTTTCAGACAATTATCTGGCCGGATATTATGCGGATAAATACAATATCACGGCGGAAGATTCCAGAGCGAAAGCCAATTCCAGGATCGCCAATTCGACTTCGTCGCTGTTCGCCTCGACGACAGGGATGTACGAATCCTGTATCCCGTCTTCCTCTTCGATCTCGATCTCCGAAGGAAGACAGGACTATGTCATGTATCCGGTGTGGCTGCTCAATGTGAAATACGAAGACAAGATCTACAGTTTCGCGATGAATGGCCAGACAGGCAAGTTCGTCGGTGATCTGCCGATCGATAAGGGAAAATTGGCCAGGACGGCACTCAGTGTCTTTACAGCCGTCACGGCAGCGTTGTCTTTGATCCAGTTTCTGCTGATGAGGTGAGGATATGAGAAAGATGATGAAACTGATCCTCATCCTGCTGCTGTCTCTTCTTCCGGTGACTTCCGTATTTGCGCAGAGTGCGCACGTCGTCTTTGAAAACTACTCGGATTTCATGAGCGACGAGGATTACAAGCAGCTTCAAGAGGATCTGATACAGGTCAAAGAGAATTATGATATCGATATCTATTTCGTCTACGATACTTCGATCACCGATTCGGAAAAAGGCGTAGAGGAATTTGCCAAGGATTTCCTGAGTAAAAACGGTTCGGCAGCAAACAATGTCGTCATCGCCATGTCGGAATCCTACTATTACGTACAGGCGGCCGGTACGGCAGCGGCGGAGGTCATCAGGAATGACGAGGCCATATTCGACCGCTTCTATTCGAGAGCTTCCAAGCTGTCCGACAGCGATCCGTCCGCTTTTGCGGAAGGCATACGGGCGGCCTACCAGTATGTGGTGGAGCTCGTCAATGCGAAAGTCTACGAATC
Source organism: Erysipelotrichaceae bacterium (assembly GCA_045540935.1). GTDB lineage: Bacteria > Bacillota_I > Bacilli_A > Erysipelotrichales > Erysipelotrichaceae > Colivicinus. Next base: position 6,601 of record JAZQIF010000218.1, on the reverse strand, counting down.
TGATGCTCCGGTATCTGCAAACAAGGCATTCGTCAATGACTATTCCGATCTGATCAGCGACAGTGAAGAGGAAAAGCTCAACCGGCGCTTGCAGAAGATCAAAGACAAATACGGCTTTGATGCCGTGGTCGTCACGACCGATTCGTTCAACGGCATGTCGGCAAGAGATTATGCGGATGACTTCTATGATTATTCGCAATATTCCGATGACGGCATCGTGTTCATACTCAACATGACTGAGAGAACGTGGTATGTTTCCACAAAAGGAAAAGGCATCGATTACTTTACGGATTATGGGATCGATGCGATCTTTGAAGAGATGGCCGATGATCTTGGGGATGGCAGATACTATAATGCGTTCGTGATCTATGCCGACCAGGTCGAGACCTATATAAAAAACGGCATCAGCGGAAATGTCGTCGATGTCGACAATGACGTCAAACAAAAACCGAAATTCGGCATCTTCAATGTCGTGATCTCGGCGATCGCCGGTGCCATCTCATCGCTGGCGACATCATTGGGCTTGCGATCCAAGATGAACAACACCGTCAGACAGCGCGGCGCGAGAAATTATGTCGTCCGTGATTCGTTCAATGTCAACGGCGCATCGGATATGTTGGTCAACCGGCACGTATCCAGGGTGCGCAGACCGCGACGGGACGATTCGTTCCGTTCTTCCGGGCCATCCCGTCCAAGCGGGGGAGGCTCGAGTTTCCATACTTCTTCAAGTGGTTCTTCCCATGGCGGACATGGCGGACACTTCTAGAAAATAAATGATTAAATCAAAGGAGGAGAAAAATGGGTTTAATTAAAGCTTTAGCAGGTTCTGTGATCGGTACCGCCTTAGACACATGGAAGGACTATTTTGTCTGTGACTCTCTCGATAATGATACGCTGATGGTCAAAGGGACCAAGAGAGGTTATGGCGGATCGGGTGAAGTGATCACCAACGGTTCGGGCATCGTCGTCAACGAAGGCCAGTGCGCTCTGGTCGTTGAAGAGGGCAATATCCTGGAAGTCGCAGCAGAACCGGGCAACTACACGTTTGATTCTTCACTTTCTCCAAGCATCTTCGACGGCGGTCTGGAAGGCTTGAAGAATTCTTTCAAAGAAGCAGTGGAAAGATTCACGTTCGGCGGTGAAGTCAACAAATCGCAGCGCGTCTATTACGTCAACACCAAAGAGATCATGGACAACCGCTACGGTACATCCACACCGATCCCGTTCAGAGTCGTCTTCGACAAGGCGACCGGTTCGGAAGTCGAGATCTCCGTCAGATGCAACGGCGAATTCTCATTCAGGATCGTCGATCCGGTCACTTTCTATCAGAAAGTTGCCGGAAACAAGGCAGCCAGATATGAAAAAGAAGAACTGCTTCCGATCATGAAATCCGAGATGATGGATGCATTGAATCCGGCATTCGGAAAACTGTCCGATCAGGGCATCCGTTATTCGGAACTTCCTTCCCATACCGCAGAGATCAAAGAAGCTCTTTCTGATGCGCTCAAAGTCCGCTGGGAAGAAAACAGAGGTATCGCTTTCGACTCTCTGACGATCAATTCCGTCACGATCCCGGAGGCCGACGCCGAAAGGATCAAGAACTTCCAGTTCTCTGCCGTCAACAAGGACAAAGACACAGCCAACGCGACGATCATCTCCGCAACTGCCGATGCGATCCGCGATGCGGCAAACAATGCCAATGGCCCGGCGACCGGCTTCATGAACGTCAATATGGCGACATCCGTCGGTTCACAGTTCCTGCAGCCAGGCGGCACTGCACAGGCAGGCGGCGGCTACTGTCCGTTCTGCGGTCAGCCGGTACCGGCAGGTGCCAAATTCTGTCCGAGCTGCGGCAAACAGCTTCAGTGAACATGACCCGCTACGGCGGGTTTTTTATATCTTTATTAGAAAGAATCTGTTATTATATATGTGCAATGAAATTCACCGATGTATTAGCAGTTCTGAGCGGTCTTGCGATCTTCTTATATGGTATGGAGGTCATGGGCAGCGGTTTCAAACATATGGCAGGCGGAAAGCTGCAGGATGTTCTGGAAAAGCTGACAAAGAAACCGTTCGTTGCGATGATGGCCGGCATGTTGGTAACAGCGCTGGTACAGTCGTCCGGTGCAACTACAAGCATGCTTGTAAGTTTTGTTAATGCGGGTATCATGAGAGTAGCTCAGACGGTCTATGTCATCCTGGGCTCCAACGTCGGTACTACCATCACCGGTCATTTGATGGCAATGGACGTCGGACTTGTTTCCCCGTTTTTAGCTTTCATCGGTGTGTGTCTGATCATGTTTGTAAAAAATGACAAGCTCAATGCCATCGGTGAGATCATGATGGGATTGGGCTTTGTTTTTATCGGAATGGACACGATGTCCGGCGGTCTGGCACCGCTTGGCCAGTCGGCGTTCTTCCTTAATATCCTGACGAGCCTGCAGAATCCGGTCTTCGGTATCCTGGTAGGTTTCGTACTGACGACGATCGTCCAGTCTTCTTCGGCATCCTTAGGTATCATCCAGTCTCTGGCAAAGAGCGGTCTGGTACAGATCAAGGATGTCATGTTCTTCAACCTGGGTCAGAATATCGGTTCCTGTACGACGGCAATGCTGGCATCGCTCAGTTTCAACCGTGATGCGAAGCGCGTCTCGATCATCAACTTCACGTTCAATATCATCAACGCCGTACTGTTCACTGCTTTATATCTGATCTTCCCATTCGATAGGCTTTATCAGACTTTGGCACCCGGCAGAGTCGTCGAACAGATCGCTCTGATGCACACCTTCACCAATGTCGTGACATCACTGGTCTGCTTCCCGTTTGCCAATTCTTTAGCGAAAGTCGCCTACCTGCTCATACCGGATCAGGGTACGAAAAAGACCCTGCAGCCGGAAGTCGAACCGACATCCAAGACGGAAAACAACTCGGCATTCAATATCTTCTCGATCAATATCGAGATGGCCAATATGTTCGATCTGGTTTCGGAATCCATCCGCAAAGGTCTTACGGCTCTGCTCGAACACTATTCCGAGTTCGAAAAGATTTCGGAGAATGAGAAACAGGTCAATCTGATCAACAAAGGTATCAGCCGCAATCTGATGCTGCTGATGGCTTCCAATCCGAACATGGAGGAATCCAAACAGGCAGTCTCCCTGTTCTCCATGAATGTTGACCTCGAACGGATGAGCGATCATGCGGTCAATATCGCGGAAGCCGGTGAAGATCTCACGAAAAACGATCTTTCCCTTTCCCTGGTCGCTTATGATGAATTGAAACATCTTTCCGATATATTGTTGGAATCTCTTGACACAGTTAGTCAGATCATCGACAGAGGTGATCATACGTTATTTGAAAAAATAAAGGAAAACGAAGATCTGATCGATCAGCTTTGTTTTGCCTATCGCGGCATCGAAGTAGAAAGGATGCGCAATCATTCAGAGGAAGCTGAGTCTGGCGTGGTTTATTCTGAATTATTGATCGATATCGAGAGGATCGGCGACCATATCATGAACGTCGCTGAAAATCTTTGTTCCAGCTACGAAGGCCAGTAAACGGCCTTTTTTCGTACATACTTGTTCGGGAATCCCCTGAGAAAGCGAGGTAACAATGCATTACAATGGCGGATATCTTATCGGGCAGATCAACAAGCTGACTAATCGGCGTATCAACGAATTATTAAAGGAGGAAAATGTAAGAGAATTCAATGGTGCACAGGGTACGATCATTTTCGTACTGACAAACGAGGGACCGATGCCGATCAAAGACATCGGAAAAGCTACAGGATTGGCTAAGACCTCCCTGACTTCCATGCTGGACAGGATGGAAAAGCAAGGTCTGATCGAGAAAAGAGAAAACGAAAACGACAAGCGGAGTACGATCATCGCTTTAAATGAGCGGTCAAAAAGCTATAAAGAAGTGATCGAAAAAGTTTCACAGAGAGTAAGTAAGGAATACTACAAAGGTTTAAGGGCAAAGGAAGTAGAACGTTTTGAGGCAACGCTTCAGAAGGTCCTTAAAAATCTTAACGAATAAACCATTATTGTATTTGTACTGAAAACCATCAGTAAAATGCCATAGATCGATACTATGATATGTTTTTGCTGTGGGCTGAATACAAAAATTCAGCTTTTTTTTGTTAAATATGGCGATAATAGAAGAAAGAAGGGGGTATCTATGAGGATCAGAAAGACGAAAAGGGAGGACCTTGAAAGGATCATGGAGATCTATGAGGGAGCCAGGGCATTCATGGCGGAACACGGCAATCCCCGACAATGGGGTCCGACCAACTGGCCGCCGCGTGAACTGATCGTCTCAGATATCGCGCAAGGAAACAGCTATGTCTGCGTGAATGATAAGGATAAAGTCATCGGAACCTTCTTTTATGTCTGTGGAAAGGATATCGAACCGACGTATAAGCAGATCACAGATGGCGAGTGGATGGATGAAAGTACCTATGGGGTCGTCCACCGTATTGCGAGTGATCATTCCCAAAAGGGGATCGGTGCTTTCTGCATCGAGTGGGCATATAAAGAATGTGGGCATCTGCGTATCGATACGCATACCGACAATACTGTCATGCGGAATCTTTTGAACAAACTCGGATTCAGACACTGCGGTACGATCTATGTGGAAGAAGATGATGATCCTCGTCTTGCGTTTGAAAAAAGCGCAGTAATGCTATGATAATCCTATAGACATCTTGTATTAACTGAAGGAAGACTTCATGAAAGATTTGAAAGAACGGGATTTTGCGACTTACCCAAGAAGGTTCAAGGCTTACAGATGGTATAAACCGATCCTTGTTGCTTGCTTACTGTTGCATTCTATTTTGTATTTACGATGATGGTCTATCTGATCACGTATTTTGTGTTTCGGACCAATGTTTCGACTTCGGGATACGATGATCTGGACCTGTTTTCTCCTGCCGGCGTGTTTTTTAACAGCGCCAGCCTGGCTGTTGCTGTTCCGGCGTTGTTTCTTGCTTCCAAGATCGTAAAAGACCGTCCGTTTTCCTCATATTGTTCATCCATGGGCGGATGGAGATGGAAACTGTTTGTAAAACTGTTTGTCTCAGGATCCGTCGTGTTCGGGATCCCTTATATCGCCCGGTTCCTCATTCAGGGAAGAGTTTCGGATGTCAGATTCACTTCGACAGGTCTGATCCTGATGTTCCTGATGATCCCGCTTCAGTGTATTGCCGAAGAGTTTATCAACAGATCCTTCGTCATCCAGACTGTCGGCAGCTGGTTCAGACTGCCGGTCATCGGTCTGATCGTTCAGGTGATCGTTTTCGCGATGCTGCATCCGTATAACCTTATCGGAGTCATCAATATTTCTATATCCGCTTTGATATTCGGTCTGCTTTGTTTATGTACCAGAGGCATCGAAGCACCAAGTGTGCTGCACATCCTCAATAATGTCATCGGCATCTTCTTTGCGGGCATGGGATATGGACAGATCACGGCACAGACGACTGTTTCTTCGATGTTATGGAATGTCGGTCTTCAGCTGCTGTTTCTCATATTCGTATTCTATGCGGATAAGAAGCTGCATTGGTTCAATGAAGTCCGCCGCGACGATATAGAAGCATTCGATGCCAGATACCTTGCAAGAAAAAGAGCTTCCTGATACTGAGTTCATCAAAGTGAGTGATCACAGAAAATGACCGGGAGGGTCTCATGTACAGTGAAAAAGTATTGGAACATGGATCGCGTCTATCCTTGTCAGGTTTATGCAATGACCTTACGGTAAATCCTCATCTGTTGGGATGTCATCGAATAAGAGTTCGATACGGAAAGGAAACATATGAAACTATCAGTTATATTTGAAGAAAAACCTGAAAGATGGGGGTTCAGAGGAGACCCGTATTTTTGGGATTATTTGAAAGAACGCGCAGAGAATATGGATATTCTTTCCCCCGAAGAGCTTGAACAATGGATCAAAGAAGAATACTTTTCGCTTTCAGGCAAGCCCTTGAGCGATGAGTATATGGATTTTGCGGTCATCAAGCAGTTTGCCCACGGAGGAATGAGTTCCGGTGGTGTCGATAACAGATGGTGGGTTGAAAAAGGGATCCCATTGTTGAAAAGCAGGCTGACTGCGCTTTGATGGATCGGGTATGAAGGAGGCGATCGCAGTGAATGAATTCAACGAATATGTACGTGATATTTTTTCTGCAGCAGGCGACATTGCCATAAGGTCCATGATGGGCGGATATCTTTTATATCTCGATGGCAAACTGATAGGTGACATCTGCGGCAATCAGGTATTTTTGAAGAGGACACCGACATCGGACAGGCTTCTTGCAGAGTCCGAATTGTGTTATCCGTATGAAGGTTCAAAGACCTTGATGCATGTATTTGACAGATTCGAAGATAAGGCACTGATTCTGGAACTTCTGGAGGGTATGTATACAGAGCTTCCGGAAAAGAGGGCTAAGAAAAACAAAAGAAATTGATTTAAGTATCTAAGCGGGAATTCTCCCTCATTCATGTGGGAGATGAAAGCTAAATTAGCTAAACTATGTGTGTCATGTAAGATCTATTATTATAGATAAATATTCGAGAGTATTGTATACGATATGTATGAAGAACAGATA
>JAZQIF010000217.1:0-2985 GCA_045540935.1 Erysipelotrichaceae bacterium | reverse complement strand
GATCTCTGAGAAATCGGGATAGGTATTGTTGTAGACATAGCCATAGGCATGACCTTCAAGCAGAAGCTCCCGATCCTCTTTCCATTCGGATAAGGTGTCTGAAACGTAAAGATAGTTTTCCATATCCATATACGTTTCATCGGACATTACATAGTTATCATGGACGACATGATAGACGCTGCAGTTGTTCTTTTCTTCAAACTGAGCGATCCTATATTCCTGATCATCAGACAGGTGATAGAGTTCGCCGTTGTGACCGGATTGCCACAGTTCTCCGTTTTTAAAATCATTGATGACATTTTCCTTAAGGCGTAATGTTTCCATTCTGCTTAATGCTTCATCATGCTGAAGCCCATGAATCTCTGCAAAAGAGACATTTCCTTTTAAGTGATGAGAATCTTTGATTGACTCATACAGCGAAGAAGGAATGGAATCAAGATGCCTTGTATTGTCGATGATGCCGCCATCTGCTTCGGACATCTCTTTGTCATAGATGGTATAGTCAAAATCCTTATCTGAATTGAACTGCACATGCACGGTTTTGTCGCCGATCATGACATAGGACTCTACGATTGGAAAACTGATCACATCCTTTTCGTGCTGCTGGTAAGGAAGAAGGCTTTCCAGGATCTTTACTCTTGTTTCCGGATCACTCACCCAATCAAGAAAGCCGCCAGGCAATGATGAAACAACAAAAGAGTCCATACTGTCGGTAATGATTCTCTGATGATCGTTATTGTTCATGATGAACAGCGAGATATTTTCCGGATCTGCTTCAAAGAGAACCGGTTCTCCATGCATGCCGTTATCGTCATAGACATAGCCATAGAGGGTTTCGATATCCTGTGACAGATCGATTTCAATACCAAGATCTTGCTTGATCTGATCGATGATATCTCTGCTTAAAGTGGTCTCTTCGTTCCAGTGCTGTTTAATATACTCACTTGAGCTGATGATGTTTTCGATCTCATAGCGTACCATTGACAGGGCATGAGAATCCGGATCATTCAGATCGTATGTGATGCTTTGATTGTTGATGTGATCGATTATTTCTTTTAGCTGAAGCGGATGATCCTCGGTAAAGGATCTGCTATCTTCGCTGTTGTCAAAAAACCTTTCCAGATCAATGATCTTATTTGTCAGATCGGATAATCTGACCGTGCTTCCTTCAAGATCGTTGAGTCTTTGTTCAATAACATAGTTGATGAACTCGCTGAAGCTCATCATCCGCATATCTTCAGTATACTGTTCAAACATCAGATACTCTCCTTAGAAGAAAGGTTGTGGCTGATGATCTGATCGGATCTCTCGCTTAACGGTCTGATCGTATAATAAGGAGCCTTGTCAACCTTGAACCAGTCGCCATTGACAAAGGCTAGCACTTCTTCGTTTCTTTCCAAGTTTTTGATGTCAGAGATATCCATGACCGGTCTGTATTCAACAGAGGAATTGGTAGACTGACTGTACGTGGACGGATTGTTTGAATAGGCGTATTTTGTCTCTCTGTAGTATCCGCACCATTTGGAGATGGTATCCGCTGTCTTGTTGTCGTTGCAGGAAAAGACGATTGAAGTCTTACAGCAGTCTAGAATCGATCTGGCGGTTCTGTCGCCATACAGGTTTTCCAGCTGCGCATAGGATTGTACGACAAGGGAGAGCTGGATTTTCTTGGATCTTCCTCTTGCGGCAACATCCTCAAGGCACGGAACATATACGGTTCCGCCTTCATCGATCAGGCACCAGATCGGATTTCTCTTTCTCAGTCTTTCTTCCGGGATCGACATCAGATAATTGAGAGAAAGTTCCATGATCAGTCCGAATACCGTTTTGTATGTCGTAAGCAGATGATCGGGAACCGTAAGGAAGACAGACTTTCCATTGGCAATATGTTCCGGCGTGATCTTTTGTTTGTTGCAGGAGAAACAGTACTTCACGGACTCTGTATCAAAGATGTTGAGATCCTTTTCCATGGTGTCCTTGATGGATGCCATCTCATTGGAATTGTTTCCTTCAAAGACTCTGACCTTATTGACGATCTTTTCAAAGTTTCTTATCAAGGGATCAGTCAGGATCTCCGCGATGAAATCTTCCACAGAAACAGACATGATTTTGGAGATCGTATCGGCAAAGGAAAGTCTTTTGACAAAGCCATACATCAAAAAGCCTGACAATATTTTCTGGGCATTTCCCGAAAAGTGGGCGTTATCGCCAGACAGATCAGGAATGATGGCTCTTGCGATCAGTTCCGATCGTTCCTTGATTTTGTCCTGATTACCATCAGGTGTTAATCCATACCATAAGTCAAAACCATAGTTATAGGGATCATCTTCATCTGAAGAGGTCGGATCAATGATGCGGATATTAGGATCTTCTTTGTAAGAAGACTTTTTCTGAAGTTCCGGTTTGACATCGATTGCCAATACGGAACACAGTCTTTTCTTCTTATCTTCAAAGTTGAAGTTCCATAATAAGGCATTGAGCAATGTTGTGGACTTTCCTGATCCGGGCGATCCCAGGATCAGCTGATGCTTTGGTGAATCCTCAAATGGAAGTCTGACATACTTTCTTCCCTTTTTGCCGATTGTTAAGCCATTCGGTTTTCTTGACAGATACTTTTTAGGAATGGAATGATCCTGTGCCAGCTTTTTATCGGCAGAAAGACCTGTGACATTCTTCTTGCCGGATAAAGAGAAATCCCTCTGTCCTCTAGAATATTGTTTCAGGTGAATAAAGAAGACCCAGATATATCCGACGATCATACAGATCAAGAGAATACGCAGATCAAGCAGATCAAAATAATCCGATCTGAATTCAAGACGATAGTTGAAGATTGTTCCGGCTTCTTTGAATCCTTTTCTCAGATAATCAAACACTACAAGGGCAACAGAGCCGATCGCACCGATGATGATGCCCGGCCAGGAATTCAGAAATACTTTTTTCATAATAAAAACTCCTCTCTTTCTTTGAAAAAAACAAGGAGGAGCA
>JAZQIF010000216.1:0-17762 GCA_045540935.1 Erysipelotrichaceae bacterium | reverse complement strand
CTCATTGATGCCGTGTCTCAGCATGCCAGGCAGCTTCGGAACATATTTTAATCTTTGTACCTGAAGTGGTGAAATATTCATGATTTATCCTCCTGTATTTCTTTCAGACAACTCTATTATAAACGATATACGAAACTTTTCATAAGAAAAGCCGAAGCACTTAGTGCTTCGGCCCTCGTTGTTTCTAACTTTCTTTCGATACATTGTGGGCGATCCCCCGATACAGCAGATAGCCGATCAGATAGATGCCGAAAAAAACGAAGAAGCCCAATATCCCGGATGCGATATCGTAGAAATCCATATCACCGGTGCCGGAATATGCCTGTCCGATCTCGATCGCAAAACTGACGACGACGACGATCGTAAAAACATATAAGAACGTGATCAGCAGTTCAGCGTGATGTTTTGACAGCCAGCGGAAGATCGGCTGCAGCACCAGAAGCATGCAGAAGCCAAAGACACCGATGATCAGAAAATGCAGCTGCTTGTCCGTGAGATCAAGACCATGGTTGTCATTTATCGATAAAAACTTCGCGTGAAGCTTTGTGATCAGTGTTATGAAATAGTATATGATCCTATACATGTGAAACCTCCTTGCATAACATTACCTATATTAAACTACCTGATTTTAAAAGTAAAACCGCAGGAAAATGTGAAATGATGTGCACAATAAGAGATTTTAACAAAAGAAGCGGAACGATCCGCTTCTTGTCATTCTATAAAATATGAAGAAATGCCATTCCGATCAATACGATCAGCAGTAACAGAATTGTGACGATCGGAAGGATCGTCAGGACTCCCGAGACCATCATCGCCAGCATGTCCCCTTTTTCCATCAGGTCCTCCGGCGAGAGTTCGTAGCCTGTATCAGTTCTTCCTTCTTCCCGTTTCTGTTTCTGTTCAAGCTGCCATTTTTTGGCACGATCGTATTTATCTTTGAACATCATCATTGTTTGTCACTTCCCTCAGTCAGAGGATGGTGGCAGGCAACGAAGTGATCCTTACCGATCTCACGCCATTCAGGAACGACCTGCTTGCAGATCTCGGTACAGTACTGACATCTGGTATGGAACTTACAGCCACTAGGCGGATTGACAGGCGATGGGATATCACCTTCCAGGATATGTAATTCCTTCTGTCCGTCCGGATCGGTCGTCGGGATCGCGTTGATCAAAGCCAGTGTATACGGATGGATCGGGTTCTTGAAGATCTCTTCGGATTCCGCAAGTTCGACCATGTTGCCCAGATACATGACACCGATCCTGTCAGAGATGTATTTGACGACGGAAAGGTCATGTGTGATGAACAGATACGTCAGATCCTGTTTTTCTCTTAAATCCTGCAAAAGGTTGATGATCTGCGACTGAATGGAAACATCCAGTGCGGAGACTGCCTCATCACAGACGACGAACTTCGGATCGACTGCCAATGCTCTGGCGATGGAGATACGCTGTCTCTGACCACCGGAGAACTGGTGTGGGAAACGATGCAGGAAGTACGCCTGCAGACCGCAGTCATCCATGACTTTCAGGATATATTCCTGCATACGCGGAGAGTTCTTGCCGAAGATGTTATGAGCCATCAGACCTTCAGCGATGATCTGACCGATGGTAAGTCTCGGATTCAGAGAAGAATACGGATCCTGGAAGACGATCTGCAGATCTCTTCTGAGCAGACGCATCTCATTGTAATTGAGTCTTGCCAGATCGATACCGTCATCCAGCATCTCATCATACTTCTTGAACTCTTCGTTCTCGAGATATGGCTTTCTGAGCTCTTCGATCTCTTTCTTGACTTCCGCAAGCTGCTGGTTGTAAGAATCGATCTCTTTATTCAGATTCTCGATCGCTTTATCCGTAGAATCTGTGTTCTTGTTATCAGCGATCAGATCTTCTCTTTTCGCATTCTGTTCCGCCAGTTTTTCAACTGCCTGACGGCGCTTCAGAGCGATCGAATAGTCCTTCTCATAGACCGGAGTGATCTTGGAGAAATCGTCCAGGATATACAGACCGCCGATCAGATTGCACAGATCGAGAAGATCGTCATTGGCCTTCTTCTTGGCTGCATCGAGTTCGGCATGCTTTGCGTACTGCTGTTCGACTGTCAGAGAATCATATTCTTTCTGCAGTTTTTCATACGCAGCTTTTGCCTTGACCTGTTCCTGTTTCAACTTGGAAAGGTTCTTGATCGTATCGATATAGTACTTCGGAGCGATGTCATCCAGGCTCTTTCCGTAATACATCGTACGGCCGTCTGTCTGTTTGTATAACTGCAATAGTGTTCTGCCGAATGTCGACTTACCGCATCCCGATTCACCGACCAGGCCGAAGACTTCACCTTCATAGATATCAAGATCGATACCGTCATTGGCCTTTACATAAAGGCCTTTCTTTTTCAGAGGGAAATACTGCTTCAGATTGCGGATGCGAAGTAAAACTTTCTTATTTTCTTGTGACATGACGCTCTCCCTTCTTCGGATAGAAGCAGCGGATCTGCTGGTGTTCATTGACCTGAACGAGATCCGGTTCTTCATTCAGACAGCGTTCCGTGCAATACTTGCATCTAGGCGCAAATTTGCAGCCTTTCGGCAGATCCAGCGGATGCGGGACCGCACCCGGAATGGATTCAAGCCTTGTATTGGCATCGGTATCGAGTCTCGGGATCGAATTGAATAAGCCTTCCGTATAAGGATGCATATATTCAGGGTCGGAGAAGATGGTCCTTCTCGGAGACATCTCGACGATCTGACCGCAATACATGACTGCGACATCATCTGCCATCTGGTTGATGACACCCAGGTCGTGAGTGATGAACAGGATCGATGTGCCGAATTCTTTCTTGAGTTCATTCATCAGATACAGGATCTGAGCCTGAATGGTAACATCAAGAGCTGTTGTCGGCTCATCAGCGATCAGAAGCTTCGGACGGCAGGCCAGAGCCATGGCGATCATGACTCTCTGACGCATACCACCGGACAGCTGATGCGGGTATTGCTTGGCAACGACTTCCGGATTCGGGATCTTGACATCGGAAAGGATATCGACGACCTTATCGTAAGCTTCTTTCTTGTTCATGCCCTGGTGGAGCATGTATGTTTCGGCGATCTGTTTCTCGATCGAGAAGACAGGGTTCAATGATGTCATCGGTTCCTGGAAAATGACAGAGATATCATTACCTCTGATCTTGTACATGTCATTCAGAGACATGTTTACCAGGTCTTTTCCATCGAATGTGACTTCACCGGATTCGATATAACCGTTGGAATCCAGAAGTTTGATGATGCTCATCGCAGAGACAGACTTGCCTGAACCGGATTCACCGACCAGACCTAAGGTCTTGCCGGCATCTACGGAATAGGAAACGTCGTTGACTGCTTTGACGATGCCTCGCTTCGTCGTAAAGAAGGTATGTAAATGTTTAACTTCCAATAGTGCCATATTTATCTCCTACCTTCCTAATGATTTCGGGTCTACTGCATCTCGGATCGCATCACCGACTAAGTTGATGCAGATCGTACAGATACCGAAGATGAATGAAACGAATACCCATTGCCACCAGTACTGCTGGATGACGATGGAGTTATTAGCGCCGTTTAACATATTGCCCCAGGTCGGCGTCGGAGGTGAAATACCAAAGCCCAGGTAGCTCAATGAAGATTCCGTCAGCATACAGGTCGCAAAACCAAGCGTTGCCTCAACCAAGAGGATGGATAAGACGTTTGGAAGGATGTGCTTGAAGATGATGCTTCCTTCTTTGACGCCCATCGCCTGTGCTGCCAAGACGAATTCTTTTTCTCTTTCTGCCAGGATCTGTGCTCTTACCAGACGGCAGATACCTGTCCAGGACAAAAGACCTAAGACGACCATGATCAGATACATCCTGAGCTGAACGTCGATCGTCGAACCGATGATCGCCGATAACAGTAAGGCAAACGGAAGGAACGGTAAGGAACCGATGACTTCCGCGACTCTCATGATGATCAGGTCGACAGAACCGCCGAAGTAACCTGCCAGACCGCCGGTGATGATACCAATGATCAAAGCGATCGCCTGTGCGATGAAACCGACTGTCATGGTAGTCTTGCCGCCATGGACGAGTCTTGTCAAAATATCTCTTCCAAGGTTATCCGTACCTAAGAAATAACCTTTCAAACCCCAAGTCAGGATCTTGCCTTCTTTTGTAACTGCATAGTTCTGGAAATAACCGGAGAAGATCGTTTCGATCTCGGCGTTATTTACGGAATCAGGGACCTTCGTCTCGCCATGGGAGTTATTGCCCCAGGATACGACATCACCATTCTCCAGTAATGCGGAATAGTGCCATCTGCCGCCATAGATCTCGACCGGTTTGGAGCTGAGTTCGGGAGCCTTGTTTTCGCCATGCGTTCCGCTGCCCCAGAAGATCAAAGTGCCATCATTTTTCAATGCGCACATCGTATCCGAACTTGCCGCGATATCGACGACATTGGACTTGGCTGCCGACGGGACATTGGAGAACGCGTTGTTCTTGAAACCGCCGTATGCGACAGATCCGTCATCCAATAACAGACAGTAGTAAGAAGTGGTGATCGCGATCTTCTTGATGTGGCCCTGATACTCTTCATGTACGGAAAGGTCCGACATGTTCTCGTTGCCCCACAGATATGCTTCACCATCTGCAGTGACTGCACCGGAGATCTGGTAGCCGGTTTCCAGCTGAATGATCTCTTTGGTGCCTCTGGTCCTGGAAGGAACCAGTTCACTCGGGATATTGTCCTGTCCTAAACGGGTATTACCCCAGACATAGACATTATTTTCGTCATCAACTGCTGTGATGTGGTCATAACCGCAGGACAGCATGACGATGTGTGCTCTTTTTACTTCACTTGGGACGTTGGCGACATCGATGACCTTGGTGATCTTGGTATGACCCCAGGTATAGACATTGCCTTCCGTATCAACGCCGGCACCGAATGTCGGACCATTGGAGATATCGGCAACATGACCTTCAAGCTCCTTCGGGAACGCCATCATTGAAAGTCCCGGAGGCGTATTGGTCTGCGTGTTGTCGGATTCACCGAGGTTGATCGGCATGAAGACCGGGATGATCGAAACGATCAATAAGATCACAAAGAAGCCGACCAGACCCGTCATTCCCAGACGATTGTGCAGGAAGTTATCCAGCATCATCTTGGAAGGAGACTGAATCTGTTCTTCTGCAAGGATATCGACGACTTCATTTCGATTTCCGAATAGTCTTTGAATCAAAGATGATTTCTTTCTTTCAGACATCTTCATTCTCCTTTCTACTTATCGATCCTGACACGCGGATCAACGAAGCCGTAGCTCAGGTCAGTGATCAGAGCGCCGACTAAAGAAACGACAGTATAGAACATCTGCATTGCCAGAGCCAGATCATAGTCGTGGTTGTTCAATGCCTTGATATATAAGGAACCCATACCATTGAGACCGAATGTGTTTTCAATGATCAGAGAACCGGAGAAGATACCTAAGAACCAGCCGATGACGATACCGATGATCGGCAGCAAGGCATTCCTCCAGGCATGGGAATAGATGACAGTCTTTTCATGAACACCCTTTGCCCTGGCAGTCTTGATATGGTCCATGGACAAAGCGTCGATCATTGCGGCTCTGACATATCTTGTCATGCCGCCTAAAGATCCGAAGGTCATGACCATCAGAGGAAGACACAGATAGTAAAGCTTATCCGTGTAATACTTCAATCCTGTATAGTTGGCGCCCGGGGTACCGATACCGGAGACCGGGAACCATCTCAAAAGTACCGCAAAGATGTAAATGAACAGCAGTGCAATGATATACGTCGGTATGGAATATCCGACGATCGTAAGGACCTGTGTGAAGTTATCGAACTTCCCTCCCTTATGCACTGCGCAGTAGATACCGAGCGGTATCGTGATACCAAGAGCGAGTATGGTAGCAAATATGTTTATAAAGATCGTATTCTTTACCGGCTCTTTGACGACCTCAACGATATCTTTTTTAAAGTATCTGGAATAACCGAAGTATCCCTCAAGAAGACCGTTCAGGTTGCCCTTGCGATCTTTCGCAAGGCCCATCCATCTGGCATAACGGACAACGATCGGATCATCGAGTCCCATCTCCAGACGAAGTTCCTGGTATCTTGCTTCATATTCCGCAGGTTTCAAAGTCGTCTTGATGCCTTCGAGCTCAAGTCTTGCAGGGTCCTGCGGGATCAGGTTATACAGGCAATACATCAAAAAAGAGACCGTAAAAAATACGACTACCATGTATCCTAATCTTTTTAAAACATATTTTGTCATAAACTGCTCCTTTCAGCGCTCTTTTGTATTGATGAATGAACATCATAAAGGTGTTCATGCATCAGTGCAAAAGAAATAAACTAGCAGGGCGAAGTCACCCTGCTAGTTTGAATCAAAATCTTACTACGAATAATTACTCGCCGATAGTGGCGTAAACAACAGCCTGCTGGAAGTCAAACAGAGAGTTGCACTCTAAGTTATTGATCTTAGCATTCATTGCATCGTAATAAACATTTGAATAAAGAGGAACTGCCGGTAAGTATCTGTTCCATTCCTGGATGAAGGCTACCCAAGTATCCAGATAAGCCTTGTCATCACCAGCTTCAACACCATAGACCATATCCATTGATAACTGGTCGAGTAATGGGTTGTCTACTGAGAAGAATGTGTTGTAGCCCTGAGCTAAGAGTTCAGGATCAACAGTGTAGCTGTAGGACTGGTCATACAGAGCAGTGAAGTTTGTAGCCAAGTTGTACATACCGTAAGTCTTGACACCATACTTCGGATCTACAGAGGAATCACGGTAGTAGTAGTTGAGCAGGTCAGCGAATGACATGATGTTCTGGTTGATCTCCATACCAGCTTCCTTCGTCTGATCACCGTTAGCAAGCATGACTGCTAAGAGTTCGGAAACGGAGTTGCCTTCAGAAGAAGACCATTCGATGTGTAATGGCATTAAGACTCTGCCGTCAGCCAGTGTTACGTTGAAAGCGTAGTCGCCTGCTTCTTCAGGAGTGACTTCCTTGTAACGTACTAAACCGGAACCGTCAACATAGTCAGTACCATCAGCATTCAAAGTCCAGCCGCCATCTTTCAGCTCGTTTACAGCCGACTCAACAGAGTAAGTGTAAGAGTTCAGAGTAGAAGCTAAAGTATCCTTGGAATCCTTGTACATCCACATAGCCAATCCGTAAGGACCATCAACGACGGAGCCGAAGCCCTGGCAGAATGTGTTAGCGAATTCGTTTCTGTCTAACAGATATGCAACTGCATGTCTGACTTCTGGGAACTGAGTCGGACCGAAGTCACACTGGAAGAAGATAGCACCGTAACCGTTTCTTTCATAATGAACAGTCTTGAAGTTGCCTGTGTCTTCCATATCAAGAGCTCTCTGAACTTCTGAACCATCTGTTAAAGTGGATAAGAAGTCGATAGCGCCTGTTTCGAGCTGGTCCATCATAGTTTCCTGAACAGCCTTGACGATTAAGATCTTTTCAACAGAAGGTTTCTGACCTTCGAAGTTGCCCGCATAGTTCGGGTTGATCGTTAATGTCGCAGTTAAGGAACCTAAGTCTAAGCTTTCAAGCTGGTAAGGGCCTGCAGAAACTCTGCCTTCGTAGATAGTTCTGGAAGCATCGAGTTCACTCGGTACCAGTTCACCACCATCGAGGTAAGCACCTTCGCCGTCATCCTTGACTGTCAATGCTGCAGAAGCATACATCGGCAGATACAGAGGAGATAAGTTAGCATAAGAAGCATCGAAGTAGTAAGGCAGATAGTCAGCAGAAATAGTGATCGAATAAGTGTGATCATCTAAGAGTCTGACACCGGAAAGGACCTTTGTCTCGCCTGCCTGATATTCAGGAGCACCGACAACAGTATCCGGAGTAACCTTAGCACCAGCTTCTTTTAATGCTGGGGAATAAGCAACAAGAGCATAAGCAACAAAGTCAGCTGCTGTGATAGGTTCGCCATTGTTGTACATCAAGCCGTCTTTGATACCGACTGTGAAAGTCTTAGTGCCGTCTTCGTTTTCAACGGATGTGACACCTGTCGTGACAGACTTGTTTTCAACAAGCTCGCCGCCCTGGTCAGTAACGATAACGCTGTAGTCGTTGATCAGTTCTCTGACAGTAGCATCAGAAGCGTTGTTGCCCCACCAAGCGTTACCTAAGTCACCATTCAGTTCAGTTGTTGAACCATAGATGATCTGGTTAGTAACTGCTTCGTTACCGCTTGGCTGTTCGCCGCCTTCGTTATTGCTGCCGCCGCCGTTGGAGCAGCCAACTAATAACAGAAGGGCAAGCAATAAAGCAAATAATTTTTTCATCGAAATTCTCCCTTCGTTCGTGGTTTTAAAACCACATACAAATATTTTACATTAGGTACAAAGCTGTTTCAACCAAACGAAAGCCCTTTTTTATAAAAATATTTCATTTTTGTTTCATTTTTGAAAACATTTTCTGGATCTTGGATAAAATTTTCATTCAAAAACAGACCCAAAATTTATCGGAAATGATTTCGAACTATATACGAAAGATATGTCAGGAGATCTTGATCCCCTCGAAGATCATGTATTTCGGGCCCTTATAACGGGAAGTCTGCCCTTCTTCTTTGGAGAACTTCACATTCCTGATGTCCTCATAGATGTTGCCGGCAATCGAAAAACCGGTCAGAGGGATGTACTTCTTTCCATCAAAGTATCTGGCAAGCCGCACTTCTCCGCCCCAGTATCCGGAATCGGATTCCAGCTGCGGGGATGAAAAGTTTTCGATGATCAGATGCGGTGTTTTCTTATATTCGACTCCATCCGCTTTGATCTGCGCTACCGGGAGATTGCCGGAGATCTTTTCTTCTTTGTTATAGTATCCGAACTGTACGTCGCCATAGGTATTCTTCGCAACGCCTTTTGCGATCAGTCTGACCGCAGAAAGCAATGTACCATGAGAATCGAACTTCCTTGAAGCACTGCAGCCGGCGATGACCGGTTTCATGCTCAGATCGAATGGCGTATCCGAGATCTTATCGCCTTTGGAATAGTGGTTGTCATGCATGAACTGACTGCGGTAGTTCAGATCCGCCGCAAAAGTCCGGACGATGTATTCCAGCATGTCGTTCTTGACTAAGACCTTTACATCTTCCGCCAGTTTTATATCTTTCAAAGTCTTGGCGACAGATCTTGCCTTGGCAAGGTTCAGGATCTCATCGATCTCTTCGGTGATCTTCTTATAATCGGTCTTGTTGGACTCGTAGAATTTGTAAAGTTCGAATTCTTCCTTTTTATTTGACCAGGTCGGAATGCATTCCACCTCGATCTTGAAGCTTTCCGAAATATGATCGACACCGTTGGAATTGATGAATTCTTCTTTGAACTTTGATACAAAGATCTCTGTCGAATTGATCCAGCCGTTCTTGTAGACATCTGCCTTGAATACGGCTTTGGCAACTTTTGTCGCAACTTCATTGAGATCTTTCTTATCGTTTTTGATATCCTTCAGATTCTCTTTCTTTTCCGCAAGCGGATAGTAAGGATTCTTTGCCGCCTTGGCTCTGCTTACCGCCTTGGTCAGCTTTGAAGAAAGCGACTTCGCATCATCAGCTGCCGTCACCACGACAGTAGAGACACCGGTCGATTTTGAATCGTTGACATAGACTTTGATCGAGATCGTCTTTACTTTGACGGCGCGGTTGATCTCAAGATGATCCAAAACATAAAACAGTTCCCTGGAATCCTTGTCCAGGATGGACAGCTCATATGCACTGATGTTTTTATTGGCTTTCAGACAAGCCAGGATCTCACTTTTCTTCATCATCCTAATTTCGCCTCCGCCTTCAGATATGGACCGCCGTCAGAAACATAGACCCATTCCTTATGACCCTTGCCGCACATGCCCGAACCATGGACCGTGACTTCATCCGAGACCATCGAAATGGAACTCAGCAGATCGATGACATAGCCAGAGATGACGACCGGAGCGATCATCTCACCGGTAAACTTGCCATCTTTGATCTCGAGACCATAGGAAGCCGTACACTGGATCTGCCAGTTTTTCGGATCTTCCATACCGTTGTTGGTCTGACACAAGAGATAACCGTGCTTGACCGACTTGATCATATCTTCATATTTATCTTTGCCCGGACCGAACCAAGTGTTGGTCATACGCGTATAGACCTTTCTCTGATAGTCCTGTCTTCTGCCGTTGCCTGTTGGCTCACTTCCCAATTCCATCGCACTTAAGGAATCGGAGATACCGGTCTGTAAGATGCCCTTCTTGATGATCTGGGTGGAATGTGCTTCAACGCCGTCATCATCAAAGAAATAGGACGCTGCGGAAAGACAGCTTGCCGCACCATCATACATATCGACCAGCGG
This sequence comes from Erysipelotrichaceae bacterium, assembly GCA_045540935.1. Classification (GTDB taxonomy): domain Bacteria; phylum Bacillota_I; class Bacilli_A; order Erysipelotrichales; family Erysipelotrichaceae; genus Colivicinus. The sequence goes on along the minus strand of JAZQIF010000216.1, from coordinate 7,368 downwards.
CGAAGCGACATACTTGCCGACATAATCGACTGCCTTGGCTCTGTTTTTCACGAACATATCCATCTCTACGCCGTGACCGAACGCTTCATGAGCGATCAGTCCGGAAATGGAAGGATCGGTGATGATCGTATATTTGCCAGGTTTGACCGGCCTGGCGTTAAGCATCTTCACAGCGATATCCATGACATCCTCTGCCTCATCGGCAAACTTCTTCAAAGCCAGATCGGAATCGGCTTCGCCTTGCGCAGAATAATTTGATTTGATGTTATCTCCGTCTCTTACGACCGTCGAAAGCATCACATTGATCCAGTCATATTTCTGGGTCAGACATTTCTTCTTGGAAACGAAGATCTTGGAAGTCTGACGTTTCACATAAGCAGTATTGACATTGATCAGACGGCTTTCTTTTTCATGAAGTCCGTCTTTGACAGCGGAAAGCTTTTCGATGATCTGCTTATTGCTCAGCTTTGAAGGATCTTCTCTCAAGAAATCCTCGCTGTGTTCTTCTTCCTCCAGCATCCTGACACTGAAGTCTTTCGAAAAGACTTCCTCAAGCTTCACGGCGTTTCTGACTGCGGAAGCCTTCAGGTCACGGATGTCATTGCAGGAATACTCGCTGTAACGGCCGTCTTTGTAGACCTTGATGACGAAGCCGCATTCGTTGTCGACCTCATCGAGGGAATTGATACGTGTCGAGACACTGATCCGCTTGGTATTGACGCAGGTACCTAGTATCGAAACATAGTCGAACTGCTTTCCCAGGTCGGCGACCAGTTTCTTTGCGTCGGGGATCCTTGATCTCAGATATTTATCAAGCATTCTGCTTCCTCCTATTTATTCTTCTCTTCTTCATACAGCATCGCTTCTTCCCACTTCTCTTCCAGGGCATGGATCTGATTGTGGATCTCATCGATCTCATCATCGAGTTCCGCCATCTTCTTCATATCCTGATAATATTCCGGTTCGTAGCGAAGCGCGCGTTTGTCTTCCAGTATATCTTCCATCAAAGAGATCTCATTTTCCAGCCGCTTTAAATTATATTTTGGCTTCTGTTTGATCTCTTTCAACGGTCTGTCATTCTTTTCAGCCTTCGGTTTGTTCGTTTCTTCCTTTACCTTCGTATCGATATAGTCCTTATAGCCATCCGGGTAATAGGTCACTTTATCTTCATCGATCACAAGACAGGATGTCGCGATCTTCTTGATGAAGTATCTGTCGTGGGAAACGAATAAGATCGTGCCATCGTATTCGTTCAAGGCATTTTCCAAAGCTTCCTTGGAGATGATGTCGAGATGATTGGTCGGCTCGTCCAGTATCAGGAAGTTGGCCTTCTTCATCATCAGTTTGGCCAGCGAGAGTCTCACCTTCTCACCGCCCGATAAGACATTGACTTCTTTGAAGACTTCATCGGAAGTGAAAAGGAAGGCACCCAGAACGGAACGGATCTTGTACATGTCAAGATCGGGATAATCGTTCCACAATTCTTCCAATACGGTATTGCCGGAATGGAAGTTGGCCAGGTTCTGATCGAAGTAACCGATCTGTATCTGATGGCCCAGCATCATATAACCGCCAAGCGGTTCGACTTCGCCGATGATCGACTTCAATAAGGTCGATTTGCCTGTGCCGTTATCACCCATGACACAGATCCTCTCACCTCGCTGTATCTCCAGAGAGACTTCCGCCAAAGGCTTGTCATAGCCGACCTTGAAGTGATCGAGGCTGAGCACATTCTTGCCGCCGCGGACCGCACACTGGAATTTGGCTTTGAACGCCTTGGTATCGGCCTTTTTGGGATCATCGATCTTTTCCATGCGCTCCAGATACTTGATCTTGGATTGGGCAAAGGCAGCCTTGTTTTTCTTGTAACGGAACTTCTCGATCAGCTCTTCGAGACGCTTGATGTCCTTCTGCTGCCGGCGATAGGCTGCTTCCTGACGGACCAGGTCGTTCTTCTTCTGTTCGACGAAGCTGGAATAGTTGCCGGCATAGCGTTTGATGCCGCCGTATTCGAGTTCATATACCACATTGACGCTGCGATCGAGAAAGACACGGTCGTGAGAAACGATGACCATCGCCTTCTTATATTTGGAAAGATAGTTTTCCAGCCATTCGATTGTCGAAAGATCGAGGTGGTTGGTCGGCTCATCCAGCAGAAGAAGGTCCGGCTTGGATAAAAGCAGTCCGGCAAAGGCGATCTTGGTCTTTTCGCCTCCGGAGAAAGAAGACACCTTGCGATCAAGATCTTCTTCCTTGAAACCGAAGCCATTGAGCACCGACAGCATCTCCGAATGGTAGGTATAACCGCCGGCATATTTGTAGTCTTCTTCCAGTCTCGAATACTTTTCAATGAGCTTTTCATCGTGGTCGCTTTCCATCTGTTTTGAGATCTCTTCGATCTGTTTTTCCAGATCCTTGAGCTCTTTGAAGACGTCGTCGAAAACTTCCCGGATGGTCGCTTCCGAAAGAGCCAGTGCATTCTGCTTCAGATAAGAGATCGTAGTCTTATTTGCCTTGATCAGCTGGCCGGAAGAAAGCTCACATTCCCCTGTGAGCACTTTTAAAAGAGTGGTCTTGCCACTCCCGTTGCGGCCTACCAGAGCGATCCTTTCGTTCTCGTTCACGGTAAAGTCGATATTTGCAAAAACATCATTGGCACCGAAATAAACGGTGCCATCTGAAATCTGTACGATCATAGATTAATAGATCAAATTCCTTGGTGTACGCGGATAAGGAAGGACGTCTCTGATGTTTTCCATACCGGTCAGATACATGACCATCCTTTCAAAGCCCAGGCCGAAACCTGCATGCTTGCAGCCGCCGTATCTTCTCAGGTCCAGATACCACTGGTATCCTTCTTTGTCCATTCCGAGCTCATCCATCCTCTTCTCGAGAAGTTCGAGACGCTCTTCACGCTGGGAACCGCCGACCAGTTCGCCGACATGCGGGACCAGCAAGTCACAGGCTGCGACGGTCTTGCCGTCATCGTTGAGACGCATATAGAAGGCCTTGATGTCTTTCGGATAATCCGTCAGGAAGACAGGACCCTTGACGACCTGTTCGGACAGGTAACGCTCGTGTTCGGTATTGAGGTCCATGCCCCAGGATACTTTGTTTTCGAATTTGACCGGCGCCTTCAAAAGGATATCGATCGCTTCGGTATACGGCATCCTGCGGAATGTAGAGTTGTAGACATGGTCGAGTCTTTCAAGCAAAGTCTTGTCGATCATCGTGTTGAAGAAATTGAGTTCCTGCGGGCACTCTTTTCTGACGTATTCGATGCAATACTTGACCATATCTTCGATCAGCTGCATATCATCTTCCAGATCTGCGAAAGCGATCTCCGGTTCGATCATCCAGAACTCGGAAGCATGTGTCTTGGTGTTGGAGTTTTCGGAACGGAAGGTCGGGCCGAAGGTATAGACATCGCGGAACGCCATCGCAAAAGCTTCGACATGAAGCTGACCGGAAACGGTCAGAGAAGCGTGTTTGCCGAAGAAGTCTTCGTCATACTTGGCATCTTCTCTTGTCGTAACGGTAAAGACTTCGCCAGCTCCTTCCGCATCGTTGCCGGTAATGATCGGCGTATGGACATAAACAAAACCCTGTCCCTGGAAGAATTCATGGATCGCCATTGCCAGAGCGGATCTGACTCTGAAGACCGCCATGAAAGTGTTGGTACGCGGGCGAAGATGCGGGATCTCTCTTAAGAATTCGAACGAATGTCTCTTCTTCTGTAAAGGATAGGTCTCCATGGACTGTCCTTCGACTTCGATCGAAGTTGCTCTGATCTCGAACGGCTGCTTGTTTTCCGGTGTAAGGATGAACTTGCCGATGACATAGATCGAAGAACCGGTCAGAAGATGTGAGACTTCTTCATGATTGTTGAGCTCCGGACCGTAAACGATCTGAATGTTCTTGAAATATGAACCGTCGTTGAGTTCAATAAAACCGACCTGACCGTTGTCGCGATTGGTCCTGACCCAGCCCTCGACTGCAACATACTCCAGCTGATCAAGTTCCATATCGGAAGCATTGACTGCCATTTCATAGAGCTCTCTTGCGAAATATAAATCCATATAAACCCCCTATTTATTCATCGAATTGACTTCAAACAGTAATTCTTCGATCGTCGATACGACATCGACATCGCTTTTGATCATGCCTTCCGGCAGGACGAAGTGTTCCCTGGTAAAATTCACGATCCCCTTGACCCCGAGTTCATGGAGCTCGTCAACGATCTCCTGCGCTCCGGAAGGAATGCAGAGTATCGCGATCTCGCAGCCCTTCGGGAACTTCTCTTTCAGCTGCGAGATATGATAGACCGGAACATTGACCTGTGAGTCCTGATTGCGGACTTCCGGTTTGAGATCGAATGCACAGACGATCTCACCGGCCACGTGGTTCCAGTTGTTGTAATTGAGTATGGCCTTGCCAAGTCTGCCGACACCGATCAGGATCATCTCCTCATCGTAGTCTTCGCCAAGTGCTTGCGCAAAAATGGAGATCAGTTCCTCGATATCATAGCCGTATCCCTGTTTGCCAAGCTGGCCGATCAGAGAAAAGTCATGACGTATCGTCGTCGCCTTGATATCGACGTATTCGGACAGTTCTGTCGATTTGATCTTCCTTACACCGTTCTGCGAAAGCTTGCGTAAAGCCTTGAGATAGACCGGATATCTGCGAAGTGTTGCCTTGGATATTTCTGCCATAGCATTATTTTATATAATTTATTTCTATTTGTGAATTATTTACTTAATTTAACTAGTCTTCGATCGACATCGACGGCATCGAAGACGCATCAAAACCGACAAATTTCTCCGCTTTCAGATAATGCAGAGCCGCGCAGGCGATCATCAGCGCATTGTCTGTGCAGTATTTTAACGGCGGCAAAATAAGATCGTGATCCGAGAAGTTCTCGCTCATCAATTCTCTCAAACGGGAATTGGCCGCAACGCCGCCTGCGATGACCACCGACTTGCAAGGATACTGCTCCAAAGCAAGTTTCGTCTTTTTGACGAGCGTATTCAAAGCCACTTCCTGGAAGGCATAAGCCAGATCTTCCTTATCGATCGTATTGCCGGCATTTTCTTCCTTCTTGACTAACTGAAGCACGGCGTTCTTAAGTCCGGAGAAAGAGAAATTGAGACCGTCGACTTTCGGCGTCGGCAGCTGATAGTGCGGCTTACCGCCTTTCGCCAGCCTGTCGATGACCGGTCCGCCCGGATAGGCTTCCTTCATGACTCTGGCCACCTTGTCGTAGGCTTCGCCGATCGCATCATCGAGCGTCGTACCGATGATCTTGAAGGACTGGTCGTTTTCGATGTAGACCAGTTCGGTATGGCCACCCGATACGACGAGTGCCATCATCGGATACTGCAGCGGTTTGATCAGCTCATTGATGAAGATGTGGCCTTTCAGATGATGAACACCGATCAAAGGCTTGTCATAGAAGAAAGCCAGTGATTTGGCACCGATCGCCCCGACATGTAAGGATCCGATCAGACCCGGACCGATCGTATAAGCGATCGCATCGATATCATCCATGGAGACCTGCGCCTTATCGATGGCTTCCTTGATGATCGTCGAGATCTGTTCGACATGCATCCTGGAAGCGACTTCCGGAATGACGCCGCCGAATCTTGCGTGAACGTCGATCTGGGATGTGACTACAGAACTCAAGACATTGAGATCTTCGTCGATGATCGCACAGGCCGTCTCATCGCAGCTCGATTCGATCGCCAGTACTTTCCTGGGTTCCTTTTCTCCCAAAAGAGAGCGGATCATATCGTAGGCATCATCGCCGTTTTCGTAATATCTTTTTCTGGTGCGCACGACTTCAAAACCGTCGCTTTCATACAAGCCCAGGGCTTCCTTATTGTTGACATTGACCTCAAGATGCATGAACTCGCAGCCTCTTCTTCTGGCAGCTGCCATCAAATGCTTCATCATCTTGCGGCCATAGCCCTTATTGCGTTCCGACTTTCTTACCGCGATCTTGGTCAGATCACAGTTTTCAAACATATACCAGAGGTCACCATAGGCAACGACTTTCCCGTCAACGACATCGACATAGATCTCGGAAAGATCATTGTTTGCGATCTCACTTAAAAAGTTCTTCTTTGACCAGGGATTGGCAAAGGATTCGCTTTCGATCTCAAGGACCTGTTCGAGATCTTCTTCTTTTAAAAGTTCGATCATCTGTAGTAACTCTCACTTTCTTTCAGATATTCCGGTGTCAGATAAGAGATCGTATCGACCTTTTCCCACATCGCCTTTGTTTTCAAGAACGCCTCAGGGATATCGCCGTAGTCGTTGTTCTTGCCGACCAGGGCACCGTCACCGATGATCTGATAGTCTTTGATATCGAGATCCTTGATGACGATCGCCTGATCCTTGCTGAGGACATTTTCCTTATCATAGATGCCGCAATAGACTCTGTCTGCCCTGGCATCCATCAGGACCATACAGTTCTCCCTGCCGGCCGCATACAGGCGAAGCGTCGAGATCGTATAGACATCGCAAGGAAGTGTCTCGCCGATGACTTTGGCGATCGACATCGCGATACGAACGCCTGTATAGGAACCCGGGCCCTTGCTGATGCAGATCGAATCGATGGAACGCTTTTCAACATTTGCCTTTTTAAAGACGGAATCCAAAGCAGAAAAAACTTCTTCGGATTGCTTCTTGAAACATTCCTCACTGTAAGAAGAAAGGATCTGATCATCCCTGATCAGAACACAGGTCAGATATTTATAAGCTGTATCGATACACAGTGTCAGCATGTCATCTCCTTAACGATATCTTCGTATCTCTCACCATGAGGGATGAAAGTGATCTCCCTGGTGTCATCATCGATATATTCAAACTTCACTTCCAGATATTCGGAAGGAAGGTAATTGGCGTAATACTCCGGCCATTCGACCACCATGATGCCTTCTTCTTCATATTCGGAAATACCAAGATCGTAGTCGTTGTTCTCCAGACGGTAGGCATCGATATGATACAACGGAAGCCTTCCGTTATAGATCTTCAATATCGTGAAGGTCGGCGAATTGATGACCTGTCTCACGCCCAAGGCCTCACCGATCCCTTTGGTGAAGGTCGTCTTGCCCCCGGCAAGATCGCCTTTCAAGGCAACGATCGAACCCTTTGGCAGAAGCTCACCTAATCTTTTTCCTAATGCGATCGTTTCGCTCTCGTTTCTTGTAATCATAGCCCTATCAGTATACCTCATTTTCCATAAAAAAACCTCTACTTTCGTAGAGGTCTTTAACCGGCAACGTGCTTGATTCACTATTCATACGAGTAGCTATGCTCGCCGATGAAGTGCTTAACTTCTGGGTTCGAGATGGGACCAGGTGTGAC
>JAZQIF010000215.1:0-19455 GCA_045540935.1 Erysipelotrichaceae bacterium | reverse complement strand
TCTATAGAAGCAATAAATTCGTCACTGCCAAAGGAAACGGCAGAGGCCAGTCCAATGCCTATATCGATAAGGGCAAGGCACTCGATGTCGGTATGGATATCTTTACAAGAGGACTGTGCCTACCAAGTGACATCAAGATGACGGATGAGGAACAGGACATGGTCATCGCAGTCATACGTGAATGTTTTGAATAATGTACAGAAATTTCTTTAAGCGATTCTTTGATTTTATCTTGTCTTTAGCGGCGCTGATCGTATTAGCGCCTGTTTTTCTTGTACTGATCATTCTGGGATGGAAATATATGAAGGGCAATCCCTTCTTTACCCAGGAAAGACCCGGCAGGAACGAGAAGATCTTCAAGCTGATCAAATTCCGCACGATGTCGGAGGAAAAGGATAAAAACGGCAATTATCTGCCCGACGATGTAAGACTCAACAGCTATGGAAAGAAATTAAGAAGCACATCTTTGGATGAACTTCCCGAGCTGATCAACATCCTGATCGGCGATATGGCGATCGTCGGCCCAAGGCCACTGCTTGTCCAATATCTTCCTTTATACAATGAGAAACAAAAACATCGTCATGATGTAAGGCCGGGACTGACCGGCCTGGCGCAGGTCAACGGCAGAAATCTTCTTTCCTGGGAAGACAAATTCAGATATGACATCGAATATGTCAACAATATCACTTTATTGGGTGATATAAAGATCATTTTAAAGACAGTGAAAAACGTTTTGAACCATGAAGGGATCACGGCGGAAGGTTCTTCAACAACAGAATATTTTAAAGGAAACAACTGAATATGAAAGAAAAGCTGATCATTTACGGAGCCAGCGGTCATGGCATCGTGGCGGCAGATATCGCGCTGTTGAACGGATACAAGAAGATCCTTTTCTGCGACGATGATCCCAATAAAGACCATCTGGGAGATTATCCGGTGATCCATTCCCTGGATCAAGAGGAAGGATATGACCTTTTCATCGCGATCGGAGACAATGCGACCAGGCAGATGATCAGTGAGCGCTATACAGACATCGTCACCCTGATCCATCCACGCGCCGTCATTGCCCGAAGTGCAGTGATCGAAAAAGGATGCATCGTCATGGCGGGTGCGGTGGTGAATCCTTTGGCCCATATTGGCAAAGGGGCGATCATCAATACCTGTTCTTCGATCGACCACAATGACGATATCGGAAGATTCGCGCACATCTCCGTCGGAGCTCATCTGGCGGGCGGTGTAAATATAGGCGAAAGAGTCTTCGTTGGAGCCGGTGCCGTGGTCATCAACAATATCGATATCTGCGATGATTCTTTCATCGGAGCCGGTGCGGCGGTCGTAAGTGATATATCGGAAAAGGGGACCTATATCGGTGTCCCTGCCAGAAAACTATGAAAATACTGATCTTAGGAAACAATGATGTAGGCCTTTATAAATTCCGCAGAGAACTGATCGAGAGATTCATCAGTGACGGAAACGAGGTCTTTATCTCCCTGCCGGATGGCAAATTTGTAAAGCAGCTGAAAGAACTTGGCTGCACTTTTATCGATACGCCGATACAGAGAAGGGGAACCAATCCTTTCGAGGACCTGAAACTACTGAAGCGATATGATTCTATGTTGAAGGAATTAAATCCGGATGTCGTTTTGACCTATACGATCAAGCCGAACGTCTATGGCGGGCTGGCTTGTCAGAAAAACAAGATCCCGTATATCGCCAATGTGACGGGGCTAGGTTCCGCAGTCGAAAACGGCGGAATGATGCAGAAGATCACGACGGTTTTATATAAGCTCGGATTGCGCAAAGCGGATACTGTCTTTTTTCAGAATCAGGCAAATCTCGATTTTATGAAGGAACATAAAGTGGTCGATTCGGCTTGCGAACTCATACCGGGGTCCGGGGTCAATCTTGAACGTTTTGAATATTGTGAATATCCAAAGCATCAAACGATCGATTTTGTCTATGTCGGCAGATTGATGAAGGAAAAGGGTTTCGATCTTTATGCCTCAGCGGCGGAAACGATCAAAGCTTCCTATCCCGAGACGAGATTTCATGTCTGCGGGGATTATGAAGATAATTATTCAGAAAGAGTCAAAGATCTTTGCGATCGGAACATCATTGTATATCACGGTCTGGTCGATGACATGAATAAGATCTATTCGATGATCGACTGCACCGTTCATCCGACCTATTATCCGGAAGGCATGTCCAATGTACTGCTGGAATCGCTTGCCTGCGGCCGGCCGATCATCACCACGGACAGGCCGGGCTGCAAGGAGATCGTCGATGACGGGGTCAATGGTTTTGTTGTGAAACAGAAGGATCAGGAAGATCTGATCGATAAGATCGAAAGATTTATCCATCTGTCTTACGAAGAAAGAAGACAGCTTGGCATCAACGGCAGGAAGAAAGTAGAGAAGCAGTTTGATCGCAATATCGTGATCGATCATTATATTCAAGCGATTCAAAGAACAAGGAAAGATGGAAAGACCGGTTAAAGTATTAGAGATGATCGCCAGTTTGACGTTTGGCGGTTCGCAGGCGATGATCGTAAATCTGTGCAAGGAAATGCATCGGGATAAAGTCCAGTGCGATTTTATTATTGATCATCCGGAGCTTTCAGGCATGGGTGAGATCATCGAATCTTTGGGTTCGAAGATCTACGTGATGCCGACTTTCAAAGGGACCAATGTCAAAGAGGTAAAAAAGGCATGGAACGATTTTTTTGAGGAACATCCCGAATATCAGATCCTGCACTCCCATTCAAGAAGCTATGCGTCGATCTATCTGCCGATCGCAAGGAAATATGGCTTAAAGACGATCATCCACTCCCACAACACCTCCAATGGCAAGGGGCTTCCTGCGTTGGCGAAGAATATCCTGCAATATCCTTTGCGAAAACAGGCCGACTATTATTTCGGCTGTTCCAGGGAGGCTGGGGAATGGCTTTTTGGCAAGAAGGTCACGGAAGGGGATCGCTTTTTCGTATTGAATAATGCGATCGATACCGATCGTTTCGTCTATGACGAAGGAATACGCAGGAAATATCGTAAGGATCTTGGTTTGAAGGAAGAAAAAGTCTTTATCCAGGTCGGCAGGATGTCAAAACAGAAGAACCACCTGTTCACTTTGGATGTTTTTTCTCAGCACTTGAAAACAGAACCTGACAGCAGGCTCTTCCTCATCGGAAACGGTGAGACAGGGGGTGAGGTCAGAGAAAAGATCGCTGCTCTGGGTCTGCAGGAGTCTGTCACGATCCTTGAATTCCGGCAAGATGTCGATCATCTTTTACAGATGGCGGACTGCTTCTTAATGCCATCTTTATATGAAGGATTGAGTGTTGCGGCAGTCGAGGCGCAGGCATCGGGCATCCGCTGCTTGCTGAGCGATCAGTGTGACAAAAACGTGAATATCACGGGACTTTGTGAGTTCCTTCCGTTACAAAAAGATGCATGGGTCTCGGAAATGAATAAGGAGCTTACATTGCGTCCTTATACCAAAGAAGATATAATCAAGGCTGGATTCGATGTCAAGGCGACGGCAAAATGGCTTGAAGAGTTTTACAGGAGCATCGTTTAAATGGACAATATCTGGTCTTCAAATAAATACATCAATCTTTGTATCAATATCCTTCTGTTTCTGACAGGAGTGAATTTCCTTCATTACGGACAGCTGATCTTACCGATCATCTGTTTTCTTCTGTTCATCGATCGCAAGCTGAAGTTTCATGTGGGTTCGCCTCTGACGTTTGCCGTACTCTGTCTTTTTGCGATCGGCTTTTATTATTTTTCGGTGAAAAACTTTTACTGTGTCATGGGCTTCACACTGCCGATGGCATATTATATCGGCTGCAATGTCTATGAGGCAGACGAGAAAAAGATCCAAAAGATCATCTACCTTCTGGCATTTTCAATGAGCCTGCACGTGATACTCAATGCGATCATTGAGGCGATCTTACACGGTTACCATGGCTTTTTCTTTTCCACGACTCACTATGATTTCTGGACGAGGGAAAAGATCTCCAATACGGCGACAGCGATCAATGCGGACCTGCTGATCGGCTGCCTGTATTATCTGATCTTTCATGAAAAGAACAGAAAGCTGAAGATCTTCTTTTTCGTCAATTTCATATTGTCGATGTTTTATCTGACCGTGATCGGAAGACGCACTCCGGTGATGATGATGGGGATCAGCTTCGTTCTTTCGTTCTTATATGAGATGTTCATCTTGAAAAAGGGTTCGAAGCAGTTAAAGAAGGGCTTTGCGATCGCTGCCGGATCGATGATCTGTTTTGTGGCTTTGATCGTGCTTGTCTATTCGTTGAACCTGTTTCAGCTGCAGGAACGGCTGATGGGTTTTCATATCATCCGCAAATTCACACAAGGGTTCATCAATGACCGGCGTTTTTCACTGTATTTCGGAGCTTTCCCTTTGATGCCAAAATACCCCTGGGGTGGCCAGCATATCTCTGCGATCCTTGGTGAACAGGTCCATGATTTCTGGATCGATATCTACGATTATGCGGGCATCGTTCCTTTTGTGATCATGATCATCTATTCCCTGATCTATCTCAAGGATCTGATCCGCTATTTCAGATCCAAGAGCGATGAAGATCTGAAGATCCTGATGGTTGGTATCCTGTCGTGTGTGATCATGCAGATGTTCTTGGAGCCGGTGATGACCGGAGCCTCCTTGTTCCTTATCGTCAGCATCATGATCCACGGGATGTTTGAAAGGCTTGGCAATGACAGACAATAAGACGATCTTTACAAACGCCTCCTGGATCATGGTCGGAAGGGTATTTCAGCTGCTTCTGACTTTTGTCACGACGATGCTGGTGACAAGATATTTGGGTCCTGCCGAATATGGCAAAGTCAACTATGTCTATTCCTATATCCAGCTGTTTCTGCCGCTTTGTGCTCTGGGGATGAATGATATTGCCGTCAAGCAGTTAGTGGATGATCGGGAGCACAACAACGAGATCTTGGGCACGATGATCGTTTTACGTCTTTGTATCTCACTGTTGTCGATGATCTCTTCGATCGGCCTGGTGATGCTGCTGAATGATGGCGAGGCGTATCGCAATATCGCCATCCTTTTATCTTTTTCTTTGATGTTTCAGTCGTTTGACGGCATCATGTATTTTTACCAGTCGAAGCTCCTTTCAAGAAAATCAGGCCTCGTCTATGCCTTTGCCTATATCTTTTCATCGATCTTCCGTATCTTGGGCATCCTTTTGAAGAAAGACGTTTACTGGTTTGCCTTTGGAATCTCCTTTGACTTTCTGATGGTCGCCTTCTTACTCTTGCTTGTGTATTTCAAAGACGGGAACGATCTCAGATTCTCTTTCAAGATGGCAAAACGCCTTCTTTCCAACAGCGCATACTACATCTTTGCCGGACTTCTGGTCGTTATCTATGGCAAGGTCACCGATACGTTACTTTTAGGTAAGATGATCGATGAGACGACCGTCGGCTATTACAGCTCGGCGACGATGTTGTGCAATGCCTGGCCATTTGTTTTGACGGCGGTCATCGATTCTTTGAGTCCGGTCATCATCGATACCTATAAGGTCGATAAGAATGTGTTTGAAAAGAAATTGAAACAATTGTATGCCCTGATCTTTTATATCGCATTGATCGCCGGGATCGGCATCGCAATATTCGGGGATCTTGCGATCTATATCCTGTATGGAAAAGAATATGCACCGGCCGCTTTGCCGATGAAGATCTACTGCTGGTCGACAGGCTTCTCCTATATCGGTGTGGCCCGGACGATCTATATGCAATGTGAACATAAGACAAGGTTTGAATTACATATCTCTTTATTCGGTGCTTTATGCAATATCGTCCTCAATTATGTGCTCATACGCCGCTTTGGGATATTGGGTGCGGCTTGCGCAGCTGTGCTGACGCAATTTCTGACGAATTTCGTTTTCCTGTTTGCAATGAAAGAAACCAGAGAAAATGCTAAACTTATACTGGATGCAATCCTATTGAAGGGTGTTTTAAACAGAGGTGAGTCGAATGTTTAAAGATAAAGTGTTATTGATCACAGGCGGGACCGGTTCGTTTGGCAATGCCGTTGCCAAGAGGTTTCTGACCAGCGACATCAAAGAGATCCGTATCGTTTCCAGAGATGAAAAGAAACAGGATGATATGCGTCATGAATATCAGCAGAAATATCCTGAATATGCGAGTAAATTGAAGTTCTACATCGGTGATGTCAGAGAATACAAATCGATCGAGTATGCCTTCAAGGGCGTCGACTATGTCTTCCATGCGGCAGCCTTGAAGCAGGTCCCATCCTGCGAATTTTATCCGATCGAAGCGGTCAAGACCAATATCTTGGGTTCCGATAATGTCATTGACGCCTGCGTCAGGCATGGCGTGAAAAAGGCGATCTTCTTATCGACCGACAAGGCAGCCTATCCGATCAACGCGATGGGCATGACTAAAGCCTTGATGGAGAAAAACGTCATCGCCCGATCCAGACAGCTGGAACAAGGCGATACGGTCTTATGTCTTACCAGATACGGCAACGTCATGGCTTCCAGGGGCTCGGTCATTCCTTTGTTTGTCGAACAGATCGAAAACGATCAGCCGATCACCATCACCAATCCGGAGATGACCAGATTCATGATGACGCTCGATGAGGCGGTCGAACTTGTCTTGTTTGCCTTCGAACATGGAAACCAGGGCGACCTCTTCGTTCAGAAAGCGCCGGCTGCTACGATCGGTACACTGGCAGATGCCATCGTCCAACTGAAGGGAAATGAGAATACAAAGATCGTCAACATCGGCACAAGACACGGCGAAAAGCTCTATGAAGTCCTGGTCACCAAAGAAGATATGGTCAAAGCGGAGGATCTTGGCGAATACTACCGCATCCCGGCAGACAACCGAGATCTCAATTATGACCGCTACATTTCCAAGGGCAACGACCGGCTCAATGAAGTCGAAGAATACAATTCGCACAATACGCAAAGACTCGATACCGAAGGGATGATCTCTCTTCTGAAAAAACTGGAGATGTTTCAATGATATAAGCGCTTCTAAAGATAAGCGCTTCTTTTAAAAACAGAGGATGAGTATGAAAATATTAGTCACAGGAGCCAGAGGTTTTGTCGGAAAAAACCTCGTAGAAAATCTGAAGAATGTAAAAGACAGCAAAGACAGGTCAAGAGATGTCATCATCGATGAGATCTATGAATGCGATGTCGAAACGAGTAAAGAACAGCTGAATGAGTTCTGTTCCAAATGCGACTTCGTCTTCAATCTTGCCGGCGTCAATCGTCCCAAAGACGCCAAAGAATTCGATGTCAACCACAGCTTTCTGGGCGAGCTGCTTGAAACATTGAAAAGTAACGGGAATAAATGCCCGGTCATGCTGTCGAGCTCGACCCAGGCATTATTAGACAACGATTACGGCAGATCCAAGAAAGAGGCGGAAGATCTTTTATTGAAGTATGGTAAGGAGAACGACGTCAGAGTCTGCGTCTATCGTTTCCCGAACGTCTTCGGCAAATGGTGCAGACCCAATTACAACTCTGCTGTCGCTACCTTCTGCAACAATATCGCCAATGATCTGCCGATCACGGTAAATAACCGCGAAACGATGCTGACACTTGTCTACATCGATGATATCGTCGATGAGATGTTTGAAGCGTTGAAAGGAAAAGAACACAAGGATGGAGAACTCTGCTTTGTTCCGGTCACCCACCAGAAGACTTTGGGTGAGATCGTCGATCTGCTCTATACCTTCAACGAAGAACCGAACACCCTTGTCATGCCTTCCATCCCGAAAGGAAGTTTTGAAAAGAAACTGTATTCGACTTTCCTTTCCTATCTTCCGGAGCGGAAGGTGAAATTCGAACTCAAGTCCAATGTCGATGATCGGGGTTCCTTCACCGAATTTCTGAAGACGGAAAACAATGGCCAGTTTTCGATCAATGTCTCAAAGCCCGGCATCACCAAGGGCCAACACTGGCACAATACCAAGTGGGAATTCTTCCTCGTCGTTTCCGGGCATGCCCTGATCGAAGAAAGAAAGATCGGCGGCGAAGAGGTCATGCGCTTTGAAGTGAGCGGCAGAAAACTGGAACCGGTACATATGCTGCCGGGATATACACACAACATTATCAACTTATCCGATACAGAAGATCTTGTCACACTGATGTGGGCAAATGAACAGCTGGATAAGAACCGGCCGGATACGTTCCATGAGGAGGTCTGAATGGACAAATTAAAACTAATGATCATCGTCGGTACAAGACCTGAGATCATACGATTATCTGAAGTAATAAAGAAATGTGATACGTATTTTGATATGATCTTGGTCCATACCGGTCAGAACTATGACTATGAATTAAACGGTGTCTTCTTCAAAGACTTAGGTCTAAGAGATCCTGACTATTATTTAGATGCCGTAGGTGATGACTTGGGATCTACGATAGGCAATATCATCGATAAGTCCTATAAGCTGATGGTCAAGGAAAGACCGGATGCCGTACTTGTCTTAGGTGATACCAATTCCTGTCTATCTGTCATAGGTGCCAAAAGATTACATATCCCAACCTTCCACATGGAGGCAGGAAACAGATGTTTTGATGAATGTCTTCCGGAAGAGACCAACCGAAGGATCGTTGATGTCATATCCGACTTGAATATGTGCTACTCCGAGCACGCAAGAAGATATCTCAATGCCTCAGGTGTTGCCAAGGAAAGAACCTATGTCACAGGTTCACCAATGGCAGAAGTATTAAGTGCTCATATCAAGCAGATCGAAGCTTCCGATATATTGAATCAGTTAGGCTTAGAAAAGAAGAAGTATATCTTGTTAAGTGCGCACAGAGAAGAAAACATCGATACCAGAGAAAACTTTGAATCCTTATTTAGTGCCATCAATGCCATCGCAAGGAAATATGATGTCCCTGTTCTTTACTCTTGCCACCCTCGATCAAGAAAAAGATTAGAGGAGTCTGGTTTCAAGTTAGATGAAAGAGTCATCATGCATAAGCCTTTAGGTTTTCATGACTACAACAACCTGCAGATGAATGCGATGTGTGTGGTATCCGATTCCGGAACCTTGCCTGAAGAATCCTCATTCTTCTTAAGTATCGGAAAGCCTATCCCGGCAGTAGCCATCAGAACATCTACCGAACGTCCGGAAGCCTTGGATAAAGGAAACTTCATCTTATCCGGTATTACGGAAAAAGAAGTCTTACAGTCTGTTGAAACAGCCATTGAAATGAATAAGAACAATGACTTAGGCATCCCAGTCCCGGATTATACCGATACCAATGTCTCGGATAAAGTAGTGAAACTGATACAGTCCTATACCGGCATCATCAACCGGATGGTGTGGAGGAAGAATGCTTAAAAGATTGTATTACATCCTTCTGCAGAGATGGTATGTATTTACAAACAAGAATAAACCTTGCCAGGGCAAGGTTTATATGTTTCATAACGTCAACGAGGATCATGATGTCTATGCGATCACAAAGGAACATTTTGAAGCACTGATCGATTATCTTGTGAAAAACAAGAAGATCGTCGATGCAAAGACTTTGTTGAAGGAAAAAGATCCAAATAATGTCGTGATATCTTTTGATGATGTCTATGAAAGTGTCTACCAGAATGCCTACCCCCTATTGAAGCAAAAGGGGCTTCCGTTTTATCTTTTTGTTTCCAATGAGTATCTGGATCAGGAGAAGTATCTGAGATCAGAGATGATCAGGGAGATGTTAAGAGATTCAGGTGCGATCCTTGGATCACACAACTATCGTCACGAGATGTCCCGCTTTGTTGAAAACGAAGAGGCAAAGAAACATTTTATGATGTCCAAGAGTGAACTGGAAGAGCGGTTCGGGGTAACGATCGAGGATTTTGCGTTTCCCTTCGGTTCGATGTATGCCTGTTCCGATGAGAATATTAAGGATGCTTTAAATGCTTTTGATCGCGTCTATATGACCTATGCGGTCCCATATAACGAAGGATATGGAAACATCCTTCCCCGCATCAATATCAATGATGCCGTTTTTGAAAAGGAAATGAAATGATCTCTGTAGTTGTAGCTGTATATAATGTCGAAAAGTATCTGGAAAAGTGTCTGCGTTCTATTCTGGAACAGTCTTTTCAGGACTTTGAACTGATCCTGGTGGATGATGGTTCAAAGGATAAAAGTATAAATGTTGCGGAAACTGTTTTGAAAGACAGCGGCAAAGACTATCGTGTGATAAAGAAAGAAAACGGCGGCCAGTCCAGCGCAAGGAACGCGGGTCTGAAGGCGGCAAAGGGAGAATATGTCGTATTCATCGATTCGGATGATGTGATATCTAAGGATTTTCTTTCTTCTTTATATGGGGTATTTGAAGACGATATGGATTTTTCATTCTGCGGTTTTAAATATGTCAAGACGCAGGATGCCCCGGAAGATAATGATGAGGGGAGGATGAAGCTGTCGAAAGACGAACTGATCGATGTCTTTCTTAAACGCAGTATCGACTTCGTCGTTCCGTCGATGCTGATTAAAAGAGACTTTCTTTTAAACAATGATCTTTTCTTCCGTGAAGAGATCCGCTATTCTGAAGATCAGCTGTTCATCTGGGAAGTGATCTTCTCAGCTGAAAAGGCAGTCTATCTGAACAAGAGGATGTATGGCTATTATCATCGTCCGCAGTCCATCATGACCGGATCGCCATACCAGAAGATCGTCAACGGTTTTCATGTCTATTCCGATTTCTGCAAGGAACTTGAAGAACGCTATCCGCAATATACGGATAAGATCTCGATGATACTCCCACGCTGGGAGCTTGGGACCTTGTATTCTGCGGCCAGTCTGATGGATTATGAAGAATATCGTGATCTGTATAAGATGATGGAAGCGGAAAAGATCTTGAAGAAGATCAAAGGGATCAGCGAGATCAAGGCGTATCTTCTCGCTTTGGTCAGCCGCATTTCGCCGCGTCTTTTATATGAATTATGCAGAAGGATGGATCTGAATGGATAAGATCTTTGTCATTACATCAAATATTGCCCCTTATCGAAAGATGTGGTGCGAGCAGCTCGCAAAGTTTTATGATGTGACGATCGTCTATACGAAAGACCACGATTATGAACGGGACGACAGGTGGTTACAGAAAGAATCTGAGACCTGCAAGATCCATAAATTGAAGAATGATAAGGATCTTTTCGATCCGCTTTGTTTCGACGTGATCGATATCATCAAAGATAATAAGGATGCATTGATCATCTTTGACGGCTATGGACCGAAGACCAATCTTTTGGGACTTCTGTATTGCCGGCTGAAGGGAAGATATTCTCTGGTCAATGTGGATGGCTATCCGACAGAAAAGACGAAGTCTTCTTTGCGGGAATTCGTGAAAAAGATCGTCATCGGAAAGCTGTGTACCGGTTTTACGGCAAGCGGTGAGGCAGCGAAGAAGCATCTGATCTCCTATGGAGCAGACCCTGATAAGATCATCGTCCATAATTTCTCTTCAGTCAAAGATTCTGAGATCTGCGACCATCCGTTTTCCAGAGAAGAGAAACAGGCTTTCAGAAAAAAATTGGGCATCGAAAGCGATCGAAACATCGTTTTGGGCGTCGGCCGTTTCCTGCCTTTGAAAAGATTTGAAGATCTCATCAATGCGGTAAAACGCTGCCATGACGATTGCGATCTGTATATACTCGGCGGGAAGCCGACAAAGGAATATCTCGATCTATCAAAAGACAGTGAACGGATCCATTTTATCGACTTCGTTCTGCCGGACCAGGTCAGCGATTACTATAAGGCAAGCGATCTATTCGTTCTTCCTTCGGAAACCGATGTCTGGGGTCTGGTCTTGAATGAGGCGATGGCCCAGGGGATACCGGTGATCGCTTCTGACAGCGTCGTCGGGGCACTGAGCCTGATCGATGGAAATGGAAAGATCTTCAAGACTTATGATGTGGATGAACTCTCAGAAGATATCGATCTTTGCCTTGAAAAAGAGAACAATCGCAAGATGTCTTTGCGAAGCCTTGAGATCATCAAGGAGTTTACTATCGAAAATATGGTGAACAGACAGAAGCCATGGATCGATGCGTATTTCTCAGAAAGAAAAAAATAAGCGAATATACTATAATAAACGTTGTATGAAAACACTCATCGTCATACCTGCTTTCAATGAACAGGAAAGCATCGGCAATCTGACCGAAGAAATCACTGCATATGGTTATGATTATCTGATCATCAATGACTGTTCGACAGATGATACGCCGAAGATCCTGGATGAAAATAATTTCAACCACCTTGATCTGCCTGTCAATCTCGGACTGGCCGGTGTGACCAGGGCGGGTTTTATGTATGCGCACGATCATGATTATGACTGCGTTCTGTGCATCGACGGGGATGGCCAGCATCCTCCTGTTTTTATGTCTTCTCTGATCAAAGAGATCGAAAACGGCTATGATTATGTTGTCGGTTCAAGATTTGTGGAGAAGAAGAAACCGTTCACGATGCGGATGTTAGGAAGCAGATTACTGTGTTTTCTGATCAAGATGAAGACCGGCAGGACGGTCAGTGATCCGACAAGCGGCATGCGGGCTTTGGGAAAGAAAGTGATCGCACGATTCGATGAATCGATGAACTTTTATGCAGAGCCGGATGCGATGTGCTATCTTATCCATCATGGCTATGATGTCAAAGAGATACAGGTCGATATGAAGGAAAGGGAAACGGGAGTCTCTTACTTTGCCAATCCGTTCAAGTCGATCTATTTCATGTTGTGTGAGATCTTGTCGATCTTATTTATTCAGTAGGGGTCTTTATGAGCAGAAGTTTGCGTTTTGGATTGTTGTTTGCTTCACTGGGTGTCTTTTTCATCATCATCTTTTCGGTGGTAAGAAGAAGACTGAATATCCGCTATTCGATCGTCTGGCTTTTGTGGGCACTGCTGTCTTTGATGATGGCGATCTTCCCGGAGTCTTTCTATACGCTTTCCAAGCTTCTGGGAATACAGTTACCGGTCAATACGGTCTTTCTGATCATGACTGCTTTACTGTATGCCTTGACTTTCTATGTTTACATCATGATCTCCAAACACAACGAAGAGATCATAAAACTGACGTATGAGGTTGCTTCATTGAAGAAGGAACTTGATGAACTGAAAAAGAAGAATGAAAAATAAGATGTTCGTCGTGCCGGGAAGTTTTGTTCCCTACAACGACACGGTAACGATATTATCCTATAAACGGCTCAGGAACCTTGACATGGACATGGATGTTTTTTGTTTTAAGGGAAAAGAAGATCCAAGTCTGGTGAAGGAGCTTGAAAAGGATGAAGCGTTTCAAAAATTCCATATCAGATACACTTCGGATCTTGACTGGGCGATACCGAGAAATTATCCTTTACGGCTTCCTTTCGGTCTGATCCTGATGAATAAATACGTTCATGATTCCCTGAAGGAATTTGAAAAAGGAAATTATCAGTATCTGTTCACATCGATCGTACCGGGCATCAGCCATATTGCCGGGGCAAAGATCAAGAAGAAACATCCGGAAGTAAAATGGATCGCTTCTTTTTCCGATCCGTTCAAAGGTTCGCCTTATAAAAGGACCGACCTCAACGATCGAAGCATCTTCTATAAGATCGCCTTCAATGTCGGTGCCTATTGTCTTTACAATGACCGCTATGAAGAAGCGGCCGTCAGAAATGCGGATGTCCTTGTCTTCATCTGTGAGGAACAGCGCGATTTCACTTTGAAACAATATCCAAATTACGAAGAACTGCTGAAAAAATCCGTGATCTATCCTTTGACGTATATCCCTGAGTGGAAGATGTATTCAGAACTTCTGGATGTACCCAAAGTCCATCATGAAGTCAAACAGGCAGTCCATCTGGGCAGGCTCTATGGTCTTCGCAAGATCGACAGTTTCTTAGAAGCACTCAAAGAGTTGAAAAGTGAAGTCCCGGATCTTAAAAACATGATCGTCTTTCATCAGTATTCGGAGATCCAGGCACCTGACATAAAAAAGATCAGGGACTACGGTCTGGAAGATGTCTTTGTATTACACGACAAAGTGACCTATAAAGAATCTGTTGAGATCATGAAGGATGCGGATATCCTCGTCTTATTTGATACGCTGATGCCAAAAGCGGAATGTCAGCCGTATCTGCCAAGCAAGATCGTCGAATATCTGATGCTGAAAAAGCCGATCCTAGGCATATGCGGGGATAACTCGCCGAGTTATCGGATATTGAAAGAATATGGCTTTGATACGGTGGGTCATAGTAAGGAAGAGATCAAACGCAATATCCGCTCGCTGATCTTTGAAGAGGCGGTCTATGATTATTCGCTGGAAAAGCTGAATAACGATAATTATAATAATCTATTGGCTGATCAATGATATGAAAGAGAAATGGAACAAGCTGAAAATCAGGATAAAAGAAAACTACAATAAAAATAAGATAGCAGTCATTGCGTTGCTGGTGCTTTGGGCGGTGACTGTCATTTTCACATTGTATTCTTATCGCGATTCTTTGGGGAAAAGCGCAAGAGGCAATGAGTTTTCCGATAATGTAGTCGAACTTTGTGATGATTTATCGATCGATGAGATCATCCCGATCGATGATACATGCGAATCGGTCGCGATCAAATTTGCGACCTATGCCAGAAAAAACAACGGATCCTTTACAGTTAAGATCAAAGGTGCGGATTCCGATGAAGTCTACGTAAATAAGACCCTCAAGGTCTCTTCTTTGCAGGACAACGCTTTTGTAACGTTCCGCTTTTCCAGGACGATCGATCCATCGATCGAGAAGGCAATACATGTGGAACTGACTTCCCAAAGCGAAGCCGGGCAGGGAGCCGGAGTCTATTATTCCAATGCCAAGGCCTATGAAGGAAGTGTTTTGAAGATCGATGGGGAAACGATGGATGGCGATCTCTCACTGCGTTTTCTGAAAGCGAATGAAGACCTGCATCGTTTCTATCTGATCGTCATCAGCTGGGTCATCGCTACTTTCAGCGTGATCATGTTGCTGATACTGCTGGTAAGACCGAAGTATGAAGTCTTATTCACCGTCATTGCGATCAGTTTCGGTCTGACGTTCTGGCTGATCATCACACCGATGTCGGTTCCGGATGAGACGATCCACTATGAATATTCCTTGCAATTGTCTAACTATATGATGGGTGCGGAAGACCATCAGATCATCGATGAAGAATATCTCAACTACGGTGCCATGGCCGGACATCTGAATATCTCGGCGGCGTACGAGCGCTTCATCACCAAGATCGGCCGTCCGCTTCACCTTGACAATAAAAACGTCAAGCTGAACTTTGATATCGATGAATCTTATACGATCTGTTTCGTCCCGCAGGCGTTGGGCATCACGATCGGCAGACTTTTAAAATTGAACATGCTGGCGACTTTCTATCTGGGTAGGCTCTTCAATCTGGCTTTCTATGTGGTCTGTGTCTATATCGCGATCAAGAATACACCGGTCCACAAACTGCTGTTTGGTATTCTGGCGACTTTGCCGATCTTCATGCAGCAGGCAGCTTCTTTTTCCTATGACTGCTATATCAATGGACTGACATTCGTGATCATCGCCTTCCTGATGAAGTGGATGTTTTCGGATGAACCGATCAGCAGGAAGGAATTCATCTTTGTCTTCCTCGTGAACATGCTGATCGCACCGATCAAGGTCGTCTATGGCCTGTTCAGCTTCCTTTACTGGTTTGTACCTGAGGAGCGTTTCGGTTCCAAGAAAAACAAGATCATCGCAACGCTGATCGTCACAGCACCAGCGATGTATGAACTCACAGTATTACTGTTCCCGCTGGCATTCCGGGTGGTGCGCAAGATCTTCGAAAATCTCTTCCTCAACAGGCTGAATGCCGAAAGTTTCGATCTGATCGGCAATATTGGACCTTTGAAGGTGGAAGGAGAGACCTATACCTTCTCCGATGTCATGGCTGATCCGATGGCAGCGATCGAGCTTCTGCTCAGAACGATCCGCTATTCCCTGAAGACCTGGTTCTATGCCTCGTTTGGAAGAGCGCTTTCGGGCAATACGCTGATCCTTCCGACCTATCTTGTCCATTCCATCCTTGCCTTACTGATCGCGGCGAGCCTGCGCGAAGAAAAGGTGAATGAAAGCATTTCCTTCAAGATCATCGTCATCGGCATGTGCATCTTTGCCGGATTAATGATGGTCGGCGGCATGCTGATATCCTGGACGGAAGTCGATCAGGAAGTCATCGAAGACTACGGCGGTCCGATCATTCAGGGAATACAGGGAAGATATTTCTCACCATTCCTGCCGTATCTTTTTCCGATCTTCAGCAACAGAAAGTTCAAGATCGACAAGAGATTCGATCCGTATATCTTATATATCTTCGTCCTTCTGGTGTTTGAGGTCGTCGTATATGTTCTGTCTTATACCTTCATGAACTGATCTATGAAAGCTGTTATCGCAACGTGTTTTGAATCGAATGAAGAGCGTGCCGGCTTTGTCTGCGACGCATGTGAAAAAATGGGTTTTCAGACAATACTGCTGACCTCGGATTTTTCGCATATGCGAAAAAACAAGAGACAATCCATACCTGAAAGATTCACCTCGATCAAAACACTTCCCTATAAGAAAAACCTGTCTGTGAAAAGGATGTATTCGCATCATCGTTTTGCGAAAGATCTTTTCGATTTGATCGAGACAGAAGATCCCGATCTGATCTGGCTGATGGCACCGGCAAATTCTTTAATTAAACGTGCTGCCGCCTATAAGAAAAGACATCCTGAAAAGAAGCTGATCATCGATATCATCGACATGTGGCCGGAGTCGCTTCCTGTCAATATCTCCAAAGACATGTTTCCTTTCAAGCTTTGGAAAGGTCTCAGGAAGAACAATATCGGCTGTGCCGATCTTGTGGTGAGTGAATGTGACTTATACCGCAATATCCTGTCTGAAGAGTATGATGGTACTTTAAAGACCATCCGCTGGGCAAGGAAAGGCACTTCGATCAAGACGCCATGCAAGGCAGACGATGAAAAACTGACGCTTGTCTATATCGGCTCGATCAACAACATCATCGATACCGATCGCATCGCTATGGCAATCAAGACGGTAAAACGGCCGGTCGTACTGCATGTGATCGGAGAAGGCGAAAATACCGCGTACTTCATCGAAAAGCTGAAAGAAGTCTGCGAAGTGATCTATCATGGTCCGATCAGAAACGAAGAAGGCAAGAAGGAGATCTTTGAGCTCTGTCATGCCGGGATCAATGTATATAAGAAAGGTCTGTATATCGGTCTGACTGTCAAATGCATCGACTATTTTCAACATGGCCTTCCGATCATCAATACGATCGAAGGCGATACTTCCGATCTGATCGCGAAGTATCATGCCGGCATCAATCTTGATGAAGCTTCTTTCATCGACGAAGAGAAACTGATACAAATGCGAAGGAACGGTCAGAGCATCTATGATCTCTATGATGAGAATCTCAACAGTGATGTATTTGAAGAAGAATGCAGGAAAGCTGTAAATGAGGTGATGAAATGAAACTGATCGTTTTGATGTCCGCGTATAACGGACAGGAATATATCGGTGAGCAGATCGACTCTTTGATCGCACAGACGCTGGTGCCTGACCAGATCCTCATACGGGATGACGGGTCAAAGGATGCGACTGTTTCGATCATCAAAGAGTATATCGAAAAGTATCCTTTCATAAAGCTTTATGAAGGGGAAAATATGGGACCGGCCAAGTCCTTCTATGATCTGATCTGCCAGAGTGAGAAGGCGGATTACTATGCCCTTTGTGACCAGGATGATGTGTGGTTTGAAGATAAGCTTTTTACAGCTGTCGAGACTTTGAAGAAAGAAGATAATGCGATCCCGCTGCTTTATTGCAGCAAGTATACATTGACGGATAAGGATCTTCATCCGCTCGATTCCAATGTTTCCAGACTCTATGGTTTCACCGATTTTGCCCACTCACTGCTTTATCATACGGCTCCGGGCTGTACTTTCGTATTCAATGATGCGGCAAGAGAAAAGATCATCCGCTACGATATGAAAAACCGCTATTGTCTCATTCATGATTCGATCATCCATAAGGTAGTCGCGATGTTTGGCAAGGTGATCCTCGATGAAAGATCGCATATGTATTATCGCCAGCATGGCAACAATGAGATCGGCATGGATGCCAATAAATTCAGAGTCTTCATGGGCAGAGTTGACAGATTTATAAATGGCAAGATCCGTAATTATCGAAGTAAGACCGCCGCATCTTTATTGGAAGTCTATGGCGACGAACTTGACAAAGATAAAAAAGAAGTCTTGCAGATCGTTGCCGGATATAAGGAGGATGCTTCATTAAAAAGAAAGCTTTTGAAAGAGGATCGTTTCAAAAGCCATACGGTCAATGATCTTTTCTTCATCATCCTGGTATTAGTAAACTATATTTAAACTTGCTATAATAGGAATGTTATGAAAAACAAGAAGCTGATGGGAGTCCTGATTTTCTTAATCGCCGTCTTTGTGATCACTGCTATCGCGTTCATGTTCAAAGATGTTCTGTTTAAGAATTCATCAGGCATCCGAAATGATGATTCGACTGTTATGCCGGAAGCTACCGGCACCTGCAACGAGATCAAAAGCGGTATTATCGTTGAACAGGATTTTATATGCAGTACGGATTCGATCGGCAAAGTCGGCATCGTGTTTTCAAGACTTTCCGCTATCGGGGGCATTCCTATGAAACTGGAACTTCTGGAAAATGAGACTATCCTAGGCGAAGTCACAGTCGATTCCGGTGAGATACTGGATCAGCATCGTACCTACATCACGCCTGCAGGAGTGCTGGATGGCATGAAAAACAAGAAACTGACGATCAGGATCACCCCGATGAAACAAGAAGATACGGGACTTGTCATCATGATGAATAAAAATGCGGATGCGTCTTTCCGCTTTGGCAACAAGACGATCAAGGGAACGCTTTGTTTCTCAATCAGTGAGTAAATGAATAAAAACAATCTTAAAAAAATATTTCTTATCAGTTTTCTGATCTACGCAGTCTTTGCGGTCTCTTTTTATTTTCTTTCGGGCGATCAGCTCAAATACAGGGTCGCAGAAGATTCGATCTCTGTAATGGAGGCGGATTCGATCACTCCGGAGATCACGAGGAATGTCGTCGTTTCTCAGGATTTTGTCAATACGGTCGATAATATCGAACAGGTCTCGATCGTTTTCACCAAGCTTTACAGAGAGGGCAAGGGCCTTTTGAGCATCGATCTTCTGGATGGCAATACGCTTTTATATCGCAAGATCTTCGATGTGGAAGATATCCCTGAGCAGCATCGCGTATTCATCGAGCCCGAATATTCTTTGAGGGGCTATAAAGACAAAAAGCTGACTTTGAAGATCTATTCCAACAGCAAAGCAAATGAAGGGGTCTGTGTGATGATGT
>JAZQIF010000214.1:0-15765 GCA_045540935.1 Erysipelotrichaceae bacterium | reverse complement strand
CGTTATCCGACCTATGCGCAGAAATTATGGAACGAACATAATGTCGTCCTAGATATCACGGAGGATGACATCAATTCCCTGATGGAAGGCACTGTCGATATGTATACCTTCTCTTACTACATGTCGATGTCCGTCACCACTCACAAGGATGCGGAAGGTGCTTCCGGCAACATGGTCAGAGGCACCAAGAACGAGTATCTGCAATACTCCGACTGGGGCTGGGCATATGACCCGGATGGCTTGCAGTACTATCTCGAGATGATCTATGACCGCTATGAAAGACCGCTGATGGTCGTTGAAAACGGCGTCGGTGCTTACGACACGGTCGAAGAAGACGGCAGCATCCACGACCCGTACCGTATCGATTACTTCCGCAAGCACATCGTCACGATGAAGAAAGCCATCGAAAACGGCGTCGACTTAAGAGCGTATACGACCTGGGGACCGATCGATCTGGTCTCTGCCGGTACCGGTGAGATGAGAAAACGTTACGGCTTCATCTATGTCGACAAACATGATGATGGGACCGGCACGATGAAGAGGTCCAGGAAGGATTCCTTCTACTGGTATAAGAAAGTCATCGCTTCTAACGGCGAAGACCTCGATTAAGATCATCAAAGATCCAGACGAAAGGACATGATTCACTCATGTCCTTTTTGCTTGTATTGACGGTAATGATAAGGCGTCATGCCTTTGACTTTTTTAAATACGCTTTGGAAATACGGCTGAGAAGAAAACGACAGGTAGGCCGAGATCTCGGGGATCGTTCTGGACGTATTGATCAGAAGGCTGCAGGCTTCGTCGATCTTGGAAGAGGTGATGAACTGTGAGATACTCATGCCGGTCTTAGACTTGAACTGCTTGCAAAGATAGGACTTCGACATGCCGGAATATTCGATGACATCGGCTGCCGAGATCGGTTCGTTGAGATGGAAGACGATGTAGTTCATGCAGCAACGGGATCAACTCCGGTTTCTTCCCGGGCGGCCGTTACATTTACGAGAAAGAATTCGATCTGAACGAAGAAGATCTTGAGAAGGCATTATTCATCCATTTCGAATGTGTCTACCGCAAGGCAAAGGTCTGGCTCAACGATGTCTTACTGATGAGCCATGAATACGGCTATACACCGTTCGATGTCGACCTTCTGCCATCGGCCAGGATCGGAAAGAATCATTTGAAAGTCGAAGCGGACAATTCACTGGAACCCAACTGCCGCTGGTATTCGGGCAGCGGCATCTTCCGGGATGTGTGCCTGATGAGAAAAGAAAAAGATCACATCTGCGATCTTAAAGTGAAGACTCTGAGCTATGATCCGGTGATTGTCGAAATCAAGGCAAAGACGATCGAAGGTTCGCAGATCCAAGTGGAAATATTCGATAAGGAAGAAAAGATCTATGAAGGAACGCTTGGCCGTATCGAATTAAAGGACATCCGTTTATGGAGCGAAGAAGACCCGTATCTCTATACGATCAGAGTTTCATCAAAGAAAGATTCAAAAGAGATCAAATACGGCTTCCGCAGACTGGAATGGGATGGAAAGAACGGACTTCGGGTCAATGGCAAAAGCGTATTGTTGAGAGGCGGCTGCATCCATCACGACCACGGGATCATCGGTGCCAACGAATATTATGATGCGGAATATCGCCGTATGAAGATCCTGAAGGAAAACGGCTTCAATGCCTTACGTATGGCGCACAATCCGGCTTCTGAGATACAGCTTCAGATCGCCGATGAACTGGGCCTTTATCTGATGAACGAGATCTATGACGGCTGGTATATCCCGAAGACCTATCACGATCATTCCAGGAATTTCGAAAAGTGCTGGAAGGAAGATCTCAGAACGATGGTCGAAACTTCTTACAATCATCCCTGTGTGATCATGTATTCGATCGGCAACGAAGTCTCCGAGACCGCTGAGCAGAAAGGGGTGGATACCTGTAAGATCTTGAAAGACTATGTCAAAGATCTCGATGATTCAAGACCCGTTACGGCAGGCATCAATGTACTGCTGAATGTCTATGCCAATATGGGCATGGGCGTCTATAAACAGAAGGGGGAATACAAAGCCGAACCCCTTCAAAACAACAAGGAATATAAAGATAAACCGGTCGGTTCCGCCTTCTTCAATATGACGGCGCAGAAGTTTGGAAAACTCCTGTTCTTCATGTCGAAGGGAAGAAAAGGAGACAGGGCCTGTAAAGGAGCGGCAGAGAATCTCGATATCATCGGTCTCAACTACGACTCATCCAGATATGACGATGATGTATTGAATGAGAATGGCTCGATCCATGACGACAAGAGGATGGGTTATATGAAAGACTACCTTGTCAATCTGAAACGGGCAGTTGATGAAGGCTATGAGGTCATCGGTTATCAGTACTGGTCTTTGTTGGATAATTTCGAATGGGCGGAAGGTTATGGTCCGCGCTTCGGATTACTGTATGTGGACTTTGATTCCAAGAAGCGTTACTTCAAGGACTCGGCATATTATTATCAAAAGATCATCGCTTCTGATGGCGAAGCGATCTGAAAAGGGACTCTGTCTTAAGGGCAGAGTTTTTTAGTGTCCTGATTTTTACCCATGTTATTTTTACAGAAACGCTAAGATGATCTTGAGGAGGAAAGTTCATGAAAAAGGCGGAAACATTGAGTGAGATCAGGGTCGGACAGGTTATCTATGATGATGAAGACGGCAAGAAAAGATATGTCGTGAAGTCATTGGAGAACAAGCTTGTCCCGTATGTCATTGCGACAGATAACAGCTGTCATACCTTATACAAAGGAGTCTGGATCAGAGAAAACTGAGAGCCTTGCTGTACCAAGAGAAAAACTGCAGTGATAAAATAATGATATAGGAGAGTAAATATAATATGAGTAAGTACGATGTTTTCTCTAAGCCTTACAAGATCTGTAATGTAGAGATCCCGAATCGTTTCACGGTCATCCCGATGTCGATGGGCGCTCTTTCTTACGATGAAGAAGGCGGTTTTTCCGACAATCTGATCCGGTATTTTGAGCTCAGGGCAAAGGGCGGTTTCGGTCTGATCATTCCGGGTGCGGCAGCGACGGACTACCATGTCGATCCGTATTCCGCTTTGGGACCAAACGTCAATACCAACAAGCACTGGCAGGAACGTGCCAAAGTTCTGACGGACACGATCCACAAGGCCGGATCGAAGATCTTCTGCCAGATCACCATGGGTCTGGGCAGGAACTATCCGGGTCTTCCGGGACCTTCCGAGAACCCGGTCTGGAGAGATCCTTCACAGAAATCACCGGAACTGACGATCGAACAGATCAGACAGAAGATCGCCGATATGGTCGAGGCTGCCGGAGTCGCCAAGGAATGCGGCTATGACGGCGTCGAGATCCATGCGATGCACTGGGGCTATCTGCTTGACCAATTCGGTATGTCGTTCTTCAACAAGAGGACCGATGAATACGGCGGAAGCCTGGAAAACAGACTCCGTGCCGCCAGAGAGATCGTCGAAGGCATCCACGCAAAGTGCGGCGATGACTTCCCGGTCGGCATGCGTCTGGGTCTGAAGACCTATATCAAAGACTACGATAAGGCAACACTGACCGGCGAAGAGGAAGTCGGCAGAACTCTGGAAGAAGGTGTTGAGATCGCAAGACTTCTGGAAAGCTACGGTTACAACTTCTTAGATGTCGATACCGGTACTTATGATGCTTTCTATTATGCCTGCCCGCCGATGTACAATCCGCAGGGCTTCATGATCCCGTTAGCTGCAAAGGCGAAAGCAGTGACCAATATCCCGATCATCGCCGGCGGCAGGATGCAGGATTATGATCTGGCAAAAGAGGCCATCGAAAAAGGTGAGATCGATGCCGTAGGTCTGGGAAGACCTTCGTTGGCGGATCCGGAATATCCGAATAAAGTCATAAGCGGCCAGGTCGAAAAGATCCGTCCTTGTATCGGCTGCAATATGGGCTGCTTCAGAAGATGTGTGGAGACCGGTGAACCGGCATCCTGCGCAGTCAACCCGCAGGCAGCCAGAGAGCTCGTCGTCGGCTTGAAGCCGGGTGAGGGTGAAAAGAAGGTCGTCGTTGTCGGCGGCGGTATCGCCGGTATGGAAGCGGCGAGAACTTCCGCTTTAAGAGGCTACAAAGTCACATTATTTGAAAAATCCGATCATCTCGGCGGTCATGTCGTTGAAGCAGGGGCCCATTCTTTCAAATCGGAGATCGCCAAGCTCAATGCCTGGTATCAGAACGAGATCAAGGAACTTGGCATCAACGTGAAATTAGATCATGAACCTTGCATCAACTGCATCAGAAAGGAAGAACCGGATGCCATCATCCTGGCGACCGGTACCAATGAAGTCCATCCGAACATCCCGGGTCTCGATAAGGCCGTAGGTTCTCTGGATGCGATCGATCATCCGGAAAAACTCGGACAGAAAGTCGTCATCGTCGGCGGCGGTCTGGTAGGCTGTGAGATCGCACTTGATGAGGCAAATCATGGCAAGGAAGTCATCATCGTCGAAGCACTCGATGACATCATGGCGGCAGGCGGGGCAAGTGCGCCGTATCCGAACAAACAGATGATCTGTGACCTGTTTGAAAACAAGGGTGTCAGAGTCTGCACGAACACCAAGCTCGTCGAAGTGAGCGACAAGGGTGCGGTCGTTGAGACAAAGGACGGCGAAAAGGTGGAGATCGAAGCGGATACTGTTGTTTCCGCATTGGGTTTCAGACCGGCTCCGAATCTCAAGGAAGAATGGAAGGAACTCGGTGTTCCGATCTGTGAAGTCGGCGATGCGACCGGTGCTGCCACGATCATGAAAGCGATCTGGGAAGCATACGAAGCAGCCAACAATATCTAACTGTATTTGAAAAGGAAGTTCGCACTTCCTTTTCTTGATCAAAAAGAAAAGTTCATTCCGGAGTTCTGTTTCTTCGAAATGAACTTTTGTTTTTTATTCGCCCCAGATCTCGATGATCTTTTCTTTGATGCGCCTGGCTTCCGCTGCCGGATCTGCTGCACCGCGTATCGCTCTGCCGAAGATGAAACAGGATACCGGGATACCTTTAAACAGTTCGAGTTCGTCGTAGCCGATCGCACCGGCTGCACAGACATCGACGTCATATTCCGTCAGTTTCTTTAAGACTTCGATCTCTTCCGGTGTCCATGTTCCCGGCAAGTCGCCGGAGTGCTGCAGAGTCAGCTGGGAGATGCCGTTTTCGATCCACATCGGGATATCATCGAAGGACCAGTGGCCATAGAGTTCCATCTGCAGTTTCGTATTCAGGCCTCTGGCTTTGACTTCGTCTCTGACACCGGTGATCGTCCCTTTTTCGCAGGCACACAGTATCGTCGTATAATCCGGCCTTCCTTCTAACAACATGCCGGAGATCTTCTTGCCGGCGTCGACGATCTTGAAATCGGCGACCAGCGGTTTTTCCGGGTACATCTCACGGAAGAGCTTGACGACTCTTGCGCCTTCCGAGGCGATCAGACAATAGCCGGTCTCGATGATGTCGACTTCGTCAACGACGCCGCCCTGGCAGGCTTTGATGGCTTGTTCGGTATTGTCGCAGTCCAATGCGAGCTGTATCTTTGGTCTCATAACATTTTTCTCCTTAGAAATTCATTGATCTTTATGATATCCGGATGATGGTCTTCTTCGTACCAGCATTCGGAAACAAGATATCCTTCATAATGTATCTGCTTCAGATATTGAAATACTTCATCAAAATCCACAAGACCTTCCCCGTAGCTGATATTGTGCTCGTTATGATAGATCGCATCTTTGATATGGATCGCTGCGATCTTTTCGATCCCGTCTTTGAGATCTTTGAGGGGGTCAAAACCGTTGTAGACGAGGTTGCCGGTATCGGCATATTCTTTCAAGAGGGGATCGTCGATCTTTCTGATGAAGGGGATGAGTTTTTCTGAAGTATTGAAATGTTCCACATCCTCCAATACTTCGATGGCCAGGATGATGCCGTAGTCTTTGTCAAAGTCAAGGACTTCCCGTATGGCTTGTTCGTACAGTTCTTTTGTAAGATCCGTCGATTCTTTCTGATAGACATCGTAGGCGGTAAGCTGAATCAATTTGATACCCAGCTTTTTTGCCAGGACGATGGCTTTTTTGATGAGGAGGATGCCTTCCTCTCTTTTTTTCGGATCCCCGATCGGATAATAGCGGTTGGCCGACAAGGTCATCGTTTCCAGAGACATATCATATTTCTTAGCACAGTCTCTGACTTCCTTGATCTGATCATCATTCCAGTCGAGTTTGTTCAGCCGGTTTCTGTCGATCGATAATTCGATGAAGTCATAGCCGGCTTTATGAGCCATAGCGTATCTTTCGTCCCAGGAAAGATCGGGAAGGGCTTTTTCATAGATTCCTAACAGATTGTTCATAGATGATAATGAATGGCTCACTTTCGCAAGTGAGCCATATGCATATCTGATCTTTACAGGAATGCGCGGAACGGCAGGTTGATATCCTCAGTGAAGACATCTTCGAAGCCTCTTGTATGATGGTATTCGAGTTTGTCTTTGTCATCCGGATATGTGAAGTGTCCGCCGACTTCCCAGATGAACGGTTTGAACTTGTACTGCAGTCTGTGTCTTCTCATAGCCCAGAGGACTAAGATCTCTTTGGTGTCAGCCTGGAAGTTCGTCCACAGATCATGGTGATAAGGGATGACGACCTTGCAGTTGAGGTTTTCAGCCATTCTCAAGATATCGGAAGAAGTCATCTTATCGGTGATGCCTCTCGGGTTTTCACCATAGGAACCGAATGCGACGTCGATCTTGTATTCGTTGCCGTGTTTTGCGTACAGGTTGCCGAAGTGGCTGTCGCCGGAATGATAGATCGTGCCGGCCGGAGTTTCGATGATGTAAGAGACAGCTCTTTCATCCATGTCACGTCCGAAGTTTTCGATGTGTGTCAGATCGCCTGCCGGCGGGTTAGTGATCAGGATCGTACGGTCGAGGGATTCGACGGCGTGGATCTTGATGTCACCGACTTCAACGACATCACCCGGTTTGACTGTGACTAATCTTTCTTCCGGAACGCCCCATTTTCTCCAAAGATCGGTTGCGAACTTCGGACCGATGAATGGGATCGGTTTTTCGATGTTCTGTAAGATCGCTGCTGCGACGTTGACGTCGATGTGGTCGGAGTGCGTGTGGGATGCGAGCAATGCATCGAGCTTCTTGATCTTGAACGGATCGAGAACGCAAGGGATGGCTCTGAGGTTCGGCTGCATCGTTCTGGCACCGGACATTCTTGCCATCTGATGATCCGGATCGATCATCTTTACGGAACCATCGTCATTATAGTGAGTCTTCTTACCGGTGGAGCACCATAAGTCGACCATGATGTCGGTGTTGCCTTCGGATTTTACCCAGATACCGGTGTTTCCCAGCCACCACATTTTGAACTTGCCCGGTTCACATTTTGTGTCGGCGATCTCTTCATTGAGATAAGTTCCCCATTCAGGGAAGGTGGAAAGGATCCATTTTTCACGAGTAATGTCATTTACGTTTGGCATGTATTAACCTCCTTTTGCTTAATAAATGATCATCATGTTGTATGTCTAATTCCATTCTATTATTAAAAGCTTTCCAGTGACTGTTAAGTTTATGATCATTTTAATGATTATATGAAGGATTCTGCGCATATATGTTTATTCTTTTTTATTATTTGATATAACTGATTTAGAGGACAAGATATGTACGAACAAGAAAAATCTATGATCATGAGAGCCTGCCTTCGCATGAAGGAATACCGGCTGATCTCGTTAACCGGAGGAAACATTTCCATGAAGATCGACGACGATACTTTTGTCGTCACACCATCGGGAATGCTGTACGAGGATATGGGGATCGATGATCTCTGCGTGATCGATCACGAAGGAAAGCTCAAAGAAGGGCACAGAAAACCGACTTCCGATGCGGCTGCTCTGATCTATATTTATGATCATATGCCGAGCGTAAAAGCGACGATCCACACCCATCAGCCTTACGCAACAGCGATCGGAATGAATAATGAGAGCCTTCCGGCCTGTATGGTGACCCTGATCGATGCCAACCATGCCAGGATCAATGTTGCCCCCTGGACCAAGTCGCAGGACATCGGCATGGGAAAACTGGCAGTCGAGTATGCCGGGGATGCCAACACGGTCATCATGAAGCATCACGGGGTGATCTGTTTCGGTGAAGATCTTGAAGAGGCCTTATATGCCGCCGTATATCTTGAGGAAGCAGCCAAGACCTACTGTATGGCCAGGATCATGGGCGCTGTCCCTGAACTCAGCGAGCAGCAGATCGCCGATGAGGCGGCCGGCTGGCAGACATATGGCCAATAATTGCTGAATCCTTCATATATTTCATAAAACACTCATATACGTTTATTGTTAAGCGCTTACAAAGATTGTATAATTTAAAATAGTTTGAAAAAACGGAGGTAGATCATGTTATTAAAAGACATCGTTGAGGCGAATCATTATCTGTTTGCCGATTCCTTTGAATCTTGGCAGGATTCCATCTATGGTGCAGCTCAGCCGTTAGTTGCTGACGGTACGCTCGACAAGGAGTATCTCGATAAGATCATCGAGAACGTCAACACTTACGGTCCTTATTTCATCATTATGCCGGATGTGGCAATGCCTCACTCCACTTTGGGCGGTGCGGGCTGCCATAAGACGGCGATCGGTTTCTGCAAAGTCAAGACACCAGTCGTCTTCGATCCAGAAGATGAAACGAAAAACGCAAGACTGTTCTTCACTCTGGCAGCTGTTGACAATGACCAGCACTTGCAGAACATGGTCCAGCTGTCCGAAATGCTTATCAAAGAAGGTATCGTAGAAGACCTTTTAGCCGCTGAAACAAAAGAGGATCTTCTTGATATAGACAAAAAATATTCAGAATAACACAAAAGGGGGAAAAGAATGAATATTTTAATGACTGTTTGGGAGTATTTTGCGAATAACTTCCTTAAGACTCCGGCTTACTTTATCGGTTTGATCACGGTAATCGGCTACATCTTGTTAAAGAAACAGTGGTATGAAGTATTCTCCGGTTTCATCAAAGCAACTGTAGGTTACAAAGTACTCTTAGTCGGTTCAGGCGGTTTATCAAGCACCTTCAAGCCGATCATCACTGCATTATCCAACAAGTTCGGTATCGACGCAATGATCCTTGACACATATGTCGGTCAGGTCGCTGCACAGGGTGCTATCGAAACTGTCGGCAGATCATTCGGTCAGGTCATGGTCCTGCTGCTGATCGCCTTCATCTTCAACATCCTCTTAGTCAGATTCCAGAAAGTCACCAAGCTCAGAGCTGTCTTTACAACGGGTCACGTACAGACGCAGCAGGCTACATTCGCATTCTGGATCTTCTTAACTTGCTTCCCGCAGTTAGGTGATACTCCGATGCTTATCTTAATGGCTGTTTTGCTTGGCTTATACTGGGCAGTCGGTTCCAACCTTACTGTTGAAACTGCACAGAGACTGACGGACGGCGCAGGCTTCTCCGTTGCTCACCAGCAGATGTTCGGTATCGCTATCTATGAATGGCTTGGCGGCAAGCTCTTC
Organism: Erysipelotrichaceae bacterium; assembly: GCA_045540935.1. Classification (GTDB taxonomy): domain Bacteria; phylum Bacillota_I; class Bacilli_A; order Erysipelotrichales; family Erysipelotrichaceae; genus Colivicinus. The sequence continues at coordinate 6,186 of JAZQIF010000214.1, read as the reverse complement.
GGCGGCAAGACCGGTCATGGCAAATCCTTCGAAGAATATGAATTACCGGGCTGGTTATCCATGTTCAACGAAAACACTGTCTCTACTTCTATCCTGATGTTACTGTTCATCGGTACGATCATGATCATCACAGGAAAGGAAGCATTATCTGCAGCAGGCGTTGCAATGCCTAACGGAAGCTTCTTGTTCTGTATCTTAGACAACTCTCTGGCATTCGCTGTCTACATGGCAGTCTTACAGTTAGGTGTCCGTATCTTCGTCGGTGAACTGACAAACTCCTTCCAGGGTATTTCCAACAAGCTTTTACCGGGTGCTGTTCCGGGCTTGGACTGTGCCGCATCTTACGGTTTCGGTTCTCCGAATGCAGTCACCTTCGGTTTCATCTTCGGTGCTATCGGTCAGTTCTTAGCGATCGGTATCCTGATCTTAACGAAGTCTCCGGTCATCGCTTTAGCAGGATTCGTCCCTGTCTTTTTCGACAACGCTACGATCTCTGTATACGTCAACGCTAAATCCGGTGCAAAGGCAGCGATGCTCGCTTCCTTCATCAACGGTCTGTTACAGGTATTCTGCTCTGTATGGGCTGCACAGTTCTTCGCACTCGACGGTGTCACTGTCTTAACACAGACTGTCAACGCCAAGGGCTGGATGGCAATGTTTGACTGGGCAGTTATCTGGCCGATCTTCGGTGTCATCATGCACTACCTGAAGTATGTCGGTGTCGCAGTTATCGTCGTCGTCTTACTTGCGATCCCTCAGTTACAGTACAGAAGAGATCCGGAAGGTTACTTCTTATGCGTATCTGATTACGAAGCATATAAGAAACACGTAGAAGAACTCAACGCAAAAAAGAAGTAAAATAGAATTAAAGAAAAGAGGTAAATTCAATGATTAAAGTATTAGTATGTTGTGCAAGCGGCTCAGGCACAAGCATGATGATGAAGCTTACTGCAGAAAAAGCCTGCAAGGCTCTCGGTGTTGATGCCAAAGTCGAGCACGCTCCGATCGCAGAAGCAAAGTCCAGTGCAAGAAACTTTGATATCGTGATTACTTCTCCAGCTTTCGTTTCTACATTTGATTCCATCAAGGATCATGTGAAGATCGCTGCTGTCAAGAATCCGCTCTCACAGCCGGAATATGTCAATGCTTTAAAAGCAAGCGGTCTTGTTGAGTAAATGAAAACTGAATAGGGGCTGTTTGTGCAGCCCCTTTTCTTAAGCTTTAATTTCAGGAGAAAAGATATGAGATTTGAAAAGACACATCTCGATGATATCGTCAGATGTTATTGCACGAGTCATATCGTCATCGATGACGATCTTTACGCATTCTTTGCTTCGGAAAACCCGAATAGTGAGTGCTATTCCTATACCGGTGAGAATTTCGAAAAGAAACAGACCGTATGGAAAGATGACAGAGGCGGATGCATGTCCATCATTCCTTTCAAGGAAAGAAAGGGTGAATTCCTGGCTGTCAACGAATTTTATCTGAAGATCTCTCCTTCCGCTTCCAAGCTCGTCTGGGGCAAGAAGACGGAAGACGGCTGGAAGGTGAAGGATGTCTTCAATCTTCCGTATTTACATCGTTTCGACATCTATCATGTCGATGGCAAAGACTATGTCATCTGTGCGACGATCGCCAGAGACAAGGCCTTCAAGGATGACTGGTCAAGACCAGGTCAGATCTATGTCGGTGAAATACCGGCTGACCTGGAGAACGAAAACATCGTCCTTCGCCAGATCGGTGACGGTTACTACCGCAACCACGGCTATTCCAGAGGCCAGTATGAAGGAAGAGACTGCGGCTATTTCGGTTCCGATTACGGGATCGTCAGAGTCACGCCTCCGCATGATGGGCAGGACTGGAAAGTCGAAAGGATCTTAGAAGGAAACATTTCCGAAGTTGCGATCGCCGATATCGACGGGGACGGCAACGAGGAGATCATGACGATCGAACCGTTCCATGGAAACAGTATCCATGTCTATAAACTCAAAGACGGCAAGTATGAAGTCGACTACACCTATCCAAATGAGATCGACTTCGCCCACGCTCTGGTCGGTACGCATCTGACGGGCAAGCCTTGTTTTGTTGCCGGTATTCGAAGAGTGAACTGCGAAGCGTTCGTTCTGACCTATGAAAACGGCGAATATAAGGTGACGACCGTTGAGACCGGTATCGGTCCGGCAAACCTCGATGTCGTACATCACCATGGCAGAGAATTCATCTTTGCGGCAAACCACACAAAGAATGAGGCTGCCATCTATGAAGTCAAGGAGGACTGACATGCTGGAACAATTAAAAAAAGAAGTATTTGAAGCCAATCTTCTGCTTCCGAAACACGGTTTAGTTATTTTTACCTGGGGCAATGTCTCCGGTATCGACAGGGAAAAGGGCTTAGTCGTCATCAAGCCTTCCGGCGTCGATTATGACAAGATGACATGGGAAGATATGGTCGTCACGGACCTCGATGGAAACAGAGTCGAAGGAAAGCTCAAACCTTCTTCCGACTTGATGACACACCTTGAGTTCTATAAGAACTTCCCGAATATCGGCGGTGTCGTCCACACTCATTCCATCAATGCCGTTGCCTGGGCACAGGCCGGCAAGGATATCCCGGCTTTAGGTACGACCCATGGCGATTATTTCTACGGGTCCATCCCTTGTACGAGATATATGACACCGGAAGAGATCGGCGGGGAATATGAACTCAATACCGGCAAGGTCATCGTCGAAGAGTTCAATAAGCGTCACATCGATCCCGATCAGATGCCGGCTGTCTTAGTCCATTCCCATGGTCCTTTCACCTGGGGCAAGGATCCGTTCGATGCTGTTCATAATTCCGTCGTCTTAGAAGCACTTTCCGAGATGGCGATGAAGACTTTCTTAGTCAATCCTGAGACCAGGGATATGCAGCAGGAGCTTTTAGACAAACATTTCCTGAGAAAGCACGGTCCGGGAGCTTACTATGGCCAGGGATAGAAAATACCTTTTAGGCATGTATGAAAAATCCATGCCGATGACCCTGAGCTGGGAAGAAAAGCTCACTGCCTGCAAGAAGGCAGGTTTCGACTGGGTCGAGATCTCGATCGACGAGACCGACGAAAAGATCGAACGTTTATATGACAGAGAACAGATCGAAGAGATCAAGGCCGCCATACGCAAGACCGGTGTGCCGATCTATACGATGTGTTTCTCGGCACAGAGGAAATATTCTCTCGGTTCCTTAGGCAAAGAAAAACACGAAAAGGCGATGGACATCATGGCCAAAGCTGTCGACTTTGCCGCAGAAGTAGGCATCCGCATCATTCAGCTTGCCGGCTATGACTGCTACTACGAAGAGGAGAACGAAGAGACGAGAAACGAGTTCATCAAAAACCTTAAGATCGCCTGTGAAATCGCTGCTCGAAAAGGCGTATTGATGGGTTTTGAGACGATGATGGACCGCAATTTCATCGATACGGTGGAAAAAGGCATGGAATTCGTCAATATCTGCCAGAGCCCGTATCTGGGTGTCTATCCGGATATCGGCAATCTGGCCGGCGCAAAACATGACTTCGGTTATGAGAAGTCCGTCAATGAGGACCTGATGAGCGGAAGAGGCCACATATGGGCCTGCCATCTCAAGGAGACCAAGCCGAAGACCGACCGTTCCGTACCTTGGGGTACCGGACTGACCGATTATGTAAACAACCTCAGAGTCCTCAAGGATCTGGGTGTCCGTATGTTCAACGGCGAGTTCTGGAACGACCATCCGGAAGCCTGGGAGCAGAATCTGAAAGACTCCTGCGACTTCTTACGTGACAAACTCGACCAGGTCTTCGATGATTAAACTGATCGCTGCCGATCTTGACGGCACGATCCTTGACAGTAAGAAAAAGATCGACTCCCGATTGATCGAAGTTGCAGAAAAGCTGAAAGAAAGGGGCATCGAGTTCACTTTCGTCTCCGGACGAAACGAAGAGCTTATGCATCACTATGTCGATGAATTCGGATTGAAGAATCCCTATGTCACCAACAACGGCGGAAATATCTATAAGGAACATGTATGTCTGTTCAATGACTACATCCCATGTGAATACAACAACATCCTGGCCAGGATGTTATGGGAGAACGACATCGCGTTTCGCTTGTTTTCTGAAGAAGGTTTCTACAGCTTTGGCTTGACGGCGTTCTTTGAAAGCCGGATGGGCTTATTTCAGGATCTTGGTCTCAAAGACTATAAGAGCGAACTGGATCTCAAGGATCTTCATATCTATAAGATCACCTGTGATTTTACGGGGCATGAAGACAAGACCGAGGCTTTTGTGAAACGGGTCAGGGAGCTCTGTCCTGAGATGAATTTCTTGAAGGCAGAGACCAATGTCTATTGCGCAAATTCGCTCACAGCCAACAAAGGCACTGCCTTGAAGCGGGTCTGTGAGATGATGGGCATCGGCATTCATGAGGTCATGGCGTTTGGTGATAACGGCAATGATCTTTCGATGTTGGAAATGTCGGGGATCTCTGTTGCGATGGGCAACAGCGAGGCAGATATCAAAGAAAGATGCGACTACGTCTGCAAGGACAACGATCACAACGGCGTATCGTCATTTTTACAGGACTTTTTTAAACTATAATGATTATGGAGGCAATTTAATCATGGATGTGAATAATCTGAAAAACCATGCGCTGAACATCCGCAGGAATATCGTGCAGATGGTCTATGCGGCGCAATCCGGTCATCCGGGGGGATCTCTCGGTGCAGCCGATATCCTCACATATCTCTATTTTGAAGAGATGAATGTCAACAAGGACAATGTTGCAAGCAAAGACAGGGACAGATTCATCCTTTCCAAGGGACACTGTTCCCCAGGCTTGTATGCGACACTTCAGGAAGCCGGACTGATGAATGAAGATCTGCTCAGCTTCCGTCAGCTGGGTTCGAGACTCCAAGGTCATCCGAACATGAATTACATCGACGGTGTCGATATGTCGACCGGTTCCTTAGGACAGGGCGTTTCCTGTGCGGTAGGTATGGCACTTGCCAACAAGCTCGACAAAAACGACAACCGTGTCTACGCGTTATGCGGTGACGGCGAATCGGAAGAAGGTATCGTCTGGGAAGCTTTGATGGCTGCTTGCCACTATGAGCTCGACAATCTGTGCATCATCTTTGACCAGAACGGTCTGCAGATCGATGGCAACGTTCAGGATGTCATCGGACCTCTGCCGCTGCTCGATAAGGCAAAGGCATTCGGTGCTGCAACAGTCGAATGCGATGGCAATGATTTTGAATCATTGAGGAATGCGTTTGAATTTGCAAAACAGACCAAGGGCGTTCCGACGGTCATCATCGCACATACCGTCAAGGGCAAGGGCGTTTCCTATATGGAAAACAACTATGCATGGCATGGTGCTGCGCCGAAGGAAGAAGATTTCAAGACGGCAATGGAAGATTTAAAGGAGGTCAGATAATATGGCACAGGAGACAAGAGTTGCCTATGGCGAAAGATTGGCTGAGCTGATCAAAGAAAATGAAAACATCATCGTTTTAGATGCTGACCTGACAAAATCCACCAAGACGATCGAAGCCAAGAAGGCTTGTCCGGAAAGACACTTCAATGCGGGTATCGCCGAAGCCAATATGATGGGTATGGCAGCCGGTCTGGCCGCTTCCGGCAAGACGGTATTTGCCTCTTCCTTTGCGATGTTTGCCTCAGGCAGAGCCTGGGAGATCATCCGCAACTCCATCTGTTATCCAAACCTCAATGTCAAAGTCTGTGCGACACATGCCGGCCTTTCCGTCGGTGAGGATGGCGCATCCCACCAGGCTTGTGAAGATGTCGCGATCATGCGTGCTCTTCCGAACATGAAGATCTTCGTCCCATGCGATCAGTATGAGACAAAGGCAGTCATCGACTATGTATCCAAGATCGATGGTCCGTGCTATGTCCGTATGGGCAGGGGCAAGGTCGATGATGTCTACAACGAGAACACCGTATTCGATTTCGACAAAGTCGATGTATTACGCGAAGGAAATGGCGATGTCGTACTGTTTGCGATGGGTCTGATGGTCCAGGAAGCTTTGAAGGCTGCCGAAGAACTCGATGCGACAGTCGTCAACGTATCTTCCATCAAACCGTGTGACGAGGAAGATATCAGAAAACTTCTTGCCAGCCACAAGAGAGCGTATACTCTTGAGGAACATTC
>JAZQIF010000213.1:0-4886 GCA_045540935.1 Erysipelotrichaceae bacterium | reverse complement strand
TATCGAACATGATCAAGCAGCTGACCGATCAGGGGGCAATGGATAAGTATGAGGAAGTCCTGAGGGAGATCCCGAAAGTCAGAAAAGACCTTGGTTATCCGCCGCTTGTCACGCCGATGTCCCAGATGGTGGGTACGCAGGCTGTGCTTAATGTCTTGAACGGTGAGAGATACAAAATGTGTGCCAAGGAGGTCAAGGATTATCTCCATGGCAGATATGGAAGATCACCGGCGGAAGTCGATCCGGATATCCGCAAGAAGATCATCGGCGATGATGAGATCATCACCTGCCGTCCGGCCGACTTATTGGAACCGGAATTTGAAAAGCTCAAGGAACAGTACAAGGATATCGCGAGAAGTGATGAAGATGTACTGTCTTTAGCTTTGTTTGAAAATGTCGCAGTCGATTTCCTGAAAAAGAAGTATGCTGCAGAATCGGCAGAAGTCGATGAATTCGAAATGTTTATATAGGAGGGCATGATGGACTTTACACCGGATTATTCAGGCATCATTGCCATATTCGTCTATCTGTGCATCCTGATGGTGATCCTGAAGTTCAGAAAACCGAAGGCTGAAGAGGTAACAGAAGAAGAAACACCTGTTGTAACAAAAACCAAAGAGATCGCACCGCTCGATGTGAACGATGAGGATGCGACGGTCGCCTGTCTTATTGCGGCGATCGAATGCCGTAATCAGGCACATAAAAACGTTCAGATCGTGAGTGTCAGGAGGATCAGTTAATGAAAGTATATAAAGTCAAGGTAAACGGCAAAGTCTACGAAGTCGAAGTCGAGGCCGTTGATGAAGTAAAGGGCAGCATCGCTGCACCTGTGGAAACGAAGAAAGAAGAAGTCGTCGTATCGCAAGGTTCCAACGAGATCCAGGCGCCGATCGCCGGTAAAGTGCTTTCCGTCAAGGTCAATGTCGGTGATACCGTCAAGAAGGGTCAGACTGTTGCGATCATCGAGGCAATGAAGCTGGAAAATGAGATCCAGTCGGCATATGACGGGAAAGTCAAACAGATCGTCGTTTCTTCTGGCGATGATGTCAGAAACAAGGACGTTCTGATCGTACTTGAGTAATGAGAGAGTTATTCTTTGATAGGATCGATTCGACCAATACGTATTTAAAAAAGCACTTTGAAGAATATGATGATCTGACTTTCATCAGGGCAGATCTGCAGACCGCCGGAAAAGGCAGGAGCGGACGTAAATGGACAGCTTCCAAAGGGAAGAATCTGACTTTCTCCTTGCTGATAAAGGATGAAAGGGTCATGGAAAAGTTCGCTTCACTGTCTGTCTTGTCGGCTTACAGCGTCTTGAAGGTCCTGGAATCTTACGGGATCGAAGGTCTTTCCATCAAATGGCCGAATGATGTCTATGTCAAAGACGATAAGATCTGCGGGATCTTACTGGAGGCCGTATCGAAAGAAAAGATGGAAGCTCTGATACTGGGGATCGGCATCAATGTCAATGAAGAAGACTTTGAAACAGGGCTTCTTCATGAGCCGACATCGATGAAGAAAGTGCTCCATACAGATATCGATATCGTTTCTTTCAAAGAGAAGATCTATCAGAGATTAATTCAGACTATTGAAGAATTGAAAGAGGGATGTGATCTTTACCCGCAGATAGTCAGATATGACTATCTCAAGGGGAAAGAAGCTTTTTGTCTCTTGCGTAACGAAAGAGTAAAAGTCAAAGTCATCGGGATAAGTGAGGATTATTCCTTAAAAGTCCTGCATGGCAAAGAAGAGTTTTCCGTTTCAAGTGATGAGATCACATTTCATCTTTAATTGGGGGTTATTATGAGTTTTCTTTATGAGAATCTGCTGCAGCTTTCCTGGCAGCAAGTCACCATGTGGGTGATCGGCGGTATATTGATCTACCTGGCGATCGCCAAGGACATGGAACCATCGCTGCTGCTTCCGATCGGTTTTGGCGCGATCTTGGTCAATATGCCGTTCTCCGGTGCTGTCAACCAGACGATCAACGGGATCTTCCAGGAAGGTCCTCTGTCTGCCCTTTATGAGGCAGGTATCGCCAACGAACTGTTCCCGTTATTACTGTTCATCGGTATCGGTGCGATGTGCGACTTCGGTCCGCTTCTTACCAATCCGGCACTGATGATGTTTGGTGCAGCTGCGCAATTCGGTATCTTTTTCACTTTCTGTCTGGCTTCGATGTTCTTCCCGGTCAATGATGCCGCTTCGATCGCTACGATCGGTGCAGCCGACGGTCCTACAGCCATCGTCGTCGCTCAGAAGTTACATTCGACGTATTTAGGTCCGATCATGGTCGCTGCTTATTCGTATATGGCGTTGGTGCCGATCATCCAGCCGCCGGTCATCCGTGCTCTTACGACCAAGAAGGAGCGCATGATCCGCATGGACTACGAACCAAAGGATGTTTCAAGAACCACCAGGATCCTGTTCCCGATCATCATCACGGTGATCGCCGGACTGATCTCGCCGGCTTCCGTATCCTTAGTCGGTTTCCTGATGTTTGGCAACCTCTTAAAGGAATGCGGCGTATTGAACGGCCTGTCCGATACGGCACAAGGCGCTATGGCCAACATGATCACACTGTTATTGGGCATCACTGTCGCATCGCAGATGCAGGCAGAGAACTTCTTAAAGCCGGATACCCTGATGATCCTTGGCATGGGCTTGTTTGCCTTTGTCTTCGATACGGCAGGCGGTGTCTTGTTTGCCAAGCTCTTGAATCTGTTCTTGAAGAAGAAGGTCAATCCGATGATCGGTGCTGCCGGTATCTCGGCATTCCCGATGTCCGGCCGTATCATCCATAAGATGGGTCTGGAAGAAGATAATCAGAACTTCTTACTGATGCATTCAATGGGTGTCAATGTCTCCGGGCAGATCGCTTCGGTCATTGCCGGCGGTCTGATCATGAGTTTCTTTATGTAGGAGGTCAAAGATGAATTTTACTCCGATCAATTTCTTTAGCAACCTGATCTACATCGTAAAAGGTGAATTGGGTCTCTTCTTTGCCTTAGGGATCATCGCCTTATCGACGATCGTTCTCAATAAGGTATTTACGGATAAGAAATAAGAAAAAAACGGGCACAATATCGTAATATATCGATATTATGTCCGTTTTTTAATTCCATTCGTATTTCGGCTTATATTCGTGGAAATACTCCCATTTCAGAATACCTTCTTTTTGAAGCCTGCCTATCACTATGAAAGGAGGGACGTTCTGCTGTTCGGCATGTTTCTTGATCGAATCGATGGAATAATCTTCTTTTTCAAGAAACATATGAAATGATTCCGGATCCAGCAGTGCTGAACTTGCAAAAAAATCAGCTTTTCTTTCTATGTCGGTACTATCCGACGTTTCCGAATCGAGATAATTCTCTTTTCTTTTCAGGTCTCCGTTCATGATATGCCCTAATTCATGAAATAAGGAGAACCATATGATATCTGCCCATTTTCTTCTGCTTGTAAGAAATATATCGTATGTTCGATTACTGTTTCTGGTGATATATCCCTGGACCGGAGCTCCGCGGAAATGAGGCATGATCGTCAGCCTGATGCCATATCCCAGTAAGATCTCAGGAAGCTCTTTTCTCAGATCTTCTGATTCTAAAAACATAGTTTCTTTGAGTTTCTTGATGAGAGCGGGGACTTCATCAGGTTCAAATGGTTCTGAAATAGATCTGGCAGATACTTCGTTCTGGCATAAGCAGACCCAAGCTCCAAGCACTGCCGGTTTGATCGATGAATCATCTTTGATCCTGAATGATCCTTTCGGTATAAGTTTATTCAAGTCACCCAGATTACTGATGTGAAGGACTTTTCTAAGTGAGATCACTGTCTCTTCTTTAGACAGTCTCTTTTGAATGAGATTCTTTTTACAGAAATACGCAATGACATCCTTCAAAGGCTCCAGTGCCAGAATTTCTTCCTCGGAAATCGTTTTGATCTCTTCATAGGCGAGAAGTTCCGCATCGTAATTTGCCTGCAGATTCAGCCAAAAGGAGCTTGGTATATTCAACGCATATTCAAGCCCGATTGCAAGAGATTTTGAAATGTCCTTTTTCCCCAAAATAACATCACTTATAAAAGGTTCAGAGACTCCGACTCTTTTTGAAAGATCTTTTTGGGAAATATTACGTTCTTCAAGAATATCTTTGATCGTTTCTCCGGGGTGGATCAACAGATCAGAAGATATACCACGTCGGTTTACTGCCATGATAGTCTGCAACTCCTTCAATTCTTATTTCGGTACATTTTGTCAGTTCGATATAGTTGATAGGTGTGAAAATAAGGCGGACATTTGCTGATATCCTTAATGACCACTTCCCTGTTTTATCACCGGTCAGGGGTTCGGGATGGCCAAGGCCAACACTTAAGAAAATACCAAAATCATTTGAGGCTTCGAGTCGATCTATATGTTTTTTGATGATCCTGACCCAATCAGGGTCGATCGATCTTTTCATTACAGAATAATCTGAGAAGCATTTTTCAACTTTTTTAGTAGAATAAGATATCTTCAATCAACACCTCAAAATTAACAAATTAGTTAATTCACTAATATAATAACAAAAGCTTCACGATAGGTCAAAATCTTTTTTGGTGAAACAAATAAAACAACAGAAGGATTATAAATACATAAAACAATCGTTTTGATTCGGATTGATGTCTTGAAGTTCGGGTACAAATGTGAGTTGATTTCAGGTTTTGAACGCATGCGTTCAAAATCGGTCTGATTGGAGAGTGCACATTTAATTTGGCGATTGTGCGTACCAAATTCAGCTGTTTTTCTTTTTGAGTTCAGATGAAGTTCAGATTTGCTGCGATACAATACTTTCATCCAAAGGAGGACAAGCTGGATGAATAAGAAAAAACTTGGTATTGCAGCAATG
>JAZQIF010000212.1:0-2002 GCA_045540935.1 Erysipelotrichaceae bacterium | reverse complement strand
CTACAGGATCAGTTTATATCGGATCTATATGACATCCTGTTCAAGAAATCGGACACTTATCAGTCGTAAAGTTGAAAAGAGCGATTAATATCTACATTGAATGATTAATAATGATATTTTTTAAAGTGATCTTATTTGGTTTGATATTTTTATAATGTAATTCTATGAATAGAAAAATCATTTATATCGAAGTTATACAGAATTCTAAGAAAGATCTCACAGATCGATGTAACCGTATTTTTGCAGACTTCAAAAAATGTCGAACAGTTTAAGATCTAAAGGACTTTTTGTCTCTTTTTCTTTTGCTATACTTGATATGTAAGCGCTTGTATTGATACAGGATCAGAATAAAGGGGTATTATATGGAACTGCTGAATCACGAGAAAAAACATCTTGAGACGATCTATCCGCATATGGGGGAGTTCGTTGTCCTGCTGAAGAAAAACGGTGATTTCCCTTTGAAACAAGCCGGCGATATCGCCTTGTATGGCAATGGCGGACGCTGGACCATCAAAGGCGGTACAGGCTCAGGAGAGGTCAATTCCCGTTTCTTTGTCAGCTGCGAAGAAGGCTTAAAGAACAGAGGCTTTCATGTTCTGACATCTTCCTGGCTGGATAAATACGACGAGGTAAAGAAACGTTTCAAGGAAGAATTCATCAAAGAGATCAAAAAGACCGCCAAGGAAATGCATACCAACACGATCGTTGCCTCGATGGGCAAGGTCATGAAAGAAGGCAACTACAAGATCGGCTTTGAAAAGGAATGCGATACGGCAGTCTATGTCCTGTCAAGGATCTCCGGAGAAGGCAATGACCGTCTGGCACAGCGCGGTGATTTCAAGTTAAGTGAGACGGAGATCGCCAACCTGAAGGAATTGAATGAAAAATATGATAAGTTCATGCTGGTGATCAATGCCGGCGGACCGGTCGATCTTTCGGAAGCGGACTTTGTCGAAAATATCCTTGTTTTGTCGCAGCTTGGTGTCGAGACCGGCAATGCACTGGCGGACATCCTTCTAGGAAAGCTTTATCCTTCCGGCAAGCTGGCAACGACCTGGGACAGATACGAGGAGTATTGTCACGAAGGTGATTTTGCCCAAAAAGATGATACGCATTATAAGGAAGGCATCTATGTCGGTTACCGGTATTTCGATTCGATCGGCAAGAAAGCGATGTATCCGTTCGGTTATGGACTGGGTTATGCGGATTTCGATTACAGCGTAAAAGATGCGAAGCTGAACGGAAAAAGGTTCACAGTCCATGCGAATGTGAAGAATCAAAGCGATGCCTATTCCGGCAAAGAAGTCTTACAGGTCTATCTTTCCAAGCCGCAGGGAAGGCTCGATCAGCCTTATCAGGAACTGTGTGCCTTTGAAAAGACGAAGGAATTAGGGGCAGGGGAAAGCGAGCAGCTGACTCTAAGTTTTGATATCGATGCTTTTGCTTCCTATGATACGCAAAACCATTGTTACGTGTTGGAAAAGGGTGACTACATCGTCCGTGTCGGAAATTCTTCTATCAATTCCAAGGTCGCCGGCCTCATTGAGATCAGGGAAGATATCGTGACCAGAGTCACGAAAAACTGTCTGGGGGATTGCGGATTCAAGGATCTGGTCATTGAAAGAGATAATGAGAAGCTGAATGATGATGTCGCAAGATTCGTTTTGGATCCTTCTTGTATCAAGACGGAACATGTCGATTATGAAACGGAAGATGAGATCTGTGAGAAACTCAAAGATGTCCCGTATGAAAAACTGGCCTTATTGAATGTCGGTGCCTTTGATCCGAAAGCCGGTCTTCTTTCGGTCATCGGCAATGCGGCGATGAGCGTGGCTGGCGCAGCCGGTGAGTCTTCGGATGTCTTCAAAGATCAGGGCTTGAAGAATATCGTCATGTCCGATGGTCCGGCAGGATTGAGGATCGCAAAACAGTACTACATCGATAAGAAAGGCATTCATTCTGTCGGTGCTTCTTTGCCTGAGACGATCTATGACTTCATGCC
>JAZQIF010000211.1:0-9857 GCA_045540935.1 Erysipelotrichaceae bacterium | reverse complement strand
CAAACGTACAGTTTGGCGAAGGGGGAGCCGGGACCTTTTCCGATGCCAAACTGACGACCCGCATCAAAGATAAATATATCGATTACATCCTGGATATCTTCATCTCTCATGGCGCCGATAAGAAGATCCGCTATGAGAATCATGCCCATATCGGTACGGACGAAATACGGAAGATCATCGCTTCGATCACCGATGAAATGATCAAAAAAGGCGTGGAATTCCACTTTGAAGAAGAGATGAAAGAGATCCTTCTGGATGAACAAAGAAAGATCACCGGCATCAAAACGGAAAAAGGGGTCTATCAATGTGATCATCTGCTCATCGGCTTAGGCCATTCTGCCTATCAGAGTGTCAAGATGTTAGAGGAAAAGGGCGTCTATATCGAAAACAAGGACATCTCGATCGGCTTCCGCGTCGAACATCCTCAATCTTTCATTGATGCAAGACAAACTGGCAGCATCATCGAAGCAGCCAATGAATACTTCTTGCGCTACAAAGGCGAAAAGGGCGTCTATTCCTTCTGCATGTGTCCGGGCGGTTTTGTCATTCCGGCAATGAGCGACGAACATTCGATCGTCACCAACGGCATGTCTTATGCGGCAAGAGATTCGGGGATCGCCAATTCCGCAATACTCATTCAGGTGTTCAAGGAAGAATTTGAAGACGGCTATCGATATCTCCATGATCTGGAAAAGAAGGCCTATGATATTTCTTCTTCCTACAAAGCCCTGTCACAGAACATTTCCGATTTCATGAATGGAAAACTTCATTCGCTGATCTTTGATTCGACCTATCCTTTGGGCACGGTCTTATATGATTTCAATGAGTTTTTTAATGAAAAGGATCTGAAGATCCTGAAGCAAGCTTTTCTCGATTTTGATAAGAAGATCCCCGGTTTCATCGAAAAAGGGATCATGGTCGGTCCGGAGACCCGTTCTTCCTGTCCGATCCGCATCTTACGCAATGAACATTATCAATCCGTCAATACGGCAAATCTTTATCCGATGGGCGAAGGAGCGGGATATGGCGGCGGTATCATGTCCTGCGCCCTGGATGGCATTCGCATCGCCAATGAGCTAATATAGGATCATGGAAAGATATTCTCAAGACCTCAGCTATTCATACAGCCTTGGCATGTCACTGACCATCGAAGCCCTTCTGCGAAGACCTGAAAAGGTGAAAGAAGTCGTTCTTTCGGCCAAGGCCAACAAAAATTCGCAGCTCGATCTTTTATTTGAACTCTGTCTCAAAAACAAGATCGCATACCGCTATGATGAAAATTTCATAAGGAAGCTGTCGGTCAAGGAAAACTGCTATTGTATCGGAATATTTGAAAAGTTTGACACGCCGGTCAAAGGTGATAGACATGTCGTCTTATACGGATTCAATGATTTCGGCGAGCTCGGGACCATACTTCGTTCCGCCGTCGCCTTCGATTTTGAAGACATCATCCTGATCGATTCGAAGATCGACATCTTCGATCCGCGCTGCATCCGCGCTTCGATGGGTTCCGTTTTTCATATTGGATTAAGCAGATTCGATTCGATCGAGGAATATAAAAAAGCCTTTCCGGGCTTTCATATCTATCCGTTCGTATCAGACTCTGATACGCAGCTCAATGAAGCAAGTTTTGAAGAACCGTATGGCTTACTGATCGCACAGGAATATGACTCTCTTGATTCCATGAAAGAGGGCATCTGCCTCATGAAAGGAAACAAAGAAGAGATCTCCTTATCCATACGCTCTTCCATCATTCTGGAAGCAGCCTATGATCAGAAACGCAGACGGTAAGTGCATCTTGTGCACAGATCCATATCGAGTTTACGGTCTTTCATATCCTGTATGATCTTCAGATATGTCTCGCTTGAAAGGATATCGGCGAGACTTTCTTTTTGCAGATCGCCGATAAGATTATACGGAACGGGATCCAGACAGCAAAGTCCGACTTTTCCGTCATGATTGATCGCGATCATATCGATACCGCCATGGCATGTCCCATGATCCGAGATGAACGGGGCATCGATCTTAGGCCAGTCGAACATCTCTTCTTCGTAAATATAGATATTCTCTTTCAAAAGAAAGGAATTCTTTCGTTTGGTCTCATGAAGACCATAGGTATCGATCAGTTTGTTTTTATAATCAGAAAGCGCTTTGCTTAAAGAGGCGCTCTGATAAAAGCGAAGTTCGATCGTTTTATTATTGTTGTTTTCTATGAGACGATCGATCACATCGAAATAGGAAGCGTCCATATCGGAATGATCATAACTGTGCAAAGAGATCGAAAGCTTTCTCAAACAGGGATGTTCAAGAAGCTTTGGATATCTATATAAAAGGGTACCGTTGGTCACTAACTGCAGCTTCATCTGTCTTTCATCGAGCAGGTCCAATATCTTTTCAAGATCCGGATGCAGCAGCGGTTCGCCCAAGATATGCAGATAGATGTAATCACAGAAGGCTTTGATCTTTCCGGTATAGTCTTTGATATCTTCAAAAGACATGAAATGATCGCCCTTGTCATAAGTGCAGAACGGACAGCGCAGATTGCAGGCATCGGTGATCTCCAGATATACGCGTTTCATACGTCGATTTTACCTTATTTTTACATCCCGGTAAATGTTCTCAATATTGTAAAAAAGGCTTATTTCATGTATGATTGTTAACAGTGAGGGAGTAGCTTGCGCATACAGCGTGTCAAGCCAACAATCTCGGCGAAAGCCTGGTTTGTCTTAATAAGCGAGACTCATGTATAACGATGTTGTGCATGAGAAAACATTACTCATGCCTGCATGAGTTTTCTTTTTGAGAAGAGGGAGAAAAATGGACAATAAGTATTATTTGCAAGAGATCGAAGAAGTATATAAGGAATTTGATACTTCTGCAAAAGGTCTCACTCAGGCGGAGGCTTCATCCAGACTTGAGAAAAACGGCAAAAACAAACTGAAAGAAGCGGAAAAGACTCCGATGTGGAAGAGATTCCTCGATTCGATCTCTGACCCGATGATCATCATGCTGTTGGTTGCAGCGGCCATTCAGGCGCTTGTCAACGTACTGCAGATGTCGGAGGGTTTCAAACTTTCGGAGTTTGCGGACGTCATCGTCATCATGGCGGTCGTCGTCATCAATACCATCATGTCTCTGATCCAGGAATCCAAGGCCGAAGGTGCCATGGAAGCCCTGATGCAGATGACAGCTTCCACTTCCAAAGTCTTAAGAGACGGGGAAGTGAAAATCGTCAAATCCGAAGATATCGTCGTCGGTGATGTCATCATCTACGAAGCCGGCGATACTGTACCGGCCGACTGCAGGATCATCGAATCCCATTCCTTAAAAGCGGAAGAAGCGGCATTGACTGGCGAATCAGTCCCGGTCAACAAGATCATCGACATCCTGATGCTCAATGAGGGCAGAGAAGATGTCGCACTCGGTGACCGCCGAAACATGTTATATAACGGTTCGACCGTCGTCTATGGCCGTGGTACAGCAGTAGTCGTAGCTACAGGCATGGATACGGAAATGGGCAAGATCGCCGATGCTTTGACGCTTGCTGAAAAAGAACTGACTCCGTTACAGAAGAAGATGGCGGAATTATCCGCATTCTTAACAAAACTGGTCATCTGGATCTGTGTCATCGTCTTTGCGGTAGGCGTCGTAGAAACGATCCTTGTCTCCGATGAGGGCTTCTCGATGGCGCTTCTGGGTAACACGATGCTCGATACCTTCATCGCAGCGATCGCTTTAGCTGTCGCAGCGATCCCGGAAGGTCTGCCGGCAGTTGTCACCATCATCCTTTCGATCGGTGTCTCTGCAATGGCAAAACGTCAGGCTCTGATCCGCAAACTGACTGCTGTCGAAACTCTTGGCTGTACCAATATCATCTGTTCCGATAAGACAGGTACATTGACACAGAACAAGATGACGGTCGTCGATGAATTCACGGTCGATAAGAACCTTCTTGCTTCGGCAATGGCTTTATGTTCCGATGCCGAGATCAAACCGGGTGAAACAAACTCTACCGGTGAGCCGACAGAAGCAGCCTTAGTCAACTACGCAAATTCGATCGGTCTGCCGAAATATGAACTCAAAGAAAAATTTGAAAGAGTAGGTGAGGCACCATTTGATTCCAACCGTAAGATGATGTCTACCATCCATCCGTATGAAGGCGGCTACATCCAATACACCAAGGGTGCTCTGGATGTGATGCTCGACAGATGTACGAAGTATCTCACGGAAAACGGTGAGATCAAGATGACGGCTGCTCTCAAGCAGAAAGTCCTTGATAAGAACAAAGAATTCGCATCCAAGGCTTTACGTGTCCTGTGTGCGGCTTATAAGAAATATGACACGATGCCTTCATCTCTTGAACCGGAAGATCTGGAATTCGATCTCGTTTTCATCGGAATCGTGGGTATGATCGACCCGTGCCGTCCGGAAGTCTATGAAGCGATCAAACAGTGCCGCTCTGCCGGTATCCGTCCGATCATGATCACAGGCGACCACAAGGATACGGCTGTCGCGATCGGTAAAGACTTAGGCATCATCGAAAACGAAGATGAGGCGATCGAAGGTCACGAACTTGATAAGTATTCGGATGAGGAAATGAAAGACCTCGTTCAGAAATACCGTGTCTACGCCCGTGTTCAGCCGGAACACAAGACCAGGATCGTCAATGCCTGGAAAGCTCTTGGCAAAGTCACGGCTATGACAGGTGACGGTGTCAACGATGCTCCGTCCATCAAGGCTGCCGATATCGGTATCGGTATGGGTATCACAGGTACGGATGTCACTAAGTCGGTTGCCGACATGGTCCTGGCTGATGATAACTTCGCTACGATCGTCAATGCAGTCGAAGAAGGCAGAAAGATCTACGACAACGTCTGTAAGGTCATCCAGTTCCAGTTATCGACCAACTTATGTGAAGTCATCATCATGTTCGTCGCTTCACTTCTCAGCTTCACGCTGCTGACTCCGGTCCATCTGCTTTGGATCAACATGGTCACTGACTCCTTACCGGGTCTTGCCTTAGGTATGGAAAAAGCGGAAGGCGATGTCATGACAAGAAAACCTCGTAACTCGGAAGACGGTATCTTCGCAAACGGCGCCGGTATCGATATGGTATGGCAGGGTATCTATCTTGCGATCATCGAACTGGCAGCTTACTTCATCGGTCTGCACCTTGAAAGAGGCACGATCGCCGGCTTCTTCGGAGCTCCGGATTGCACCAACGCCATCGCTATGGCATTCCTGACCGTCAACTTTGCTGAGATCTGCTGCGCGATCAATATGCGTTCGCAGACCAAGTCGATCTTCTCCGCAAGCATGATGAAGAACTTCAACTGGTGGCTGTTAGGTGCGGTCTTAGTCACTGTTGCGATCACATTATCAGCGATCTATGTTCCAGGTCTGTCCAATGTCTTCGGAATCGAAGCAGGAACGTTCCAGATCAACGAACTGATGATCTGTGTTTTCCTGGCTCTTACCACATTCCCGGCATTCGAGATCGGTAAGATGATCCACAGGAAACATTACGAAAATTAAAAAACATAAGGCGTCGAAAGACGCCTTTTATCATGCTTAAAATGAAAAATAGGCGGATGCCTATTTGCAGTAAAGATTGATCTTGTCCTTGTTGTATAAGGACAGAAGAAAGTTTTCTTTTGCCTGCGGATATTCATGATAGATCTTATGTAACATCTCCTTGATATCCTGCCGTTTGGTATAGCCGTCATTCGGACAGCCGGAAGAAATGATAGGGATCTCCAATTGTCTGCAGGTCTTGGCGATCTCCGATTCAAAAGACATGCAGAACGGGCGTATGAAGGTCGTTTCCGAATTCGTCAGATACATCTTCGGATCGAATGTTGCGATACGTCCGCCGTAGATCATGTTCATCAGCAAGGTCTCGATCGCATCGTCCGCGTGGTGGGCAAAAGCCACTTTGTTGCAGCCTAAAGACTTGGCTGTCTTGATGACGGCGCCTTTCTTTAACGTGGAACAAAGCGAACAGTCGATCCTTTCTTTGTGCAGATTCAGTTTCAAGATATCGGCGATCTTGGATTCTTCTTTGACGATATCGATCGGATATTTGGAAAACCAGTCCCACAGCGATGTCATATCCGCTTCTCCGAAATTGAGATCGATATGGATGCCTACGATATCGAAAGTCTTATGATAGGTGTTTTCATATAAGAACTTATAAAGATACATCGTATATAAGAGCAATGATGAATCTTTGCCGCCGGAAATGCCGACCGCGATCTTATCGTGGTCTTCTACAAGTTGAAACATCTGGTCGGCTTTTCTGACCTGTGCAAGCAGTTTTTTCATCGACATGTGAATATTATATCTCATGTTATAATCGTTTTATGGAAAATGTGCTTTATGTCGACAAGCCGAAGGGGATCTCTTCCTTTGATGTCTGTTATCGTTTGAGAAAGATCCTCGGAACAAAGAAGATCGGTCATACCGGGACTTTGGATCCCAACGCGACCGGTGTCATGATCGTCCTGTTTGACAAGGCGACCAAAGCCAATCAGTTCCTGGTCTCCGATTCCAAGGAATACCTGGCGGAAGTGAAGATCGGCATTGAGACCGACACGCTTGATATCGACGGCAATATTACCGGCGAGTATAACGAAGCCATGCCCGATGAAACGACGCTCAAAGAGGCTTTAAAAGCCTTTAAAGGCGAAAGTGAACAGGAAGTTCCCATCACTTCGGCTGTTTCCATTGACGGAAAGCGTCTTTATCAGTACCAGAGAGAAAACAAGGAAGTGGAACTTCCAAAACGGAAGATCGAAGTCTACGATATCGCCTTGAAACAGATCAAGGAACATTCCTTTGTATTCTGTGCATCCGTGAGTTCCGGCACATATATCCGGGCTCTGGCCAGGGATATCTTAAAAAAGCTCGGGATCCATGGAACATTGATCGAATTAAGACGCACGAAAGTCGATGATATCAGCGTTGAAGACTGCGATACCTTGGAAGAGATCCTGAAAGGAAACTATAAGACGCACGATCTCTATGATCTTTTAAGCAGAAGATATCCGGTTTTCGAGGACTTTGAGGAAAAAGATGTACTGAACGGCAAACGGATCCGTATCGATTCAGACTGTGACAAGATCCTTATGGCAAAGGATCATCAGGCTTTGGCCATCTACGAAAAAGACGGCGATGCCTATAAATCAATGAGAGGCTTATGGTAAAGATCATCGAAATAAGCAAAGATTCCATATCAAAACTGGAAAAGTCGGTGTCCTGCATCGGCTATTTTGACGGCATGCATAAAGGCCATCAGAAGCTGATCAAAAGTGCAGTCCGCAAGGCAAAAGAAAAGGGCATCCTTTCATCCCTGATCTGTTTTTCGCCGGATCCGATAGAAGTCATCAGCGGACAGAAGGCTGTCCATCTTTTCTCGGATGAAGAGCGTTATAAGATCGCACAGGGATTCGGCATCGATCAGATCCTGATCATTCATTTCGATCAAGATTTCATGAATCTGCCGCCTGATACTTTTATCAGAGAATATCTTGAAAAGATGAATATCGAAGAGCTGATCTGCGGTTTTGATTTTTCCTTCGGAAGATTCGGAAAAGGAGATCCGCAGTTTTTGAAAGAGAATGCCGGTTTTGAAGTCGAAGTCATCGAAGAAGAACGCTACGAAGGAAAAAAGATCTCATCGACCAGGATCAAGGAAGCGGTCTATGAGGGCAATTTTGAGCTTGCCGAGCGTCTTTTGGGTTTTCCATACTATTTTACCCTCGAAGTCGTAAACTGCCTCAAGATCAAAAAAGAATACATCATGGAATGCAAGAACATCGATACATCCTGTATCGTACCCAAAGACGGTTTCTATAACGAAGAACTGGAAATAAAAGAAGGGATCTTCTATCTGCATGAAAGCCAGATGTTCGATCTTCTCGAACAGGTAAAGATCGTAATGTCATGAGTAGTATTGAATTTGAAAAAAGAGTCGAAGAATACTTCGGACAGGATATTGAGAGATTTCTCTGTCTGATGAAAGAAAAGCCGAGCCAGGCTTTTTTCCTCAATGAAAAGAAAGCTGACAGAGATACGATACTTTCTCTGATCGATTTTCCGATCAGGGAAACGCCAATGAGCGATCAGAGCTTTTATTTCGAACACGACAATATCGGCAAGACGATCCCATATGAGCTGGGTATCATCTATCCTCAGGAGATCGGGGCCTCTCTGACCTCCAGGTACATCGATCCTGACGGGATCAAAGTCGTCGTAGATATGTGCGCTGCACCGGGCGGCAAGACCATCAATATCCTCAACCGCCTGAACGATGATGTCATCTGCATCTCCAACGATCTTTCCCATGCCAGGGCATCTGTCCTTTCTTCCAATATCGAACGCACCGGCTTAGACAATGTCATCGTCACCAGCAAAAAATGTGAAGACCTGGCAGATCTTCTGGAAGATAAAGCAGATCTTGTCATACTGGATGCGCCATGTTCCGGTGAAGGTATGATACGAAAGTATCCCGAAATACTCGATACCTGGTCGATCAACAATATCAACGCACTGGCAGCGTTGCAGTCTGAGCTTCTCGATGAAGCATACCGGATGTTGAAACCGGGCGGGACACTGATCTATTCGACCTGTACCTTCGCATTTGAAGAAGATGAGGATCAGATCGGATCGTTTCTGAAGCGATATGACGATATGTCTCTGACCGATATCGATATTCCATCTCACAGTCGCTTAAAAGGTACAGTCAAGCTTTCCTTCCTGGATCATACGGAAGGGCAGTTCTTTGCGTTATTGAAAAAAAGCGGTACATTGCAGGAAACGAATCTCAAATCATTAAAGACAGTCAAAGACAAAACAGCGGAAGCCTTTATACGTGAGAATCTTGATATCGATGACTATTATCTTTATAAGAACAACGATCATTTCTACCTGTCGCTCAGGCCATTGCCGGATTTAAAAAACAATGTCTTGAAATACGGTATCTGTCTGGGTGAGGTGAAAAAAGACCGCTTTGAACCGGCTCATGATCTCTACAGAGCCAATTCACTGATCGGAAAGTACAGATATACGTATGATCTGAATGAAAACGAATATCTTGATTTCATCTCCGGAAAAGAGATCAGAAAGAATCTTGAAGATCACTATTATCAACTGGCATATCACAAAATGGCGATCGGCTTTGGAAAGTGTGCAAAGGGCATCATCAAAAATAAATATCCTAAAGGTCTCAGAAGGATGATATAATCAATTTTGAGGTAATCAAATTATGGAACTTAGAAAAAATGAAATAGGCACTTACATCATAAGTGAAAAAGCATTTAAAGATATAGCTGCGATCGCATGTTCATCCGTAAAGCACGTCTATCCGACCAAGAAGGACAATGAATTCGTCGATTGCAAGATCTCCAAAGCCGGCGAACCGGTCTTTACGATTTCGGTCCGCGTCAAGCAGGGCGTGGATATCGTCAAGCTCTGCAACAAGCTGCAGGATGAGATCAAAGAAGCCGTCTTGCTGATGAGCGGCATCGAATGCAAGCAGATCGATATCGACATCCAGGGCTTTGAAGCAGCCAAATAGGTCTTAAACATCATCTGATCGATGGCGGAACCTGTGTTCCGCTTTTTCTTTGCGTAAAAAAACGATCCCGGTTAAGGGATCGTTTGTGATTAATAAGTGATCGTAAATCCACTCTCTGTCTGATTGACGTAGATCGTGATATTCGCCGACTTGTGATTCGTACTTGCCGTGATCACAAACTGCGTCGTGAACGGTTCAGCCGCTAAGGAGATCGTCAGAGAATTATCTCCGGCGACCGAAGTCGTGACTGCACTAAGTCGGAGGCCAAGGCGGTCTTAGG
>JAZQIF010000210.1:0-11587 GCA_045540935.1 Erysipelotrichaceae bacterium | reverse complement strand
CCGAGTATCGTCACTTTCAGCTTTGAGATCTCTTTGACTTTGCCTTCATCGATCCATTCGTGATTTTTCTGATCGTCATGATAGACATAGAGTTTCTTGACCATCGCCAGCAGCGTCGCCAGGCAATGTTCTGCCACTTCTTTGGTGTGGACATCGACGGCGTTGGTCAGGATGGTGTCTTCTTTTAAAACGCCTTTCTTGATGTACTTGTCGACGCCGACCGCCGATGTCTGCAGCCACTCAAGTTTTTCAAAACTCTTAAGTCTTGGGATCGGGATGTTGCCGATGATGATCGAGACATCTTTGGTGTCTCTGTCATCATCTTTGAAGATGAAGTCGTAGTCAGGCGAGATCGCTTTGAATCTTTCTTTCTGACTATCGTTTAGCGGAATGTTTACGAGTACTTGTTTCATTTTGTTTTGGCTCCTTGAGATCGATAACGATCTTCTCGCAGCCTTCGCAATGATATGCCTTTACGAAAGGTGCTTTGATAAGTGAAAAACGGGATAAGGTGCGTGACTTCAGATCTCCCGAGGCAAAGATCCTGGGATGTTTGCGGTTGAGATAGATCTGCTGGGCACTCTGCAGGTAGACTTCATTCATTTGTGATCCGCAATATGGACAGTTCATCGATACTCCTTTATGATCTTCAATAATTCTTTCGGTTCTTTGATGATGTGATCGGCGCCGTTTTCTTTCAGAGTCTTCTCGTTGCGAAAACCCCACAAAACACCGACCGAATTTAATCCGGCATTCTTCGCCGTTTTCATGTCTGTCTCGCTGTCTCCGACATAAAGGACTTCTTCTTTTGAAAGATGCATCTTTTCCATGATCCGATACACGCCTTGCGGGTCGGGTTTCAATGCGATATTTTCCAAAGAACCGCTGACTTCGATGAAACGGATGTCCGGGAAATTGCGGGCGATCAGATCCTTGACGAAGACATCACTTTTGTTGGATTGGACGGCCATCTGTAAACCCAGTTCCTGTAATTGCGAAAGAAGTTCACCGACACCTTCATACGGGCGGGTGTTTTTATAGTAGTTCTGTGAATAGATTTGTCTGTAACGCAAAGCGATCGCTTCGATCTTTTCTTCCGACGTTCCTTCCGGAATCAGTTTCTGTGTCAGTACCCGGAATCCTCTGCCGACACCCATGCGCACTTCATCCAATGTTTTTTCCTCAAGACCGTTTTCTTTGAAGGCCTGATTGAAACTTTCATGGATGTCCTGCAAGGTGTTGAGCGTGGTTCCGTCGAGATCAAAAATAAGTCCTTTGATCATTTCATCTGCCTCCGATCTTCTTTTTTATTGTACTGTATCGTGAGCTTCCGATCCGTCTGTTTGCATCATCTTCTTTCACCTGTCTTCATGAGTTAAAATATGGATGAGAAAGCAGGTACTCTTATGGACACTGTACAATACAAAAACAAAGTATTTCTTCTGAACACAAAAGATACTTCCTATCTTTTCCGCATCGATAAATATCATCATCTCGAACACCTTCATTACGGAAGAAGGTGTCTGCTGTCTGATGCGGAAGCTTTTACCTATAAAAAATATGTCTCACACGGTGATTCCATCGTCTATGACAAAGATGACGATGTCTTCTCCATGGACTCTCTGCCTCAGGAATATGGGACTTATGGAAACGGCGATTTCAATGAAGCATCGATCGAATTGCAAAATGACGGTTCCTTTACCCTTGATCTTCTCTATGATTCTTATGAGATCCTGAATGAAGATCTTAAGATCAAAGGTCTTCCTTCTTCCTATGGCTGCGATCAGACGCTGGTCGTCCACCTCAAAGACAGGAAGGCAAAGATCAAAGCGGATCTTTATTATGCGGTCTATTACAAGGAAAACATCATCACCCGGCGGGCTGTTTTGATCAACGAAAGCGATCATGCGGTCACTCTTCATAAGATGATGTCCTATTGCATCGATCTCAAAGAAAGAGATCTCGTCTCGATGTCCTTATTCGGTGCCTGGGATCAGGAGACCCACCTTCATGAACAGAAAGTTATAAGAGGAACCTACTCGATCGGTTCAAGAGTCGGCTTCTCCTCTTCCAAAAACAACCCGGGCATCATCCTGCGTAAGGAAGACTGCGATGAGTGCCATGGTCAGGCCTGGGGCTTCAACCTCGTCTACAGCGGCAACCATTACACGTCCGTCAGTGAGAATGAATACGGATTCGTGCGGATCCAGGGCGGCATCTCGCCGGAACGTTTTTCCTGGACACTTGAACCGGAAGAATGTTTTGAGACACCGGAAGCAGTCATGACCTATTCTTATGAAGGCCTCAATAAACTCTCACAGAACTTCCATTCCTTCATCAATGATCATATCGTCACTTCCAAGTGGAAAAATAAGGAACGTCCGATCCTGATCAATTCCTGGGAAGGCTTCGGTTTTGATTTCCATAAAAAAGATCTGATCGAAAAACTGGTGAAGCCGGCAGCGGAGCTTGGCATGGAACTCTTTGTGTTGGATGACGGCTGGTTTGGCAGAAGAGATTGCGACCGAAGAGGCCTTGGTGACTACGACTGCAACCTCGAGAAGATCCCAGGCGGCATCACTTCTTTGAGTGAAGAAGTCCATAAGAAAGGAATGTTGTTCGGCATCTGGGTGGAACCGGAAGCCATCAACCCGGATTCCGCACTTTATGAAGCACATCCGGAATATGCGCTGCAGGAAAAAGAAAGAGACTTCCGTTTCGGCCGTCATGAATTACTGATGGATCTGACCAATAAGGAAGTCGCCGACTACATCGTCGACAATGTATCCAGACTCATCGATGAGAACCATGTCGATTACATCAAATGGGATATGAACCGCATGATGAATGCGGTCTCCGGAGATTACAATCACCGCTATATCATCGCTTTATATGAGATCCTTGACCGCATCTTCACACCGAGACCGCAGGTCTTATTCGAATCCTGTTCTTCCGGCGGCAACCGTTTTGACTTGGGAATGTTATGTTACTCACCGCAGATCTGGTCATCGGATGATACCGACCCGATCGAGCGTCTCGACATTCAGAAAGGTCTCTCCTACTTCTACCCGCTTTCAACGATGGGTGCCCATGTCTCCGCCTGCCCACATTCGCAGACCCTGCGCAAGACACCGCTTCATACCCGCTTTGCGATATCCGCCTATGGCTGCCTGGGCTATGAGCTGGATCTCAGTCACCTGACGGCACTTGAAAAAGAAGAAGTCAGAAGTCAGATCGCTTATTATAAAAAACATCGCAAGACCTTCCAGTACGGAACTTTCTATCGTATCGATAAGGAAAAGGAGTACGAAGTTTTTGAAGTCAAAGGAAAGGAAATCATACTCACTAAGTTCCGCCGTCTGGTCAATGCGGTACCGGTCTATGACAGACTGTTTGTGGAGGGTCTTGATGAAAACAAGATCTACAGGATCGAATCAAGATCTTATATATCAGATCGGAAAGACTTCGGCAGACACGTCTCCCCTTCAAAGAAGCAGAGATCCGATAAAGATAAGGATATGGAAAAACTTCTGTTAAAAGAAGACGGCTTCCATTCCTATGTCCAGAAATATACTGCCAGCGGAGCAGCATTGAAAGAAGGCATCTTCCTGGATCCTTTATATCTGGGTACCGGTTATGAAGAACATATCCGCATCCCGCTGGATTTCGGGTCGGATATGTATCTGATCAAAGAAAAATAAACTGATGAAAATATCTGTCCGGCCGGACAGATATTTTTTAAATCAATATTTTGTTTTTAAAGTTTTCGATCTTTTCTTTGTCGAGTTTCAGTTTCTTTTCAAAGAAATTTTCACCCATATGATCAAGTGCGGCATCGAGGTAAGATTCATCGGCAATGAAGGCCTTATAGACCGAGGCGGCAACTTCTTCCGAACCGGTCTGTTCGAACACTTCCTTGTAGATGCGCTCGGCTTTTGCCTGATTGACTTTGTTGGTGAACAGATAATCTTCGCGGATCGTTTTTTCATCCACCCCCAGCAGCATTTCGATCATCACACTGACCATTCCGCAGCGGTCTTTTCCTTCCGAGCAGTGCCAGAGCACCGCGCCTTCTTCCTCCCCGCGGTCCAGGATAGTATTGAGGACTTCGCGGAAACCTTCGAGGTAGTCTTCCTTGCAGACAAGATTGATATAGGTATCGGTCAGATCCGGAAAACGGCGGACTTCCTTTTTCTCATGTGTGATTCCGTCCTCAAACTGTTTCACGATCGGAAGATGCAGGTACCTGAGATCATAATGCTGATCGGGTACCTCTTTTACTTCGCGATATGTCCTTAAGTCGATGACGGTATCCAGATGATGATTCTCTTTCAGATACTGCAGATCCGCTTTGCTAAGTCTTCCCAAGTGTGCAGAGCGGATCAGTTTGTTTTTTCTGATCTTTCTTCCGTCTTTCGTTATCGTGTCACCCAAGTCGCGGATGTTGCGTATGGAATCCAGTTTGATTTCGATCATACGATCTTTGACCTCCATTTCCCATCTTTTTCATAGTAGATCAGTTCACTGAGTTCATCGCTCATCATGATCTTGTAGATGCGCTTGAGATCCAGTGAGAGTTTGTGTTTATCGAGATCTTCCCTTTTGATCCAGAAGACTTCGCCTTCCTTGGAAGAGCGGATCTTTCCGGAAAACTTGTCCGTCTTGTAGTACAGCATCAGATACCGGTCTTCTTCCTTGGTCTTGAATTCTTCGATCCCGCACAGGATCGGTCTTCTGATCGTAAGACCGGTCTCTTCCTTCACTTCGCGGATGACCGATGCCTGAAAGTCTTCATCCTTTTCCACATGGCCGCCCGGGAAGGTAAGACCGGGCCAGTCTTCCTTTTTACGGTCGACGACCAGGATCTCATCATCCTTATATATAAGACAGATATTGGTCAGTATGCATTGTTGTGTCCGTTTCATGTCTTTATTCTACACAAAACGGTCCGGATTGTTGAATACCGGATCTTTTTTATAACTTTACATCGATTTTACGATACGAGAAAAATCATAGTTTTCCACATCCACTTTTTGGCATTTTCCACTCATTGTTGAAATGTGGAAAAGTCTGAAATATCCTTTATTTATAGGGTATTTTTGAATGATTTATGAGGAAAATTTATTGTGGAAAACTTCGAGCCTGCACATTTTCCAACAGTGGAAAGAGAAGTGGAAAAATATCCAACATTTTTTCAACAAAATTAAAATTGTGGAAAAATGTGGAAAACTCCATATCGGTGTGGAAACAATAGCTTTTTCATGAAAAACTCATTGTGGATTGTGGAAAACTGCCTCTTCGCGAACCTTAAAATTGTGGAAAACTTATGATATGATGGATTTACCTCTACGAGGCTCAAGAAATGACAACGATTGATTTTTACTTAAATGATAAGTGGTCGCAGACCCTTAAGAATATCGCTGACTCCGGTCAGATCGCGGAAAGTGTGCTGCCTTACTTTGATTCAAAACTTGTATCTTTAACCGATAATGAAGCCTTAGTCACTGTTCCGGCCTTCATCAATTTTGCGATCATGTCCGAACATATCGACCTGATCGAAAGTTGTCTGGAAGAAGTGATGGGAAAACATATGTCGATCAAGGTCATCCAGCAGGATGATTTTAATAATAGGTCAAATAAAGATCCGAAAACGGCTGCCGTCAATGATTTCCTTACCAGGAAGATCGACCGCAACCAGACGTTCGCCAATTTCGTCGTGGGCAGATCCAATGCACAAGCCCAGCTTGCGGCGATGACCTGCGCTTCCAACCTCGGTGTCATATTCAATCCGTTATTCATCTATGGAAATCCGGGACTTGGCAAGACCCATCTGCTCAATGCGATCGGCAATCAGGTCAAGGCATTGTATCCGGAAAAGAATATCGGCATGTTGAGCGGTCTGGAATTTGTCGACAATGTCAAAAAAGCGTCGCAGGAGAACCGTTTTGATGAACTGAAGGAAGTTTTTGAGAATCTGGACCTGCTTCTGATCGATGATATTCAGAATATTGCCGGCAAAGACAAGACGAATGAACTATTCTTTACGATCTACAATGAGCTGATCAACAACAAGAAACAGATCTGCATCACTTCTGATCGTACACCGGGTGAGATCCGCGGACTTTCCGATCGTATCATTTCCCGTTTCAATCAGGGTCTCAATGTCAATATCGAAGCTCCGGAATATGAGACTTCCATCAATATATTAAAGATGAAAGTCGCTAATTATCCGGGTTACAACAAATCTTCCATCGATGATATCGATGATGATGTATTCAATTATCTGGCCACCAACTTCTCCCAGGATGTGAGGTCTTTGGAAGGAGCGGTCAACCGACTCCTTTTTTATTCGGCGATGTTCCCGAATTTAGAGGAAGGAAACCGTATTACTTTGAAACTGGCGATCGAAGCCTTC
Source organism: Erysipelotrichaceae bacterium (assembly GCA_045540935.1). Classification (GTDB taxonomy): domain Bacteria; phylum Bacillota_I; class Bacilli_A; order Erysipelotrichales; family Erysipelotrichaceae; genus Colivicinus. The sequence continues at coordinate 5,172 of JAZQIF010000210.1, read as the reverse complement.
AAGGATCAGATCAAAGAATCAAAGAACGAATTAGCTATTCCAACGGTACGTAAGGCGGTATGTGATTATTACAACCTCACCAAACAACAGATCACATCCGCCAACCGTACCAAGAACATCTCCAACGCCAGACAGATCGCGATGTATCTGTGTCGGAAGCTCCTCGATGCCACATATGATGATATCGGAAGAGAATTCGGCGGCAGAGATCATTCCACCGTCATGAGCGGTATCGCTTCGGTGGAAAAGAAGATCAAGACCGATCCTCTCTATCTCAAAGCGATCAACGAGATCGAAGGCCGTATCCATTAAGTATCCACCATTCTTTACACCGCTAAAAATGGTAAAATTTAAGTATAAATAAAGACTGTTTCAAAGTTTTCCACATTTTTCCACAAGATAATGATGATAACTTTTATGAAATAGAAATAAAACAAAACACACGGAGGCGCGTATGAATTTCAAAATCGCAAAGAAAGAATTCTTGGATGCATTATCACTATCATCCAGAGCCATCTCTTCGACAACACCGTTGCCATCCCTTTCCGGTATCAAGATCAGTGTCTCTGAAAATTCACTGGTCCTGGTCTCATCGGATTCCAATATCTCCATCCGTACAGCGATCAACAACAATGATAAGAATGCGCTGATCATCAATGAACCGGGCGAGATCGTTTTAGAAGCAAGATATATCCTTGAGATCGTACGTAAGATCGATTCGGATTTCATCAATGTGGAAACGATCGACGGAACTCTTGTGAAGATCTATGGCGGCAATTCTGAATTCAAAGTCAACGGCATGGATGCATCGGAATATCCAAATATCGGTTTTGATTCCCGTGACAATTCGCCATTCAAACTCAAGACCGCCCTTTTCCAGCAGCTTGTCGATGAGACATCCTTTGCCTGCTCGGACAAGGAGACAAGACCTGTCCTGACCGGAGTCAACTTCAAAGCTGCCGGCAACAAGCTGTATGTCAACGCGACCGACTCCTACCGTCTGGCTTCCAAGACACTGGATATCGATCAGGACCTCAATTTCAACATCACGGTCCCTTCCAAGTATCTCAATGAGATCTGTCACTCGATCGTCAATGAGGAAGAGATCACGATCGCCATCGATAACCAAAAGATCTCATTCATCTTCGGCAATTCCGTCATCGAGACAAGACTTCTGGATGATGAGTTCCCTGATACTTCCAGACTCATCCCGGTATCTTTCGCACAGAAACTGGTCGTCTCTTCCAAAGACCTCATCCGGGCGATCGACCGTACCCTGTTCATCAAAGCGGATGGCAAGAATACCATCAAGATGAGCATCGACTCCGAGAAACTGGAACTGACATCAACCAACCAGACGATGTTATCTTCCTTTGAAAAGATCCCGGTCATCTCTTATGAAGGCGATCCGCTCGAGATCTCCTGTTCCGGCAAATATCTGCAGGATGCCCTGAAGGCTGTGGATACCGATACGGTCACGATCAACTTCTCCGGCGAGCTCAAACCGATGGTCGTCAAGAGAGAAGAAGATGACTCCCTCGTACAGCTGATCTCACCGGTAAGAACATACCGTTAAAAAACAGAAAATCAAAAATAAACCGAAAAAGAGCCCGTTACAGACGGGTTCTTATTTTTATGAGGTGTAGCACGTGTTTTTATAATGGCTCAAAAATGGAAAAATAAGGCCAGAAATGGTATAATTTTAACGTATATGGCTGTGATCAAAGAAGTAAAGATCGATGATGAATTTGTCAGTCTCGGACAGTTTCTGAAGATCTGTGATCTGATCTCCTCAGGCGGGGAAGCAAAATTCTTTTTAAAAGAAAATGAAGTCTTCGTCAATGATGAAAAAGAGGACCGCAGAGGCAGGAAACTCTATGAGAACGATCTGATAAAGATCAATGATGAGGCTTTCAGGATATGCCGGTAAAAACGATCCGTCTCAGTGATTATCGTAATTACAGGCGTAATTTTTTTGATTTCGATCCCCATCTGAACATCATCATCGGAAAGAATGGTACCGGCAAGACGAACATCCTTGAAAGTATCATCGTCGTGTCCAATACCAAGTCTTACCGTACGAACAACGATGCGGACCTGATCCGTAAAGGACAGGAATATGCCCGCATCATTTTAAACACTCCGGACAAGGAATATAAAGTCGTCATCAACAAGAAAGGCAAGTCCCTTTACATCGATAATAACCTTGTCAGACGTACTTCCCAGTTCATCGGCGAAGTCAACGCCATATTATTCAAGCCGAGCGATCTCGAACTGTTCACCCAGTCACCCGGTGAGCGAAGGAAACTCGTTGACATCGAACTTTCCAAAGTCTCCCGTTCTTATGTCCAATCTTTATTACGGTACAATTCCTTATTAAAAGACAAAAACAAACTGCTGAAAGAACTTGAGATCGATGAACTGCTGCTCGGTGTGATCGAAGAATCGATGGCACCGATGATCAAGATCATCCTGGATGAAAGAAAGAAGTTCTTCACTATCATCAACCATCACATCTCGGATTATTATCAACTGATCTCCGGCAAGGACAATGAGATCCTTGTCACCTATAAAAAATGCTGTGAGATCGAAGATGTGGAAGAAAAGATCAAGGAAGCCAGAGAAAAGGACCGCTATTATCACTACACGACCTTCGGCCCTCATCATGACGACTACAGCTTCTATATGGATGGCTATGAACTCAATTCCATCGCTTCGCAGGGTCAGAAGCGTATGGTTCTGATCGCCTTCAAGTTTGCCCTGATGCGCTACATCCAGTACATGAGCGGTGTCACACCGATCGTCTTACTGGATGATATCCTCTCGGAACTGGATAAAGAGAATCAGGAACGCTTGCTGAATATCATTCCCGATGACACACAGGTCATCATCACCAATACGGATATCAAAAATCTGAATATCCAGAAGAAATTTAAACTGATCGAATTAAAGGAGGAATATGATGTCTAATACAAGTATCAATCATGACAACTATACTTCTGATGATATACAAGTACTCGAAGGTCTTGAAGCCGTAAGAAAAAGACCGGGCATGTACATCGGTACGACTTCTTCGACCGGACTTCATCATCTGGTCTGGGAGATCATTGACAACTCCGTCGATGAGGCCTTGGCCGGTTATGCGACGAAGATCGAGATCTCCGTCGATTCCGATGATGTCGTCACCGTTAAGGATGACGGACGAGGCATGCCTGTCGAGATCCACCCGAAGACCGGTGTTTCCACTGTGGAAACGATCTTTACCGTACTTCATGCTGGCGGCAAGTTCGGCGGCGGTGCCTATAAAGTTTCCGGCGGTCTGCATGGCGTCGGTGCTTCCGTTGTCAACGCCTTATCGGAATGGGTCGAAGTCACCGTCCACAAAGGAGGAAAAGTCTATTTCATTCGTTTTAAGGATGGCGGCAAAGTCGACCAGCCTTTAAAAGAGATCGGTACCTGTGATCTGAAACAGACCGGATCGACCGTCCGCTTCAAAGCCGACCCGGAGATCTTTAAAGAAGGAACGGTCTATGATTATGAGACCCTGTTCAACAGGATACGTCAGATGGCCTTCCTCAACAAAGGCATCACTTTTTCGTTCAACTGGGAAAAAGAAGATGAGATGAAAGGTACCCACTCCTTCTGTTATGAGGGCGGTATCAAAGAATATGTCGAATTCCTGGATGAAGGCGAAACGAAATTATTTGAAGACGTCTTATATTGCGACGGTGCCGATACGGCGACGCAGATCGCTGTGGAAGTCTCCCTTCGCTACAACACTTCCTATACCGAGAAAGTCTATTCTTTCTGTAACAATATCTTCACTCCTGACGGCGGCATGCATATGGATGGATTCAGACAGACACTGTCAAGAGTCATCAATGCCTATGCCAGAGAAAACAACCAGTTAAAGAAAGATGACGCCAATCTTTCGATCGATGACTTAAGAGAAGGACTGACGGCGATCATCTCCGTCAAACACCCGGATCCGCAATACGAAGGTCAGACAAAGGGCAAACTGGGAAATGCCGAAGTACGTCCGGTCGTCAATAAGATCTTCGGTGATTTCCTGAAGCGTTATTTATTGGAAAACCCAGATGTCGCCAAGATCATCATTGAAAAGGCGAAATCCGCTTCCGAAGCAAGACTGGCTGCCCAGAAAGCCAGGGAAAGTGTCCGAAGGAAAGATGATTTCGGCTCCGGCAACCTGCCGACCAAATTAAAAGATTGTGCTTCCAGAGATGCGTCGATCTGTGAGATCTACATTGTCGAGGGTAATTCTGCCGGCGGCTCTGCCCAGCAAGGCAGAGATTCCAACTTCCAGGCAGTCCTTCCTTTGCGAGGCAAGATCCTCAATGTCGAAAAGGCAAGAGAACACAAGATCTTCGACAATGCCGAGATCCGTATGATGATCCAGGCCTTCGGCTGCGGCTATGGCAAGGACATCGATATCTCCAAGCTGCGCTATCACAAGATCGTCATCATGACCGATGCCGATGTCGACGGCCAGCACATCTCAACACTGATGCTGACATTCTTATACCGTTTCTTCCGTCCGCTGATCGAAGGAGGCTATGTCTATCTGGCGATGCCGCCTCTATATAAACTGTTCAAGGGACAAAGGACTCTGCGCTACTGCTATTCCGATGAAGAACTTGAATTGGCAAAGCGCGACTTCGGCGATGAGAAATATGACGTGCAGCGTTACAAAGGACTTGGTGAAATGGATCCGAGTCAGCTTTGGGAAACGACACTGGATCCGGAACATCGGACTTTGAAACGCGTCACCATCAAGGATGCGATCGATGCCGATGCGGTATTCTCGATGCTGATGGGTGATGAAGTCGAACCGAGAAAGAATTTCATTGTTGAGAATGCGCACTTCGTCAAGAACCTGGATATTTAAGGAGGCCTCATGGAAGAATTAGATAACAGATTTTTCAATCACGGAAATATGAAAGAAGTCAATATCTCTTCCGAAATGAGAGAAGACTTCTTAAGCTATTCAATGTCAGTCATCATCGACCGTGCCCTGCCGGATGTCAGAGATGGAATGAAGCCGGTCCACAGAAGAGTTCTGTGGGCGATGTACGATGCCGGTTTCTTACCGGATAAACCGCATGTCAAATCAGCGAACATCGTCGGTGAAGTCATGGGTAAGTATCACCCGCA
>JAZQIF010000209.1:0-3682 GCA_045540935.1 Erysipelotrichaceae bacterium | reverse complement strand
TTGGCGACTTCGATGTAATACTTCACACCGGACTCTTTGATCTTTCTGGCATGTTCCAGATCGACATCGTTCTGCACGGCAGCCGGCATCAGGATGTCGACATCCTTCACGCCCCAGAACTTCTCGCCTTTGACGAACTTACATCCAAACTTCTTTGCGTACGGTTCGCAATGCATCGGATCATTCTTTCGCATCTCTTCGATGAATTCGATCTTTTCTTTCGTGATGACGCCTTCTTCATCATGGACATAGCCGTCCGGTCCCGAGAAATAGGTGACCTTTGCCCCTAGCTCCGCCGCCTTCTTCATGATGCCCCAGGCCACATTACCATAGCCCGAAACGCCGATGCGCTTTCCGCTTATCGTATCGTTTTGATGTTTCAGCACTTCATTCAGATAATAGATCGCGCCATAGCCCGTGGCTTCCGGACGGATCAGAGAACCGCCGTAGCTGAGCCCTTTTCCGGTCAGCACGCCGTTTTCAAAGTTGCCCTTGAGCCTGCGGTACTGGCCAAAGAGATAGCCGATCTCCCGTTTGCCGACGCCCATGTCACCGGCCGGCACATCCGTATCTGCGCCGATGTAACGGTATAAAGCCGTCATATAGCTCTGGCAGAATCGTAAGATCTCGCCATCCGACCTTCCCGAAGGATCGAAGTCGCTTCCGCCTTTTCCGCCGCCGATCGGCAGTCCCGTTAAGGCATTCTTATAAGTCTGTTCGAAACCTAAGAATTTGATGATCGATTCGTTGACGTTCTTCTGGAAACGAAGACCGCCTTTATACGGACCGATGGCTCCGTTGAACTGGCAGCGATAGCCCACATTGGTATGAACTTTTCCTTCATCATCGGCCCAGACGACCTTGAAACGGATCAGCCTCTCCGGTTCCGCCATCCGCATCAGCAGATCGGCTTTTTCATATTCGGGGTGTGCTTCGATCAGAGGTCTTGCGGATTCATAGACTTCTTCGACCGCTTGTAAAAACTCGGGCTCATCTGCGTACTTGAGCTTCAGTGCATTGATTGTGTTTTCGATATACATATAACCCATTCCTTGTACCTTCATTATAGTATCGAAGTACCCGCTTTCCCCGATGTAAATCCGTATTCAGAACAGTTTCATGATTTTCTTCTTTCTGAAAGAGTTTCAATGATCTTATGATCGATCTCTCAGCCATGATCAGATCGTGAAACTCGTCGAAAAAGTCTGAAGACCCAGGCGATGCCAAACAATTTAAAACGACATCCTGCGATGCCGTTTTATTTAGCTCTGTTCCTGATCGGGCATCCGATTCCCTTTTTAACTGAGTTTTTGTTTCAATGCCTGCGCCAGAGCTTCATATCCCGCTGCAGACAGTTTTCCTTTCTCCAGGCCGAGATACTCTTTGTTTTCTTTGCAAGCCTTCGCAAGATCGATGACTTCGACATTTGGATCATTCAAATTCAGATCCCCGTTCAGATCGACGATGAGGATCTGATGTCCTTTGCACATCCTGATGATCTTTTCATAATCACCTTGTCTCATATCTTCAAACAGGAAGACGATCGTTTTTTCAAGCCTTCCTTCTTCTTTCCGCGTTTTCAGATCTTCATATAAAGTGTCCGGATCATAGTCGTTCTTCGTATTGTACAAGGCCGCATCAAATACTTTGGAAAAATGATCGTAGGCGTCGATGAGGACATCATCGCCATAGAACGCGATCCTCTTATCTTTCTGCGCTTGGCTTCTTGCCTTGGCTTCTTCCAGCATCGTCTCATACTGGCCGAGATAATAGTTATAGATCGAATCATAGACGAGATCACAGAAGGCATCGACACCATCCCCGATGATATGGATCCCGTCATACCAGAACCAGTCGTCATGTCCTCTTGAAGTTTCTTGCCAATGGATGATGTGCAGGTTGTCGTAGTTCTTCGCAAACTGTTCGAAACGTTCGTTGAATTCCGGGTCATCGGCTCCTACCGCATCGATCCAGAAGACCTGTCTGTCTTCTGCGATCTCCATGAGCTTTTCATTTCTTGATTCGATATAATCCCCGTTGGTCGCTAAGCACAGAAGTATGGTATCGCTGAGCGTTCCTTCTTCTTTCATCGACTGTAAGATCTCTTCGCCGGCATAAAGGTCTCTGGAGATCTTGCCGTCAAAGTAGCCGATCGGAAACATCTCATACAAAGTATCCACCGCATTCACCAGTAAGGAATCGCCGATCCCTACGACCGGTGTCTTTAATAACATCTGCTTCACAGCTTCTTCCTTGTTTTCCGATCCCTTCAGGAGCTCCTCATAGGCTTCTTCCTCGGAATTCAGTGCATTCATATATTCTTTGTTTTTCTCTTCGATCAGCTTTTCGTTCTCACTCAGTTTCTCTTTGAGTTCTTCCATCTCTTTCGTATGATCCTTCTCGATGATGAAGCGATATGCGCCAAACAGAGATGTCAGAGTCACAAGTGCACATAAGACGAGATTGAACATCCTTTTCTTAAAGATCTTTTTTGTGTCCAGTGCATTATGTAAAAGGACGGCAAAGATGAACGTCAGGAGCAGCGTAAATAACTTCGTCAGAAAAGAAGGAAGCCTGCTGTTTAAAAAAAGGTAATAGATCGGATATTGTAACAGATAGTTCTCATAGGAGTATCGGGAGAAAGCTGCGACGTAATAATCTGCCGCATCTCTTGTCTCTCTCAATGCATAGCCGTGATCGATGATGCGCATACTTAAGGCACATGTAAGCAACATCCACCAGCCCATCATCTTCGCATCGTTTCCCGCAAAGACGAACAGTAAAGCCAGAACGGCCAGATCGAAATAGAACAGTCCCTTTTCCAATTTCCGGTTTCTTGCGATCAGGATACGGTGATCTTCGTGCATCAGACCAAGCAGGATGCCCATCAGAAAAGAAAAGCTTCTTTCCAAGGTTCCGTAATATGCATTCATGATCTCCCCGTTCTTCAGACGGATCATGAACAGGAGGAAGCTTCCTGCCGCCAACAGGATACATAAGATATAGGAAACGATCCGGTTCTCCTTTTTAAGAAATCTGTCTCCTAAGAAAAAGAAGATCCCCAGTAACAGATCGTATTGTAAGAGGATGGCGATATACCACATCGGAAGGAAGGGGGAGACACTGGCCCTGGTGAAATAATCCTGTGATGCACTGATCTGCCAGAAGTTGTTGTAACCTAATAGGACCGATGCGCTTTCCGCTTTCAGGTTGGGATAGGAGATCGAAAATACCGCCAGTGCACCGATCGTCAAAAACACGCAGACAGCCATCGGCAGATATGTCTTGAAAAGACGGTTCACATAAAAGCGAAGGATCCCCTGCTTTCTGTGTTTTGACAGCGACAGGATCGAAAGATAGCCGCTCAATACGAAAAAGCAGCAGACCGCGAGATAGCCGCCCTTCAGGATATCCAGATGATATAAAAATACCCCGATGCAGGAAAGTGCTCTGAGGTATTCGATCTTGTAGTTTTTTCTGTTTTTCTTCATGTTGCCTTAACAGATCCTCAATATTGATTATAGAAAGAAAAAATGCCCGTTTGGACATTTTCATTATATTTCTTTTTTCTCCGGCTTGTCTTTGCGCAGTCTGAACAGCACATATCCATGCAGAAAACGTCTCAGGATCAGGAAAGACATCATCGAAACATTTGTGACATAGGAGCGAAGATCGGCCATCA
>JAZQIF010000208.1:0-55328 GCA_045540935.1 Erysipelotrichaceae bacterium | reverse complement strand
GTGACCAACGATGTCGATACGCTGAATATGGCACTCGACAAGACGATCGCCGAACTCATTGCAGCGCTCATCACTTTCCTTGGCTGTGCCGTGATGATGTTGCTGAGCGATGTCAAACTGGCGCTAAGTGCCATCGTGTTTGCCTTATTCGGTTTTGTTTTAATGCGTTTCATCATCAAATATTCGCAGCCTTATTTCGTCAGCCGTTCCAGGACCTTGGGCATGCTCAACGGTCACATCGAAGAGATGTATGCCGGACACATCATCGTCAAAGGCTACAATGGCGAGAAACAGAGCGAAGAGATCTTCGATGAGATCAATGACAGACTGTATGAAGCCAACTGGATGTCACAGTTCTTAAGCGGTCTGATGATGCCGATCATGGAGCTGGTCTCCAATATGGGCTATGTGGCAGTCTGTGTCTATGGCGCTTATCTTGTAAAGACAGGAGGACTGGATTTCGGGACGATCGTTGCCTTTATCGTCTATGTCAAACTCTTCACCCAGCCTCTGACCCAGTTTGCGGAAGGCGTGACCAACCTGCAGACGGCGTTTGCGGCAGCGGAACGCATCTTCCGTTTCCTGGATGAAGAAGAGATGGAAGATGAGACAGGCAAGATCGAACACATCGATGAGATCGAAAAGGCCGATGTGGTCTTCGATCACGTCAGTTTCGGCTACCGCAAAGATAAGACCATCATCAAAGATTTCAACTTTACGGTCTATCCGGGCCACCATGTGGCGATCGTCGGTCCGACCGGTGCAGGTAAGACGACTTTAGTCAATCTGCTGATGCGCTTCTATGAAGTGGATGAAGGCTCGATCTCGATCGGCGGCATCAAAACCAGCGATATGACAAGGGAATGCGTCCATTCGCTGTTTGGCATGGTTTTACAGGATACCTGGTTATTCCATGGCACGGTCAGAGATAATCTGATCTTCGGCAAGGAAAATGTTTCCGAGGAAAAGATGATCGAGGCATGCAAAGCCGTCGGTATCCATCACTACATCATGTCCTTGTCAAAAGGCTATGATACGGTATTAAGCGATGATTCCAATATGTCGGTCGGCCAGAGACAGCTGATGACCATTGCCAGGGCAATGATCCATGATGCGCCATTGCTGATACTGGATGAAGCGACGTCAAGTGTCGATACCCGTACCGAACAGATGGTCCAGGATGCCATGAACAAGCTCACCAAAGGAAGGACTTCCTTTACCATCGCCCATCGTCTTTCGACGATACGGGATGCCGATATCATCCTGGTCATGAAAGACGGGGATATCGTAGAAACCGGAAACCACAGAGAACTGCTGGAACTGAACGGCGTCTATGCTGGTCTGTGGAATTCCCAGTTCTTACAGGGAGAAGCAATATAGAAGACTGCCGCAGGGCAGTTTTCTTTATGTGCCGAATCATTGAATCGACAGACAAAATAAGAGAAAATGTGTATGGATATCCATATGAAAAAGAATGACAGGCCAACAAATATCCTATCGGTCAATCGCTGGCGCTGTATCATGGCGATCGTGTTTTGTTCGTTTCTTTGTCTGCTGGTCTTTCTTGTCGATGAGGAAACAGGCTGGATCGATCACTATCATATCCGGACATTGACGGAATATATGCCTCTATGGGCTTTTATCTTGGTGATCTATCTGCTGACGTTTGTGATCGCTTATCTTTTATGGATCGGCCATAATGCCATCCATCGCAAGCGGAAAGAAGTGATGAAAACCTATTATCAGGAGCTGTCATTCCCTGATCATCCGGATATCAAAGATGCGATTCTTTCTCTGGCGAAGCAGGACAGAGAAAACGATATCAACGGCGAACTGATCGTACCGAGGTGCATCTTTGCGATGATGGAAGAGAAGTATCAAAGCGGATCATCGATGGATGAATTATGCAAGATCTACATCGACGCATAGTATCGTGACGGATCGGAATCTTTAGATAACGAAGAAAATTGAAGTGTTTTGACACTAAGGAAGGAAAACTATGACGACATTCAACGGAACGCCACACAACACTGCACATTTAGGAGATATCGCTAAGACAGTCATCATGCCCGGAGATCCTTTGCGGGCAAAGTTCATCGCCGAGAATTTCTTGGAAGATCCGAAAGAATTCAATCACGTTCGAGGCATGTTAGGCTATACGGGAACTTACAAGGGAAAGAAGATCTCGGTCATGGGACATGGCATGGGCATCCCTTCGATGGCCATCTATTCCTACGAATTATATAAATTCTATGATGTCGACAACATCATAAGAGTCGGCTCCTGCGGAGGGTATCTGGAAGAGATGGAATTATTCGATATCATCTTAGTCGAGGCTGCTTATTCGCCATCTTCTTTTGCCGATGTCGCATATGGCTATAAGGAGGATCTCTTCTATCCGGATAAGAAGATCACGGACATGCTGGAAGAGACGGCGAAGGAAAGCGGCAGGAAGATCTATAAGGGGATCGTCCATTCCGGAGATGCCTTCTATTATGATCCGGCTGTTAAAAAGCAACCGCCATACAACTGTATCGCCGGCGAGATGGAAAGTTTTGCCCTGTTTGCCAATGCGAAGTTCTTAGGCAAAAAGGGAGCCTGCTTACTTACGATCTCGGATAAAAAGGATGCGGTCGCCACACCTGAAGAACGGCAGACAGCCTTCAAAGGGATGATACAGATCGCCTTGGATACAGCCATCCGCTTATAAGACCTGCGGGTCTTTTTTCTTTGATATAATCATTTTGAGGTGACCTGTATGGAAAGAAAAAAAGTCTATCTGTCTTCCCCCGAACGTCTCAAGGAGGACGCAAAGAAGCTCTTCGAAGAAAAGAAGAAGCTTTGTAAGAGGTATGGTTTTGAACTGATGGAATGTCCGGATGAGCTATATATTAATAAGGATACATACGACAATAATCGGAAACTTGCCGAAAAAAGACTTCAAATGATCAAAGACTGCGATATCTTCATCGCCGATACCAATGATTTCCGGGCTTATGTGGAACCTTTTGGTGAGACAGCACTGGAGATGGGCATCGCTTTCGGTTTCGATAAGAAGATGTATGGTTATATGAAAGATGCCAGGGTCTGTTCCCTGCGTTATTCCGGAAGCAAAATTTATGACGAAGAAAACAAGTCCTGGAAGGATGAAAACGGCATCGGCTTTGAACCGGGTCCGGTCAATCTGATGCTGGAGTATTCGGCAAAGATCATTCAAGGAGATCTCGAAGATGTATTAAAGCTGGCAAAGGAGGAAGAAGATGTTCATTGATAAAAATGGAGTCGTAAGAAAACCTGTAGTCTACCTGGCGGATTTTGAGATGTTCCTTCCGACCTGCGAGCAGACGGTGAAGTATTGGAAGGAAGTCTGTGATAAATACGGTTTCATCGGATTGTTCCCCGGGGAAGGCGATCCGGTGCAGCCGGGAGAAGATTACTGGCGAAGAGTCTTTGAACATGACTATACGCATATGAAGAACTGCGATATGTGCATCGCCCAGCTCGATGACTGGAGAGGTCATGAGTGCGATTCGGGTACGGCCTTTGAGCTTGGCTGGTTCATTGCCAAAGGCCTTCCAAGCTATGGTTTCTATACCGGAAAGTCTCCTTTGAAACAAAGGGATATCGAAAAGGGAAAAGAAGGTTATGATGTCAACGGCTACATGATCGAAGACAAGGAATATCCTTTTGAGAATATGTTCACTCTGGTAAAGATCGGCAGGGATTTTGAAGAAGCCTGCAGGATGGCGAGAGCCGATTTTGATGCACAGCTGACTGAACACGGTTACAATGCGTACATTGTAAAATAACAGCCTGTAATTATTGAAAATCGCATTATTTCAATGATAGAATTACGATGTTAAAGGAAGTGTATTTTTCTTATTTAACGGCTTCATTTGGTTTGAAGCACGAGAGTGCTTTGAATAGAAAGAAAAAGGAGAGAAAAATGAAGAAATTATTATCAGTTTTACTGGCAGTCCTGATGGTCTTCGCATTATTCGGCTGTGGTAAGAAGGAAGAAACTCCGGCTCCTGCTGAAAGCGGCGAAGCTGCTCCGGCTGAAGACGATGGCGTTACTAAGATCGCAGTCTTACTTCCGTTCACAGGTGACCAGTCTTACTTCGACACTTTAGCAAACGCTGCTAGAGAAGTTGATGCTGCAGACAACAACATCAAAGTTGACCTGTTTGAATGCGATCCGAATGGTGAAGCTGCTGAATCCAACTGGATGAACTGGTTTGACAACGTCTGTGAAGACGGTGAATATGACTTAGTCGTTTCCGGTAACGGTACTTATGAAGGTTTCTTATACCAGGCTTGTGAGAAGTATCCTGATCAGAAGTTCTATAACTTCGACTACACTTCCACTCCTGAATCCGGTGTTCCGGCTAACTGCTACTGCGTTGACTGGGCTCTTGATGATTTAGGTTATGTCGTTGGTGCTTTATCCGCTGCAGTCACTAAGACAGGTACTGTCGGTGTCGTCGTCGGTATGGACAACCAGGGCATGAACCAGTTCATTTCCGGTTATTGCCAGGTCTTAGCTGACCAGGGCGTCAAGTATGTCATTTCTTACCCGGGTTCCTTCACGGATACTGCTTTAGGTAAGGAAGTTACTTCCGCTATGATCGACAAGGGTGCTGACGTTATCTGGCAGGTTGCCGGTGGCTTAGGCAACGGTGTCATCGATGCTTGCTCTGAGCACGAAGATGTATGGTGCATCGGCGTTGACCAGGACCAGCATGCACAGTTCGCTGGCACAAACGAAGCTTGGGCTAACACGATCTTAACTTCTGCTTTAAAGAACACGAACGTTGCTTTCAAGGCAGTCTGTGAAATGGTCGCTGATGGTTCTTACGATGCTAAGCTTGGCAAGGCTGAGTCTTGGGGTATCGCTTTGAACGGTGTCGGTCTTGCTGAAAATGATTTCTATCTTGCAAACGCAAGCGAAGAAGTCAGAGCAGCTGTTGCTGAAACTCTTGCAAAGGTCGCTAACGGTGAAGTTGAAGTCGTCGACTGCAAAGTCTGGGACGAAGCAACTTATGCTACGGAATGGCCGAAAGTAAGAGATGCTGGCCGTATCGACTAATTTAAAGTAATTTTAATAAGGCTAAGTCATGCGCTGTTTTTCAGCGCATGACTTTTTTCTAAATGTAAGGGAGGTCTTATGAGAGAGACGATTTTAAAACTTGATAATGTTACAAAAGTCTATCCGAACGGAACTGTAGCAAATCGTGACATTAACATGGAATTCGAAAAGGGTGAGATCCACTCGATCGTCGGTGAAAACGGCGCTGGCAAGTCCACGCTGATGAAGATGATCTTCGGTATCGAAAAGCCATCTTCCGGCGTCATCACCTACAAGGGCAAAGAGGTCCACTTTGAAAGCTCCATGGATGCCATCAAAGATGGTATCGGTATGGTCCATCAGCACTTCATGCTGATCCCATCTTTCAGTATCGTTGACAACATCATACTGGGAGATGAACCGAAAAAAGGACTCTTCGTTGATACGAAGGAAGCGGCAAAACGCTGTCAGGAATTATCTGACAAGTATGATTTCGAACTCGATGTAAATGCCAAGGTTTCGACATTATCCGTTGCCAAGAGACAGAAAGTCGAGATCTTAAAGACACTCTATCGAAATGCGGAACTGATCATCCTGGATGAACCGACATCCGTCCTGACTCCGCAGGAAACGGAAAAATTATTCGATCAGCTGCGCTTCTTCAAACAGCAGGGACACACGATCTTATTCATCTCCCACAAGCTCGAAGAAGTCAAACAGATCTCTGACCGCATCTCGGTCATTCGAAACGGCGTCTCCAAGGGTACCTATCTCAATGATGAACTGACCATGGAACAGCTGACGAACCTGATCATCGGCCGAGACCTCGATAACGATATGGATGCCTACAAGACACACGAAGACTTCCATAACGAAAAAGCACTCGTCGTCGAACATCTCAAGATGGAACATAACGGCAAGGGCGTACTCAACGACATCTCCTTCGCTGTCAAGAACGGTGAGATCTTAGGCGTTGCCGGTGTCGAAGGAAACGGCCAGATCGACCTTGTCAAATGTATCGTCGGTCTGCAGAAGACCCAATACGAAGGCTCGATCAGGATCTGCGGTACGGATACCGACAAGATGAACATCCGCCAGAGAAGAGACTTAGGCATGGCCTACATCCCGGAAGACAGGATGGGCGATGGTACGGCCGGTGAATTGCCGATCTCGGATAACCTGATCTCTACGTATTACACAAGGGAAGACATCAACGGCAAGCTGTTCATGGACAACAAGAAGATCACACAGGTCTCCGATGACCTGATCAAGACCTTCGCCGTCAAGACGAAATCTGCGGAAACTTCCGTCAATTCCTTATCCGGCGGTAATATCCAGAAGGTCGTCGTCGCCAGAGAATACAATACCAATCCGAAATTCATGATCGCCGAACAGCCGACACACGGTATCGATATCGGTTCGGCCGAATTCGTCCACCACAAACTGATCGAACTTCGCAATTCCGGCGCCGGTATCTTACTGGTATCCGCCGACCTCAACGAAGTCATCGACCTGGCAGACCGCATCATCGTCATGTTCGACGGTCAGATCTCCGGTTACTTCCCGGACGGCAACGATGTCGATGAATCAAGTCTGGGTATGTACATGTTAGGTGCGAAACACCAGTCTGCTGAAGAGATCGGAGGTGCACTCAATGACTGATAAGAATACGAGCAATAAGTATTCCAAGAAATACAAACTGTCTCTGACCAATTCAAAACTCTTTGATGCGATCAAGATGGTCATCGCGATCCTGATCGCCTTAGCGATCACCTTCGTGATCTTATGCCTGGTCTCCGATGACCCGATCAATGCCCTGAACACGATCTTATTCGGTCCTCTGACCAAGAGAAGATACATCGGTTCGGTCATTGAAAGCTTCATCCCTTACGCATTCGCAGGTCTGGCAGCCGGTGTCTTATTCAAATCCGGCGGCTTCAACCTGGGTGCCGAAGGTATCTTCATCATCGCCGGTGTCGTCGTAGCGGCTATCGCTTCTGCGCCGGTCACCACAAGCTCGATCTTACATCCGATCCTTTGTTACCTGGGTGCCATGGCTTTAGGCGGCGTACTGATGATCATCCCTTCCTTCCTGAAGGCGAAATTCAATACCAATGAAATGGTCGTCTCTTTGATGCTCAACTCCATCTATGCGGCGATCGCTTCCCATATCGTGCGTACCTACATGATGACTGCCAAGTCCAACTCGGTCGCATCGAAAGACTATCTGGCAACCGCCAAGATCCCATACCTCTATGAGCCATACAGGATCTCGATCTGTCTGATCCTACTGATCGTGGTGACGATCATCCTCCATCTGGTCATGTTCAAGTCAAGGCTCGGCTATCAGATCCGACTGTCCGGTTCCAACCCGAAGTTTGCGGAATACTCCGGTATCTCTGCCTTCAAGCTGGCCATCTCGACAGCAGCGATCGCCGGTGTCTTATGCGGCATGGGTGCTACTACCCATCTGCTGACCCAGTCAAGCTTCTATACGCCATCGCAATCCTTGGTCGGTATCGGCTTCTCCGGAATGCTGCTGGCGATGCTTGGCAAAAACAATCCGATCGGCATCGTCATTGCCGCTTTCCTGATCAAATATCTGGAGCAGGGTACCGCCGTACTTTACTTCGTCGATAAATCCGTACCTGCCGAGATCGTCGCGATCGTCGAAGGTATCATCATCATGCTGATATCATCGCAGCACTTCTTAAGGAAACTGCGTGAGCAGCAATTACTGAAGGAGGGTCTGGAAGAACATGCTGAGTAGTCTGTTTTCAACATTATTCACTATGAAATTCGTCCAGACGGTCATCCGTCTGGCTACTCCGATCGTATTCGCAGCCATCGGTACCTTCGTTGCTGCATCGACCGGTATCGGCAATATCGCGATCGAATCCATCATGACCTTCTCCGCTCTGGCCGGTGTCTTAGGTTCCTACCTGACAGGCAACGCCTGGGTCGGTGTCTGCATCGGCTTCATCGTAGGTATCTGCACGGCATTGCTGATCGCCTTCTTCTCCATGAAGATGGGTGCCAATGCCTTCCTGATCATGATCGCTCTGAATACCTTTGCGGATTCCGTTGCCATATTCACGCTCTATCAGATCACAGGTGATAAGGGAACGACCGCTTCACTGGCTACCCCGATCTTAGGTACCTGGGATATTCCGATCATCAAGGACATTCCGATCCTGGGAGAGATATTCTCCGGCCACTATATCCTGACGTATATCTGCTGGATATTAGTCATCTTGCTGTTCATCCTGATCTATAAGACGCCGCTTGGCATGCATATGAGAGCCTGCGGATTGAATCCGGATTCCGCAAGGACGGCCGGCATCAATGTCGAAAAGTTACAGGTATTATCTCTGATCCTTTCCGGCTTCTTCGCTTCTTTGGGCGGTGTCTATCTGTCACTCAACTACCTGAAGATCTTCTCGAAAGCGATGGTCTCCGGTCAGGGCTGGATGGGTATCGCAGCCAACGGTATCGCCAACGGCAATTATGGTGTCCTGTTATTATCAGCACTCATCTTTGCCATATTCCGTGCCGTATCCATCATCTTCTCGTCAAGTACCGCATTCCCGGTCGACCTGGTCGGCGCTGTGCCTTACTTCTCGGTCTTCTTCTTACTGACTTTAGTTTCCATCATCAACTACTACCGTACGAAACGCGGTAAGGTCGAGGAGGAATAAAATGCGCAAGATCATCGTCGATACCGATCCGGGTCACGATGATATCATGGCGATCTTAACAGCTCTGGCTCACTCATCTGAGCTGGAGCTTTTGTCTTTTTGTACGGTCGCCGGAAATCAGACCCTGGACAAAGTCACAAAAAACATATTGAAGATCGAAGACTATCTGAATATCGATATCCCGGTCTATAAGGGATGCGATCATCCGCTTGTCAAAGAGAACAGACCGCAGCCGGCTGCTCACGGGGAAAGCGGAATGGATGGCCCGATCCTTCCGGAACCTGTCTTGAAGCCACAGAAGGAAAATGCGGTCGAATACTATAAGGAAGTATTGAAAAAGGAAGAAAAAGTGACGATCGTCGCCTTAGCTCCTTTGACAAATCTGGGAACCGTTTTAAAAGAAGCACCGGAACTATCCGGCCATATCGAACAGATCGTTTTGATGGGCGGTGCTCTTAATGGCGGCAATATCAATAAATATGCCGAATTCAACATCTGGCATGACCCGGAAGCTGCCAAGATCGTCTTTGATTCCGGAGTAAAAGCGGTCATGGCACCTCTGGAAGTCTGTTATGCCGGAGGCATCCTGATCGAAGAAACGAAACGTTTTGAGAAGGATAGGAAAGTCTCAAAATTAGTGAAAGATCTCTTTGACTTCTATTGCCGTTATGCGATCGACCGGGGCTGGGACCAGACAGCCGTATTCGATCTGATCCCGATCTTATATCTGCTGAATGAAGATCTCTTTGTGAAGAAACAGGGAAAGATCGATGTTGTTTTAGACGGCATAGATACGCAAGGTCAGACACTGTTTGAAGAAGGGGAAGGTGATCATATCGTCCTTGTCGATGCAAACAGGGAAGGATGCATGAAGATCTTCTTCGATGCGATCGATCAGCTGGATGGAAAATATGATCAGTAAAAAATATGCAGTAAATTAAAAATACTGCATATTTTTTATGAAAATTATGCAGTAAAAGTACAGATACTGTATTTTGTGAAAAACATGCAATTAGAAAAAGTGATCAGTTTTTTCACATTACATCATAATGATCATGCATCCAGTCTTTTGCCATAGGATAGAAACTCTTATAGAGTTCATAGATCTTCCTGTATCTGTCATGTGCTTCCTTATTCGGGAAATAAGATCTTTCATAGCGGACCATATGATCGACTGCTGTTACAAGATCGGGATAGATCTTCAACATCACGGCACAGGCGATCGCACAGCCCAGATTTGGCGCATTGACGTCTTCCGGGACATTGATGATGATGTCGGAGACATCGGCATGGATCTGCATCCATAAAGGACTTCTTGCCGAACCGCCGGCAACGTTCATCTCTTTTACTTCCACACCATGTTCACGGAAAGTATCCAGGATGCTTTCCGAACCGAAGGCCACGCCTTCCAGTATGGAACGGTAGAGGTCTTCTTTTTTATGAGAAAGGGAAAGACCGTAAAACATGCCTTTCGTTCTGGCATCATGATACGGATGCTTGTTACCCTGGAAATAATCCAAGAGAAGGATCCCGTTGGAACCGATCGGGACATCTTTTGCCAGCTCATCCATTTCCTTATAAGAAAGACCTTCGCAGAAGTTTTTCACATACCAGGAAAGGATGGAACCGGAGGCTGACTGGCCGACATAATCGGTATAGTAACCTGCGATCAGATTGTCCGGACCGTTGTTGGAACCGTCGGGATTCAATAAAGGTCTTTCATTCAAAGCCATGGCCAGATTGGAAGAACCGGTGATCATGCCGATCTTTCCGGGCTTGTTGACACCGATCCCTAACAGACCGATCGAAGAGTCGACACCGCCCTGGGCGATCTTAAGTCCTTCGTAAAGACCGAGATGTTTTGCCGCTTCTTTGTTTAAGGTGCCGATGAGATCACCGACCCGGAAGACTTCTCTGCTTGGAAATTTGTCGATGGCATCTCTGATGTCGAGAGCTTCATAGATCTTCGTTGAAAAGCCATCATATATGGAGTATCCCCAGTTGCAGGCTGTGTTATTGTTCATGCACCACTTGCCGGTCATCTTGTAGGTGATCCAGTCCTGATACTCGCAGAAGACTTCCGCTTTATCATATAATTCTTTTTCGTTGCGCTTGAACCAGGCAAGTTTCGGAGGCATCCATTCCGGAGAATAGAACTCGCCGGTCTTATCGATCAGCTCTTGAGCCTCTTTTTCCGAGCGTACATCCATCCAGATGATGCAGGGATATACGGGTGTTCCGTCTTTCTTGCAGAAGACTACGCTCGTGCAGGTGGAATCAAAAGCCAAGGCACAGATGTCATGTTTATCGATGCCGGTCTTATCTAAGACGTCTTTGACCGCAACGGCCATCGTGTTCCACCAGTCGTCCGGTTCCTGTGTCGCATAGCCGGGACTTGGATACTTCGTCTCATAAGACTTCGAAGAAAAACCCAGGCAATGCCCTTCGATATCATACAGGCCGACCCGGATGCCGCCTGTTCCGCCGTCGATCCCCATCAGTATGGTCTTTTCTTTCTTCATCATATTCAAATTTTATCATGCAGTCTGAAACCTTGTTAATGCAGATGATACGGTATAATGAAGAAAAGGTGAGGTGACTTATGCAGCTCAATGAATTGAAAAAACAATTGAAAGAGTATATGGCGATCCCCAGAGTCTCCGGCTACGAGAAAGAAATGGCGTATCGCTTGAAAGAAGACCTTGAAAAATACACCGATGATGTAAGGATCGACAAGATCGGCAATGTCATCGCGACATTTGAAGGCACACAGAAAAATGCACCGGTACTGATGATCTTTGCCCATATGGATACGATCGGGTTTGTGATCAAAAGGATCGACAAAGACGGTTTCATCTATGTGGACAGGGTCGGCGGCGTACCGGAGAAGATCCTGACCGGAACGCCGGTCAGAGTCGGCAGTGAAGATGGGAAGTACTATGATGGTATCTTCGGTGTCAGAGCCTACCACATCATGTCGAACGAAGAAAAGGCCAAGGCCGATTCTTTGAATGATCTTTTCATCGACGTTGGCGCAAAAAGCGATGAAGAGCTGTTCGAACTCGGAATACAAGTCGGCTGTCCGGTCGCCTATGGAAAAGCATATTATGAATTACTCAACGACCGCATCTCCGGATCCTATATCGATGCGGCTGCCGGCATGTGCAACCTCATACAGATCGCAGAGTTTTTAAAAGAAAACAAACCGAAGGCAACGATCCGTCTGGTCGGCACGGTCTGGGAAGAATACTCGGCAAGAGGAGCGATGATCGCCAACCGCACAGGGAAGTGCGATATGGCCATCTCCATCCTGGGACCGGGTGCTGCCGATACACCGGACCAGAGAGGCAAGGTCTCCAACGTCGTAATGAACAACGGCGTCGGAGTGACGATGTTCAATTTCCATGGCAAAGGCACCCTCAATGGCAACATCATCCACAAGGGGATGTTCGAACTTTTGAAGAAAGCAGCGGAAAAAAACGGCATCCGCATACAGCGTCAGGCAGCCAGAGGGGCTCTGTCAGATACGGCCTACCTGGCTTTGGAAAATGACGGGATCCCTTGTGTGGACATGGGAACACCGGACCGCTATTCCCATTCGACGCTCGAACTGATCGACACGAAAGATCTTCTGGAGACAGGGGAACTCTTATGTCATTTCATCGAAGAGCTCGATGAAGATTTCCGGCTCGAACGCTATTGAATCAGGATAAAGATCCTGAACGATAAAAAAATCCCGCTCATTTGAGATAAGCGAGATATTCTTCTTTGGACATCAGAGGCTTGAATGCCTCTTTTATTTTTGTGACCTCATCTTCATGTTTCAGGAAGTATGAGACCGTATCATAGACGATCTTTGAAGGCTCCAGATAGGCCTTTTTCGGATCGGCGATGCACAGATCTTTCCCATGGCAGTTGCCGCCGAAACCCGAATAGCCAAACTGTACCGTCGGTTTGAAACAGGACAGATCGCCCAGATCACCGGCCGCCATCGAGACTTCGTTGTCGTGGATATCTTCCGGTGAACAGTATTTCAACATGAACTTTCGTATGACGTCATTGATCGCTTTATTCTGATTCATCGGCAGATAGCCCGGTGTCGTTTTGATGGAAGCGGAAGCACCGATCGCCTTGGCGCAATACTTTGCCGCATCATCGACTCTCTTTGACATGTCATGCAGAGCTGCATCACTTGTCGAACGCACATAACATTCATACATCGTCCTTTCCGGAATGGAATTGACGGTCTGTCCGCCTTCAGCCAGGATGCCGTGTATGCGGATGTGATCTTCTTCTTTGAAGGTCTCACGCAACATGTTCAAGGCGTTGTCGAACAAGACGAAGGCATTCAAGGCATTGATGCCGTTATGCGGTGCGATGGCCGCATGGGTAGCTTTTCCCTTGAAGGTGATCTGTTTGTAGACGAAACCGGCCAGGGAAGCATTGAGCGAGAAGTGATACTTTCCTTCCGACATCGTATGACAATGGATGAAGAGGTCTTCTTCATCGAAATATCCTCGTGTAAGCATGTTTACTTTGCCGCCGATGTAGTCGATCTCGCCTTTTCTGATGAGTTCCCTGCGATAGGCGATATCGGTGAATTCTTCGGCCGGTGTGAAGTATAAGGTCACCGTTCCGTTTCTGATGACATCTTTCAGTTTTACCAAGGCATAGGCCATGATGGCACATTGGGTCGAATGTCCGCAGCTGTGGGCGGCATTGTCTTCCTTGTTGGCGAAAGGATGGCCTAAAGTCGGTATGGCATCAAGTTCGGCGATCAGGCCGATATGCGGCGAACCGGAGCCGATCGATACTTTGAATGCGGTATGAAGACCCAGATCTATGACCTTCAGGCCGTGATCTTCAAAGTACTTCGTCAGTATCTTTTTATTGGTATATTCCTTATAGCCGAGTTCGGGATGTTTGAATAATTCATCGCCTAATTCGTATAAACTTCTTGCATCTGTTTCAAATGATCTTGCCATAGTCTTTTCCTCTTTGTATCCATGATATCATTTTTCCATTCTTCAAATCGTAAGGCAGTATATTTGATTTTTTGAAAGATTTGTTGAACACTGATATAGGAAGGAGGAAATTTGTGATGAATGATTATCAGGAATTTCAAGAAATAAGACAACTCAGCCGTCAGGATTTCTTCTCAAGAGTATTGGGTTATCTGGCGATCGGTCTGGGGCTTTCGGCTGCCGGAGCGCTGGTCGGCAATTATATCCTGCCGATGTTCGGGCAGGCCTACATGTTTGCGATGTTGTTTTTCATGGCTGCAGAACTCGTGCTGGCCTTTGTGATCGGAAAGGATCTCGATAAGAGGTCGACAGCTTCCGTGAAGACATTATTTGTCGTCTATTCGTTTATCAACGGCATCACCCTGTCGGTGATCTTAAGCATCTATACCCCGGGCAGCATACTGATGGCCTTTGTTACGACAGCGGTCGTATTCGGCTCACTGTGCGTCATCGGAAAGACGACGAAAGCCGATCTGACGAGATTCGGGCCTTTCTTCATGACGGGTCTGATCTCCTGCATCATCCTGACGCTGGCCAACATCCTGCTGTTTCATGCTTCGGGATTGGATATCGCCTTATGTTATATCGAGACGCTCTTATTCATGGGCATCACGGTCTATGACATGCAGATGATCGACCGCTATTATTCGCAAAGCGAAAGCGAGAACTTCGCGATCTTCGCTGCCTTACAGCTGGAACTCGACTTCATCAACCTGCTGATCCGGGTCTTGGAGATCTTCGGTGTCCGCGCAAACGACAATTAGATCAAAGCTTCGTCTCATTCGGGACGAAGTTTTTATTATGTCATCAGGATAAAGTCTGTTGCCTGCGAAAAAACATCGTCATAAAATGGAAAATAAGAATACAAGGGGGATAATCCATGGAAAAGAATAAGAAGAAGACGGTCTCTCTTCTCGAAAAGCTCGGTTTCATGTCCTTTTCGACTTCGACGAACATCGTCTTCAATTTCAAGAGCACCTACTACAAATTCTTCCTGACATCGATCCTGCTGATCGATCCGGTCGCCGCTTCCAACATGGCGCTGATCTCGACGGTCTGGGATATCGCCAATGACCCGCTGATCGGTGTCTGGGCCAACAACGTGAAATTCAAGTCCGGTGAAAAAGTCAGGCCATGGCTTTTATACATCGCGGTTCCTTATGCCGCAGGCATGGTCCTGCTGTTCACTGATTTCGGCGTGAGCGAACGCTGGGACATCATCCTGGGTCTGGTCGTATTCTTCTTCTATGAGATCGCCAACACCTTCAGAGGTATCCCGTATAACGGCATGGGTGCCCTGGCTTCGGCAGATGATGAAGACCGCAAGTCGATCAATGCCTTCCGTTCTCTGGGCGGCTGTCTGGGTTCGGGCATCGGTGCGGTCGCTGTGCCGATGATCGTCAAAGCTTTCGGCGGTCTGAAAGACCACAAGGTCATCAATTCCTCGGATTCGCCGGCCATTTTCAAGTCCGCACTGTTCATGGGCGTACTGATCATTTTAGGGTGTCTTTTCCACTACTTCACGACAAAGGAAAGAGTGAAACAAGTCTCCGATAACGAAGAAAAGATCGGCATCGTCGATACCTATAAGATGCTTTTCCGCTGCAAGTCCTGGGTCCGGAACATGTTCTATGTCATGTGCTATGGCGTCTCGACCTGCTTATTGACTTCATCGATCACATACTATTGTGCCTATGTTCTGAATAACTCTTCTCTGGCTACGCCGATCATGGCAGCCTATTTGGTGGCTTCGATCATTTTCTCTCTGCTTACGCCGCGCATCGATTCTGCGTTAGGCAGGAAAAAGACGATGGGTCTGGCTGCGCTGTTACAGGTCGTCGGCAAGATCCCGTTCATCCTTGCCCCGAACAACATGATCAATGCCTTCATCAATGCGGTCTTTACCGGTATGGGCTTAACGATGACTTTCGTCTTGTTCAACACCAACCGCAATTCCATCTCCGATATCGTCGAAGTACAGAACGGCAGACGTCTGGATGCGATGGTCTCGACCGGTGACACCTTGGTCTCCAAGATCGCCGAAGCAGCCGTCGACAAGCTCTTCCTGGTCGCTCTGGCAGCTGCCGGCTTCTCCGCCAAACTGGCCGATGAGGGCTTATTGCAGAACCTCGCGACACAGAATACGATCAATGCCTTGCTGGGCTGGATCCCGGCGCTTGTAGGCATCCTGATGTTCTTTACCTGCATCGGTATCGATACCGAGAAGGAATTAAAAGAAGCGATCGCCGAAAAGGGAGGCTTCCGTTAATGAATCCGCATGTCTATCTTCAGGACGAAAAACAGATAAAAGCCGTCGAGTCGATCCGAAGAGTCGATGAAGCCGGTCATCTCTATGAGATGGAAGCGAAGTACGATTATTACGATCTGCCTGAGGCCTTCAAAGCCTACATCGATGCAGGCTGTTCCTGCTTCGTGACGAAAGACCTCGATGGCCATGTGCTGTTCTGCCGAAACTACGACTTCTCCCATTTCCCGGACAATGACCGCCGTCAGAAACGGACCGGCATCAACGTAGTCGTAAAAACAGAAAATCCCAAGGCCAGATACAAGACGATCGGTGTTTCCGATGCTTACTGGCTCGATTTCAGAAACGGTTCCTTCTATGAGGGGAAGGCGGATGATGGCAAGAGCGATGTTTCGCCATTCGTTTTATGTCCGATGATCTGCATGGACGGCATGAATGAAAAAGGTCTGGCACTGGCCATTCTGGCATTGGCTGTCAAAGCGGATTGGCAACCTATCCCATATGAAAGCTACGAAGAAAAGTTAGACAAATATAAAAAGAATCTGTTCATGGATGTTGCAGGGGAAGAGCCTGATCCTTACTGGTTTCATGCGAGCCTGAATTCGATCGCCGTCAATACGGCCGATAAGAAGGCCTGGATCGCGACGATGCCGCTGATTGAGACCAAGGCTCAAGGCAAACCGACGCTCTTGCATCCGATACTGATGCGCATGGCATTGGATAACTGCGCCAATGTCAAAGAAGCCATCGGCCTTTTCTCTCAATACAATGTCAAAGGTGCGATGCCGGGTGCCGACTATCACATCCTGGTGGCGGATGCCGATGGTGATTCCGCTTTGATCGAGTGGGACGGCGACGAGATGAAAACGACAAAGATCGACCACGCGACCAACCACTATGTTTGTAAGGAAGATCCGTTCTTCAAAGAAGGCTGCGGCAGAGATGAGTGTCTCAAAGCCGGGCTCTTCCGTACCAGAAAGGCCGGCATGAGGGAAGACTTTGCCGTGAACCTGCTCAAGCTGGTCACCCAGGATCCGGAAAATAAGACCGATAATTCCAAGACTCAGTATTCCTGCATCTATGATCTGCATGATAAGACGATGAAGATCTTCTCGTATGGCGATCTGGAGAAATACTGGACATATTCTTTTGATAAAACGCATATGTGAGGCTCCGCATGAATGTGGGGCCTTTTCTTTTAAAAAAGATCCCTGAACGGGATCAGATATGTGTTTCGGTAAAATCGATGACTTCTTTGTAGGAACGGCATCTGGATAGTTTTGTGATGTTGGCCTCATCTTCAAAGATCGAAACGATATGATTGAAGACGAAGCGGAAGTTCTTGCGCTCGGCATAAGAGATGCCGAACAGGATCACCTGATCGACTTCCTCAGTTCCCCATTTCTGTGGGTGTTCGTAGGTCACAAGCGAAATGAAACTTTTCGAAACGCTCTGGCCGATCGCATGCGGGATGGCGGTCCGTTTGATGAAACAGGTGGAAGAGAGACGTTCTCTTGTTTCCACACTTTCGATGAATGTATCATCGACGTAGCCGTTTTCTTTGAGCTTATTGCACAGTTTATGTATGACATCGAATTCATCTTCGCCATAGATATCGGTGAAGAAAAGATCTTCATGGAAGAGTTCGCCGGCTGCCTGTTTGTAGCGCTGGGACTCTTTCTTTTTTGACAGGTCTTTGATCGTATCTGACAACGCGTCGAGCTGTCTGGGAGTGATGAATGGCGAGATGAGGAAGGCACCATCGATATCGACTTCCGACAGGATCAGGTCCGGCTTTGAGCTCAGCTTCTCATAGTCGGAGATCGAGATCGTATACATCAGGTTGAGTTCGTTTTCAAAGCGGTTCTGTATCTTGGTGATGTTCTGCTGGTAGAACTGATGATAATCCGCATATACGTAGACGGCCGAGATCTTGTTTTTATTGGAATCGTTGGATTCGATGAAGCTGCCGATATGAAGGGCGATCAAAGAGATCTCGTCCTGGTTGATCTGATAGGAGGTCTTTTCTTTGATCAAAGAGGCCGCAAAGACGGCGATATCGAAGATCAGAGGATAGGACAGCTTGATGTCCATCTGCATCGGATTGTGGACCGAGAAGTTGGCAGACTGTCTCTTGAGGAGATTGTCGACATGCAAGCAGAACCTGGCGAAAAAGACATCGTCAAACGGATCGATCTGGTAGTAGTCGGTGATCCTGTTCAGGATGTATCTTACGAGCTCTACCGTCTCATGGGAAATGTAAGTCTCGATGTTGTCGGGATGGATCATCCGATAATCGAGCGTTGCCAGATTGCAGGAGAGGAAAGAGGCGATGTTGTTTTTCTCGGCTTTCGAGACGCTGACATCGTAATTCTTCTCCAAGAAATCACTGATCTTTTCGGTCGCTTCTTCTTCGATCACGGAGATCTCGGGATGAAAAGGTGTTTCTTCTAAGAAACAGTTGTTTTTCAGACGGTCGATCGTGATGATGATGTGCAGGATGATGTTGTTGAGCGAATAGTCGTTGAAAAAGAAATAGCACTCGTTGAAGATCTTCACGAGGTTTTCTTTGATGAACGAGATCTGGTATTCGTCATTGAGGAAACGTTTCGTGTCATTGAACATGAAGCCCTTGTATCTGGTGTTGGTGATCATGTAGGAAGTGAAGGAACGTCTGTCTTTTTCGCTTCCTTCGATATGTAACATATCGTGATCGTTGACTAAAGAGAGATGGAAATTGGACAGTCTTCTTCGAATCTTTTTCAGATCTGCCTGCAAGGTGGATTCCGAGATATAGAGTTCTTCCGCCAAATCAAAAAGATCGATGTCTTCTTCGGCAGTCAGCAGTTTTGAAAGGATGATCATCACCCGTTCATCGGCCGAAAGATCGGGATGGCCGATGTCATAATTCCGGATATCAAAATCCGGATCGAGCTTATACTTTCCGCCATCAGAAAGGATCATCTGCTTTTCAGATGCCTCATTGAGCTGTTTTATGTAGTTGCGGATCATCCTCTCCGAGATGCCCAGCTTTTCCGAAAGCTCTTTGCTGGAATAGCTTTGGGAAGCGTGGTCTTTGAAAAAGGACAGGACTTCCGATGCCTTATTTTTCCTCATGCTTCTATAAAAATTGTAAGGCATATATAAATAAGGTTCATACATTTTAATTACCGAATTTCGGAAATTTAAATATTTGAGAGGGGACGTGTCTCAAAGATAGACTGAAGATGTAAAGAAAAGGAGATATAAACTATGGAAATCTTGATCGTATGCGGAGGCGGTGCTTCCTCCAGCTTCATTGCACAGAACGTACAGAGAGAGGGCGTCGCCAGAGGACTTGATATCACAGTCGATGCGATCTCCGAGACGGAACTTGAAGATTACGCAGAAGGCAGAGCCGCTGTCTTGGCAGGTCCGCATCTCAGATATCTTGAAGAAAATCTTCGCGAGATCACCGGCGAATACAACGTACCGTTTGATTTCATCGCTGAAAGCGACTATGCCACGATGAATGGCAAAAACATCCTTGACCAGGCTTTGAGACTGGCAGGCGAATAATTAAAAAAGGGGAAAAATATTTATGAAAAAGATTATCGACTGGATGACCAATGTGGTCGGTCCGAAAGCTTCTGCGATCGCAAGGAACCCTTGGATCGCTTCCATCCAGGAGACGATGGTCGCAACCGTTCCGGTAATGATCATCTCTTCCTTCATCACCATCATTTCGATCCTGAATGAGTACATCCCGAACTTCCCGGATTTCTCTTACTTCTCAACTTACACGATGGGCCTCTCCGCTTTGATGGTCGCCTATCTTGTCCCGACATTCGTCCTTGAGAAACTCAGACTTCCGAAGTACAAGAGACAGGCCGGTTTCATGGGTGCTGCTCTGTTACTGGCGATGAGCCAGGCCTTCGTCAGCGAAGAAGGTTACTTCTCCGTCGCATCCGACAGAGTCGGTGCTTCCGGTATGTTCGTTGCGATCGTTGCAGGCTTATTCGTTGCCCTCATCATGAAGCTCTTCTCCAAGAGAAGTCTCTTCAAGAAAGACACCAAGATGCCGAAGTTCCTGGTCGACAGCTTTGACTCCATGGCTCCGATCATGGTCATCATGATCTGCGCATATGTCACATGCGGACTCTTACACTTAGACCTGTACGAGATCGTCAACGTCATGGTCTCACCGCTCATCAACATCGCACAGTCCCTGTTCGGCTTCATCCTGATCAACTTCTTAATGGCCTTCTTCTATTCCTTCGGTCTGAGCCCATGGCTTTTAACTCCGGTCTACTACACCGTCGGTATGGATGCCATCGCCAAGAATGCGGCAGCTGTCGCAGCAGGCGGCAAGGCAACGCTCGTTTTGACAAACGAAACACTGGGCGGCTGGATCTGGCTGGGCGGCACGGGCTGCACGCTGATGCTTTGTGTCCTGTTCCTGTTCTGCAAGTCCGAGAAGCTCAAAGGCTTAGGCAGGACCTGCATCCTTCCGGGTATCTTCAATATCAACGAGCCGATCGTCTTTGGCTCCGTCGTATTCAACCCGCTGCTGATGATCCCGTTCTGGATCTGCCCGATCGTCGTATCGATCATCACTTACCTTGTCATGAAAGCCGGAATTGTCACGATCCCTTCGACTTCCTTCCTGCTCTGGTATATGCCGATCCCTATCCAGACTTATCTTACAAACTATGACTTCCGCGGTGTCATCCTCGTACTGATCTTACTGGCGATCACGGCTGCGATCTACTATCCGTTCGTTGTCGCATATGACAAGCAGTGTCTTGAAGAAGAAGCTGCAGAAGCAAAATAAGGAGAACAACTATGACATTAGATGATCTGAACATGCGTTCCATGGAGATGATCGTTGCAGCCGGTGAAGCACGTACCGCTTTGAACCGTGCACTTGACTGCATCGATGATACAGAAAAATACGATGAACTGATGGAAGAAGCCAGAAAGGCGATCACCAGATCCCACACGGCCCAGACCAAAGTCTTACAGGACACGGCAACGGACCCGAGCTTCTATCCGAACATCCTCTTCACTCATGCCCAGGACACTTTGATGACGGTCATGAGCGAGATCAACACAGGAAGGCAGATCGGCAAGGTCTACCGCAAGCTCCTGGAGAAGGTCAATGAAAAATAAATTCTACTTTGGTGGGAGCATCGCCTCCCACCAATGTGAAGGTGCCTGGGACGTCGACGGCAAGGGTCTTGGCATCATGGACCTGGTGACGGTGGGCAGTGTCTCCAAACCAAGGGAATTCGATGAAGAGCTCAAAGAAGGGACCTACTATCCTTCGCATGACGGCATCGACTTCTATCACCGTTACAAGGAAGATATCGCATTGTTCAAAGAGTGCGGTTTTACTGCTTTGAGGATCTCCGTCGACTGGTCACGCATCTACCCGAACGGTGACGATGAAAAGCCCAATGAGGCCGGCATCGCCCATTATCTGGATGTGGTGAGAGAACTTAAGAAAAACGGGATCGAACCGATCGTCACGCTCTTCCACTTCGAGATGCCGGTGAACATTGTAAGAAAGTACGGCTCCTGGCAGAATAAGAAAGTCATCGATCTCTATCTTCGTTATGCGAAGACGATGTTTGAAGCTTTCAAAGGAGAAGTGAGATACTGGGCGACGTTCAACGAGATGAACCACCTGGATTCCGATGTCGAACTTTCCGACTTCTTCACCTATATGAATACGGGTCTGTGCTACTCGAAGCTGGAAGATCCGGCCAAAGTCATGGTCAACTGTGCCTACAATATGACCCTGGCTTCCGTCAAGGCAGTCAAGCTGGGCCATGAGATCGATCCGGACTATCAGATTGGCTGTGTCTTCGGGCTGACGCCGGTCTATGCCTACAGCGCCAATCCGATGGATTCGGTAAAGGCCTTTGAAGCGATGGACCGTGACTGGTATCAGATCGATGCGATGACCAAGGGCGCTTTCCCGGAATATAAACTGGAAGCCTACCGTCAAAGAGGCGTGGATATTGAGATCAGCGAAGAAGAAAAGAAAGCCTTTGAGCAGGGGAAGATCGACTTCATCGGCATCAACTACTATGCCAGTGCCGTGGAGACCGATCTCAGACTGGAAGATGCCTCCGGCAGCTTCTTCGGCGGACTCAACAATCCGTACCTGAAACAAAGCGACTGGGGCTGGACCATCGATCCGATCGGTTTGCGGTATCTGTTGATGATGGTCGACCGCAGATATAACCTGCCGATGATCATCACGGAAAACGGTCTTGGCGCCTACGATAAGCTGGAGGAAGATGAGACGATCCATGATCCTTACCGCATCGCCTATCTGAACGATCACATCGAACAGATAAAGATCGCCGTGAAGCACGATAAGGTGAACTGCTTCGGCTATCTGATGTGGGGACCGATCGATCTGGTCTCGGCGACCACCGGCGAGATGAAGAAGCGCTACGGCTTCATCTACGTCGACAAGAACGATGATGGCTCGGGAAGCTTCAAACGTTACCGCAAGGATTCCTTCTACTGGTATCAGAAAACGATCAAAGAATTTCAGAATGAAGAATAAACGAAAGGCCTGGGGATCTCCCAAGCCTTTTTTCGTCGTGAATCGGTTAAGTATTTTTTACTCGATATCGAAGATGTTGAGTCCGGTCTCTTCATCATAGATCCTGCCGACCGGAATATCGGTGAGTGTGATGAACATCTCACAGGTGCCTGAAACTCTGGCACGTTTGAGATGACCGCCGACGACGTTTCCTTCTGAGGATGCGGCGGAAAGATGGAAGTGGACGTAAGGCTCGCCATTCATCTTGTTGATCGGTCCGCCTAAGGAGACGACTTCGTAGGGACCGCTGTACTCGTGGTCATAGAACTTCTTTTCTTCGACACTGTAGACGCAGACACAGAAGTCATCGATCGCGGCGATGGCATTCATATAAGCGAACGTGATGTCTTCCGCTTTGGCGATCTTTTTCACTTCTTCCATGATCTCTTCGCCCCGATCGATGCGGGCGATGATGACATTGTCTTTTCTTGTATATTTCATTATTCAGCCTCCCCGATCTTCTCATTCAGCATATGCATCTTGTACCATTTGCGTAACCACAGGATCTCAAGGATGAACAGCACAAGAAGTCCGATCGTGGTGATGATGACCAGGATGATGAAATCTTCGTTGTGCCTGGTCATATTGATCGATGCGTCATACAGGGTATGGATGAGTGAAGGCACCAGGATGGCTAAAAAGGTATAGAAAGTGTTTTTCTTTACTCTGGCCTTGCCATACCAGTAACCCATGATGACCGCAAAGACGAAGTGGAACGGTGTGAGAGCACGTACGATCGCGGAAATGACATCGCCTCCGGCATAGGAGAGGTCCTCCCAGATCTGGAAGCCCAGACCGACCAGAGAGACGACTAGTACGGTATCAAACCAGGTATTGGCAGTATCGGGCTTTTTCATGATGCCCCTGGCAAACAGGAACTTCATGATCTCTTCGACCAGTCCTACAAACAAGAAGGTCGAAATGAACAGCGATAAGAAATTTGCCGGACCGGCTTGTGCAGCGGCAGCCTGCAGCTTATTGAGGAAAGACATGGCCGAGTTCTCCGGGTCATTGAACAAGGCGGTCAGAGAGTCGATCCCCACGATCTGTATCAGCCGGAAAAGGGTATAAGCGATGTAGATGAACGCCGAAACGACACCGCTCAAAGCACCGAAAAGAAGGGCTTTGATGATAGTCCCTTTTGGAAACGGATCGTTCTTTTTCATCCGGATGATCCAGATGAGAAGACCGACCGAGATCGGCAAAGAGATGATCATTGTGATCAGTTTCATATGTTTCCCTCCTTAAGTGAAGTACTCTTTTATCTATTTTTAAGTATACCAAGTCCTGTCTCATTTCCAAACAAGACGGGCAGACTTTGTGTTTTTGAGATATATTTAAATTATGAAGCTTGGAATGCTTACCAATCTGTTTGTCACCTTCATGACATTTGCGATGGTCATCGGGATGCCTGTGACCGATCGTTTCATATGCAAGAAGCTCGGCATCTCACCCGACGATCGTCTGAGCAGGAACCCTGAGGCCGATCACTACCTGCATTTAAGGAAGATCGTCTTGATCTTCGTATTTGGCGTTTACGTCTTTCTTTTATCTTATGTGGTCTTCTTTTCGCGGTCAGCGAGTGATGACTATCTGGTCCACGTCGCCTTGTATGAAGACCTGGCCAATGCGGTACAGATCGATTACGGGATCTTCGGTTTCATCAAAGACATCTTCGCCAACGGCATCTCTTCGGCGATGGAACACGTCAGAGTCAACAAGATCGAAGACATCTATCAGGTCTATCTGAACATCGTCTTATTCATCCCGATGGGCTATCTGCTTCCTTATGTCTTCGACTTCTTCCGCAAGGACATGAATGTCCGGGTCCTGTCAGCCTGTTTCATCACCACACTTCTGATCGAAAACATACAGCTGATGGCAAAGCTCGGCTTCTATGATGTCGATGATATCGTATCCAATATGATCGGATCTTTCATCGGCTTACGCTTCTATATCTGGTTTGCCTATGTACTGGCCGATCCCGACTTCCGCAAAGAAAACCGCAGAAGACGCCGCTACGAACACCGGGCAAAAC
The DNA here is from genome assembly GCA_045540935.1 of Erysipelotrichaceae bacterium. Classification (GTDB taxonomy): domain Bacteria; phylum Bacillota_I; class Bacilli_A; order Erysipelotrichales; family Erysipelotrichaceae; genus Colivicinus. The sequence goes on along the minus strand of JAZQIF010000208.1, from coordinate 30,633 downwards.
AAAAGGCCTTATTTCCGTACTTGTCAAAGATGTCGATAGAGCGGACGACTCTGTATGCCAGAGATAAGAAAGAAGTCTTTGATTTCTATGAAAACAAGCTGGGCTTCCGTCTCAAGAAAGCGATCCCGCATGGCGAAGACATGGATTATCTTTTTGAATTAGGGGAAGATCAGTTTGAAGTGCGCTGCAGCTGCAACTATAAGGAAGATATCTTACAGGAAGTCACCATTGCCTGCAATGACTCGGAGTATCTGAAGAAGAGCCTGGAAGAAGCGGGCATCAAAACATCGGACTATTCTTCCGATCCCTACGATGATCTTCGGACCTTCAGTTTCAAAGCACCGGGCAATGTGCAGATCACGGTGATCGAAGAATAGATGTTGCGAATATGTTGCGTCATTCGGATGACAATGAAAATGGCAGGAGGAATGTTTATGAAAAAGGATTTCAGCAGATCATTCAAATTGCTTTGTCTGTCACTATTGAGTGCAGTGATGATCCTTTCATCTGTCTTATGTGCACAGACAGTTTACGCCGATGAGGCAAGCGTCACGATCACGAAACAGCCGGAAGACGCAGAAGCCGCTTATCCTCTGGGTGCGAGCTTCCATGTGGAAGTCGATCATCCGGAAAACGTCGCTTCTTATAAATGGTATCTGTCCGACGGCTGGACGGTATTTGAACTTGAAGGTGTATCGGCAGCGACCGATACCCTGATCATTCCAAGCACCGAGTATCGGCCAAATCCGCATTACCTGGTCTGTGAGATCACGGACAAGAACGGCAACAAGATCTACTCGGAAGAAGCGGTCATGACCGACCCGGATTTCGAACTTGACAAAAAAGTCTTATATGTCGGCGAATATGCGCTGCAGCCCGGCGATACCCTCGACCTGGCCCAGGTAAATGCCGGTTCGGGCAAAGTCAGCTATGACAGCAACGGTATCGATATCACCTTTGAAGATGTCCATCTGTCCAATGAGACAGCAGTCTTTGACCGCCGTCTTTCGCCATCGATGGGCGTCTACTTCTTCGGACGTCATATGCAAGAACCGGAAGTCTATTTCCACTTCAAGGGCGAGAACGTCTTTGAAAATATCTTCTATGATCCGGATTACAATTCCGCCGGTGTCGATTTCAACATCTATTTCGGCATCGAGGAGAATCCGCCGACCGCAGTCTTTGACGGCGATGGAACTTTACTATTAAAAGGCGGTTCCAATTCGATCTATACCGACGGAAACCTCGATCTGGCTTTGAATCTCACGGATGCGGGACTGGAAAACGTCTACTCCGATTCGATCACGGCCGACACCATCCTGGTGGGATCCGGCGCACTGCTCGACTTACACCCTAACGGCACCGGCATCAGAGCCAGAGGAGATCTTCGCACCTATGAGGGCGCTGTGATCAAAGTCGATTCGACGGCACCTCATGTCTCTGTCGGTCCGACGTTCAAGAGTCTGATCCAGGTCGCTGGCGGCATGTACATTCAGGGTACGCAGCTCGACCTGCATGGCAAGGCCAAGGCAGAGACCTTTATCCCTTATGGCAATTACCTGGTCAACTACACAGGTATCACTTTAGATACTTTGGGCGATCTCAATCTCGATCATTCGCAGGTGAACATCTCCTTTGAATGTGAAGAAGCAGCTGACCTCTATGCCTTGAATTTCTGCGGCATCCTGGCCGGCGAGAATTCAAGCTCTGTCGTATTGGAGAATGCCTCTTCCGTCAGCATCAGCATCGATGTGCCGACCGTTACCGGTTCGACCGGTATCCTGGCGCCGGGCGATGTGAGAGTCTCCAAAGATTCTTCGATCGATCTCAATATCGCCTGCCTGGGTGAAGCGATGGGCATCGAAAGCGATCGTGCCTTCATCGTGGAAGACGGTACGGTCTCAAGCAGTGTGAAGTCTTATGATGGAAACGCAACGTACGGCATCGTGTCGAAAGACATCGATATCACGATCAATGATAAGAAGTATTCGGTCTCTTCGATCGCCGAAAACGGTCTGGCTTTGGCTGCCGATACCGGTGAAACAGGAGCCGAAACGATCACCCCGGTCAGCAGCTACGAGTCCAAGATGATCAGACTCAACGGCAAGGCAGTCTTCATTTCCCCGGAAAATGCGGAAGTCAACGTCTATCCGGTACCGGCATATGGAGATACCATCACAGCCGAGACGGTCTTCACCAAAGGCAATTATGCTTTCCCGGCAGCGGAAGTAAGGATCGGGATCAAAGAGAATAACGCCATCTGGTATGGCCTGGGAGCCCTGGCAGCGATCTGCCTGGTCGGCTTCCTATTCCTGAAGAAAAAGAAAAACAGACGATAAGATCAAGGGGGCTTCAAAGCCCCCTTTGTGATCTTCAGCTCGATGAGGGAAGCGGGTGGTTTCCTGCTATAATATAGGCATGATTTATACACTGGAAGACAAATGGCTGCATATCGATGTGGATTCCCTGTTCGTGCATACGATACAGGAGTTTTTTGATGCCTACATCCCTTCCAAGAAGATGCAGCATCTTTTGATACAGAACAAGTGGATACGTCTGGATGGCAATCCCGTGAAAAGGGAAGATGATATCGTGGGACTGCATCTGGATATCTTCCTCTATCCGGAAGAATACGGATATGAAAAAGCAGCCAATGAACCGGACATCGTCTATGAAGACGAGCTTTTATGCATCGTCAACAAACCCAAAGATGTCTTAGTCCATTCGGACGGCAACAAAGAAGTTACCCTGAAGGATATGGTGGAAAGCCACTACGTTGACAGAAACTATATCGCTGCCTATCCGATCCATCGGCTCGACAAGCAGACTTCCGGCCTTGTAGTCTTTTCCAAGTCGGTGGTCTTTCAGCCGTTATTGGATCAGCTGTTGAGCGAAAAGAAGATCCGCCGCAATTATCTGGCTTTCGTCGAAGGAAAGATGAAGCCGGGTGAGATCTTCAGCCTCGACAAGCCGATCGGTAAGGACCGCCATGACCCCAACAAGCGCATCATCCATAAGAACGGACAGTCCGCACTTACCAAGGTGCGGGTCATCGGCTGCAACGCCAATAAAAACTATTCGATCGCACTGTGTACGCTCGATACCGGCAGGACTCATCAGATCAGAGTCCATCTCTCATCGATCGGCCATCCGATCCTCAACGATACGCTGTATGGCAAAGAAAGCGACTTATGCATACGCATGGGCCTTTTTGCGGAAAGTGTCGAATTCTACCATCCTTTGAAGGAAGAAAATATGAGCGTGGAAGCGGAACTTCCCAACGATCTCAACAAGTTATATATGGCGGGCTTACGATGAAGATGAACAAGACCAACGCGATGCGCATGCTCGACCGCGCAAAGATCGATTACGAAGTCCTGGAATACGAACTTGACAAGGACTTATTTTCCGGCGAGGCCGTCTCCGACCTGCTGGGACTCGACTACGCCCAATGTTACAAGACGCTGGCGCTTCGTCACGAACATGACATCTATATCTGTGTCATCTCGGTCAAGGATGAGCTCGATCTCAAGAAGTGTGCCAAGGCACTGAATGTCAAGAATGTCGAGATGGTCCATGTCAAAGACTTACTGAAAGATGTCGGCTACGAACGCGGTTCGGTGACACCGGTCGGTGTGAAGAAAAACAAAGGCATCGTCTTTGACGATGAAGTGGAACACTTCGAAGACATCGAGATCTCCGCGGGTGCCTATGGTCTTGGTCTCAAACTGAAACGTGATGCGCTGTTGAAGTATCTGAATGCGCAGGTAAAGGATATCGTCAAAGATGAATTATGATGTCGTGATCGTCGCTTCCGGCAAGGGAGAAAGGGCGAAACTGGGCTACAATAAAGACTTTTATATCATGAAAGACGGCAGATCTGTCTTAGATCATTCGGTCGGGCTTTTTTGTGATGATGCCGACTGCAAAAACGTGATCGTCGTCACCAATCCGGAGAACTTCGACAAGGTGAGAAGTGATTCCAAGGTCAAGATCACAGAAGGCGGCAAAGAAAGAAAAGACTCCGTCTATAACGGACTGAAGCTGTCTGAAAGCGACTATGTCTTCATCCATGACGGGGCAAGACCCTTCTTAAGAAAAGAGATCGTGGAAGCACTCAAGGAAAAAGTCGTAAGCGACAAGGCTGTCTGCCTGGGAAAGATGGCTGTCGATACTGTCAAGATCGTCCATGAGGGAAAGATCGAAAAGACGATCGACCGCAACAGCGTCTTTCTGGCGGAGACGCCGCAGGTCTTTGAAAGGAAACTGATCCTGGACTGCTATGCAAGATGTGAGGATGTGGTGTTTACCGATGATGCCTCACTCGTCGAATCTCTGGGCTATCCCGTCAGCATCCTGATCGATACCTATGACAACCGCAAGCTGACAAAGGAAGAGGATTTCAGGAACTTATGATCCGGCAGATCATCGTCGTAGAAGGAAAAAACGATACCAAGAGACTGAAGTCTTTTTTTGACGTCGAGACCATCGAAACTCATGGCATGGGCTTAGGCAAAGAGACGATCGAAGTGGTGAGAAGAGCCAATGAAAAACGAGGCGTGATCCTGTTTCTTGATCCGGATGCGCCGGGAGAAAAGATACGCAAGAGACTCAACGACGCCATACCGGGCTTGCTCAATGCTTTCGTGATGAAGGAAGACGCCAGGACGAAAAAGAAAGTCGGCATCGAACATGCCTCCAAGGAAGCGCTGGAAGAGGCTTTGAGTCATCTTGTCAGCTATGAAGAAGACAGACAGTCTTTATCCAAAGAAGAATTCTATGAACTCGGACTTGAGGGGATGGAAGATTCCGCAAAAAAACGCGAGATCATCGCCCGTCATTTCCATCTTGGCAAATGCAACGCCAAGACCTTATACCGGCGTATGAACCTGATGGATATCAGCTATGAAGAGGCAAAGGAAGTTTTATGATCGCTAATATCGCATATGTGAGATCTGTGATGGGAGAACTCAAGGCGAAGAAGAAATTCGGCCAGAATTTTCTGATCGACGCCAATATCGTCGACAGGATCGCGAAGAACGCCTGCGATCCCATGTATAAGACCATCGAGATCGGTCCGGGCTTAGGGGCTCTGACGGAGATGTTGTTGAAATATTCCAAGGATGTCGATGCCTATGAGATCGATAAGGACATGTATGAATTACTGCGTCAGGGCATCGATGATGAAAGGCTCCGGGTATTCCTGGGTGATTTTCTCGATGCGGACTTAAGCATCTATAAGGAACCCTTACATGTATGCGCCAACCTGCCTTACTATGTGACTACGCCGATCTTATTCAAACTCTTTGAATCCGACCTCGATCTGCGCAAGATCACGGTCATGGTACAGAAGGAAGTGGCGGATCGTTTAAGTGCGAAGGTGGGAAGCGAAGACTACTCGGCTTTGAGTATCGAAGTACAGTATTTATATGATGTGAAACTCGAGATGAACATCTCAAGAAGCGTCTTTTATCCTTCGCCGAACGTCGATTCGGCAGTCATCTCTTTCACGCCGAAACGGGAAAGGGACTTTACATTTGAAAAGGGCTTCTTTGAATTGGTGAAGAATTGTTTCCGCATGCGCAGGAAGACCTTGCACAACAATCTGAAGGATCTCTATGATAAGGAAACGATCGAAAAGATCTATGAAAAGTGTGGATTCAAGGAAAATGTCAGGGCCCAGGAACTCAGCCTTGATGACTTCCTGAAGATCTATGAGGTGACAGGGATATGAAAGATCGTGCCTATGCCAAGATCAACCTGTCTCTGGATGTCTTCAACATCCGGGAAGACGGTTACCACGATATCTTATCGATCATGTTACCGATCGACTTTTACGATGAGCTGGAGATCAGTATCGATACGGAAGATTCTTTTTCCTGCAACAGGCGTTTCATCCGCTGGAATGAGAAGAATTCGATCTATAAGATGATCTCGCTTTTAAAGGAACGATACGGTATCGATGATCACTACCGGATCGATCTGAAGAAAGTCGTTCCGACCCAGGCCGGCTTAGGCGGCGGGACTGCCGATGCGGCAGGGACCTTAAGGATCTTTGAAAAGATGTATGACTTACATTTAAGCAGGGAAGAGATCATCGATCTGTGCGTGAAAGTCGGCGCCGATGTGCCGTTCAATTACTTCAATACCCCGGCAGTGGTTTCCGGGATCGGGGACGGCATCGAGCCGTTTCATATGAAAAAACAGTATTATATCCTTCTTGCCAAGCCAAGAAGCGGTGTTTCGACTAAGGAGGCGTATGAGACTCTGGATATGAGTTCCTGCGATCATCCGGACATCCTGAAGCTGAAAAAGGCGTTGGAGAACGGCAAAAGTATCAAGGGCCTTTTGGGCAATTCGCTGGAACAGCCGGCACTGATTCTCAACGACGATATACGAAGAGTCAAACAGAAACTGCTGTCCTATCAGACGGGAGAGGTGCTCATGTCAGGCTCGGGTTCCACGGTCTTCTGCATCAGCGAAAATGAGCGGGAGATCTTCAAGATCTATGAGGATATGAAAGGTCATGACGTTTATTTACGTTTTACAAAAACTTTGAATCTTTAGATAGTATAATATTGATGATAAAAAAGGAGAACCTATGAACAACGCGATCATATTTATCCGAAATGATGAAGAAAAGCAGCTGTCCAAGACCCCTTATCTGGGAGGAAATCTGCTCTTGCACCTGGTCAAGGAGATCCGTAAGATCTCGGATCTGAAGAATATCTACGTCGTCGGGACCGATTCCGAAGTGCCGGGCTGTCTGAATGTCGACAATGTCGATGAAGCGATTTGCCAGATCCATGGCGAGGGAAAGACACTGCTGGTATCTCCTCTCTATCCGGAATTTACCGGACATGATCTGGAAAAACTGCTGAAAAAAGAAGCGGACGGTGTCGTCATGACGTGTGACGGCAAGGTCCTGGAAGCGATCGCGATCGCCAATGATCAGCTTGGCAATTACCAGTCCGTTCATTTTGATACGGTCGAGATCAAAAACAAGAAGATCCGCAAAGTCACGCCGGAAGACGCAACGAACCTGAAAGGCGCAAGCCTCGATGATGTCGTCGTATTCGGTCTGACTTCTTCAACGGAGGTCGTTGAAGAAGTCTGCAACTACCTCAATATCGCTCCGGGCAAGGTCGATGTCAGACACTTTGCCGATGGCGAGACCCTCGTTGAACTGGGCGAATCCGTACGCGGCAAGAGATGTTACATCATACAGTCCACCTGCAAGCCGGTCAACGATACCCTGATGGAAGTGCTCATCTGCATCGATGCGATGCGCCGCTCTTCCGCTGCCGAGATCACCTGCATCCTGCCGTATTTCGGCTATGCCAGACAGGACCGCAAGGCTTCTCCGAGACAGCCGATCACTGCGAAGCTGGTCGCTTCGATGCTGGAACAGGCGGGTGCCAACCGTGTCGTCACTTTCGACCTTCACGCGGCACAGATCCAGGGCTTCTTCCACTGTCCGGTCGATGATCTGACAACGGTTCCGATGATGGGCCAGTACTTCCGCAGAAAGAACATGAACCCGGATGAGATCGTCGTCGTATCTCCGGACCACGGCGGAGTAAAGAGAGCCAGAAACATGGCTGAGATGCTCGGATCGGGTCTGGCGATCATCGATAAGAGACGTCCGCGTCCGAATGTCGTCGAGGCCTGCACGGTGATCGGCGATGTGGCAGGCAAGGATGTCATCATCGTCGACGATATCTGTGATACCGGCGGTTCTCTGATCGCTGCTTCCAATATCTTAAAAGAAAACGGCTGCGAAGACATCTATGTCTGCATCGCCCACGGTCTGTTCTCCAACGATGCGGCTTCCAAGATCGAAGCTTCACCGATCAAAGAGATCGTCTGCACCAACACGATCGTTCCGGATCCTGCCGAACTGGCCAAGACATCCAAGATCACGGTCCTTTCCATTGGCTGGATGTTATCCAAACTGATCCTGGCAGTTTCCTGCCATACGCCGGTCAGCGAAGTCTACGCGTTATACGAATAATGAAAACAAGGAGCTCGATTGAGCTCCTTTCTTACAGCCATTTGATCTTTTTGAAGAAATACAACATCAGTATGACGATGATCACAAAGATCACGAAGAGTAACGGATAGGCCATCGGCCAGGCAAGTTCCGGCATATGCTGGAAGTTCATGCCATACCAGCCGGTGATCAGGGTCAGCGGCATGAAGACGGTCGTCACGACCGTTAAAAGGGTCGTGATCGAGTTCTGTTTGAGGTCGATCTTTTCCTTGGCCATATCCTTGACCTGCAGAGTGTATTCACGTATGGAAGCGATCGTCGAATCGAGACGTTCGATCCTGCGCAAGAGTTTCGGGAAATGGATGAGTTCTTCTTCGCTGAAGAAGCCGTTTTCGTTTTCGTCGAGTTCTTCGACCAGGTCGATCAGCTGATCGTAGTGCATCATCATATAGCGGACTTTCGAGCGGATGTGGTTGAGCTTGTAGGAAGAGAAGGTCCGATCTTTCAGCATCAGGCTCTCTTCCATCTCTTCGAGTTCGAGCTCGTAGCTTTCCAAGACCCTGAGGTCATCCTTGATCATCGTATCGATGAAGTCGTATAAGAAACGGGCCATCGAGGGACTGCTCCACTTCTTGGAGGTGTGGATGTTTTTCAAGATCGAAGTCGCGAAATTGTCATCATCGACGAAGACGAGTCCTTCTTTATTGAGCAGGAAGTAGAAGATGTGGTCTTTCTCGGAAGGATCGGTGCGGTCCGGTATGGCGAAGCAGCCGGACAACAGATCATAAGAGACTTCGGCCTTGGTCACATAGTGCTCTTTGAAAAGTTCATCGATATTGAATTCCGGGAAGTGCTTCTTTCCATACTTGCGGAACTCTTCCTTATTCATGACGATCAGAGAAGTGTTTCCGGCAAGGAAGTCTTCCTTTTTTACTTTGTTGAGTGTGCTTTGAATCTGATAGTATTCCATAGCTTTAGGATATAACAAAAACTGATCTTTTGGATCAGTTTCCTTTAAGCATATTGATAAGTTCCGGTGTCGGATTCACATAGACCCGATAGCCCGGATTGAGACGATAGAATTCCGACAGGGACATGGTCTGACGGATACGCACATCGCCGTTTCCGTTGGCGTTGCCTTCCGAGATGGTGATCGTATCGTTGAAGTAGTCCACTTCATCGACACACAAGACGTGTCCTTCCGGATTGTAAGAGTTGTAGATGGAGACGATGCCCATCGTCATCGGCTTATCTCCGTATTCGAAGTAATGCTGAAGGTATCCTTCTTCATCGTAGTAGACAGCGGTGTTATAGACCGTAGAGGCAAACTGAGCGCCCGAACCGGTCGGTGTCCAGCCGGAGGAATTGAATCCGAACTGGTCATAGAACCACATCTGGGCAAAGAAGGTACACCATCTGCCGGCCGTTGCGCCATGGATCTTACCGGCATAGTAGAGATCATAGGCATGTCCCCAGGCTGCGTAGGCAGCGTAGGAACCCGGTGAGTACCAGCCTTCATAATCGTGCCAGAAACTGACATCGGCCGGATAACTCGGTGCAGGGAAGATGTTGAAGAAATCTTCGATCTGATATTCCTTCTCTTCTTCAAAGGCCTTCAATGAGGCATCCTTATACCTTAACAGTGCCTTTTCCGCCTTGTCCATGGCGAAATCCGTCTTATTCGTCTTGGAAACGGAGTAGGCCTGGATCATTTTCGGCAATGAGAAAAAGGCGATCGCAACGATCATACACAATACGATGTTCACTGCAAGTATATAACGTAAGGCGTTCTGCCTGGCTGTTTTCGATAAAAGTTTTGAATCCTTCTCAATACTTTTCTGAGTACTTTCGACGTTCTTCATAAACACAAGTACTTATTATAATGAAAAAATGAAAGAAATCAAATTATAATAGAGGTATGCTGAACTGTTATGTGACGATATTGCTGATTCTGTCTAATGTAATCGTTTTCTTTATGATCCGGACCGATAAGACCGATGTCGATGAGCTGACGATGTCCTATCATTCCGTTTTCAACCGCCGGGAATACATCCGCATCCTGACCAGCGGCTTTGCCCACTATGAGCCTTTGCATCTGCTGATGAACATGCTTTCCTTATATAACGTAGGGACATTCGTGGAAAGCTACTTCGGTCATTTCGGGATGATCCTGATCTATTTCGGATCCCTGGTCTTCGGAAAACTGGCATCTCTGTATCTGCGTCATTACAACCATGACGACTATTCCTCTTCTTTGGGAGCGTCCGGTGCCATATCGGGACTTCTGGGAGCCTACTTCCTGGTGATCCTTCGCTACTATGGCTTTTCGGGCTTTGAATATCTGCTTCGTCCGATCATCTCACTGGTGCTGATCTCTTCGGTGCCGGGAGTGGACGGCACGTCCCACTTCTGCTGTATGGCGGTGGGGATCGTGATCTCGTATCTCTTACTGATGTTCTGAGCGATCAGAACTTTTTTAAAGGGGGCCTCATGAAAAAGATCGTTTCTGTAATATTCCTGTTTCTCATCCTGCTTTCGGGTTGCAATACAAAGAAAGAAGATCCCGTCCCCGAAGAAGAGACAGCCGAAGAAGTGTCGGTAAAGGATCTTGCGACGATCCACGAGGAAGAATTCGGCGGCGTCTATCTGAAGATGACGATCGATGATTTCAATGCCCTCGGTTTTGAATACGGAGACAGCGTGGATGTGCTGTTCTCCAGCGGTTATGTATTGGAGGATATCCCGTACTACAACGGCTACTATGTCGATGCCGGCCAGCCTTTGCTGATCGCTTATCCTGGCTATGACTTCATCAAGGCGGCCATCAACTACGGAGCCGACCTCTGGGAAGAGGCAAACCTGCATGCCGTAAAAAGGGAAGATCTCTGGCTGAGCGCTTCTCTGGATGAACACTCGACGGCGACCGTCACATTGCATGAAAAAGGAAAGTATGCCGACATCCAGGAGTCTTCCGACATCCATTATTATGACGAGATCGAACGCTATCCGAATGAAGTAGTCTTTGCCAACTTCCGCAATATCGAAATGGGAAGTATTTCCAAGGGAAAAGTCTACCGTTCCGCTTCGCCATGCGACGATCAGCACAAGCGTGCGCCTTATGTGGACGCTCTGATCGAAGAGGCCGGCGTGAATTTCATACTCGATCTGGCCGATACGGATGTCAAGATCGAACGGTACATCAATGCCGAAGGTTTCAGTTCGGACTATTTCCTTTCCTTATATGAAAACGGAAATGTCTGTGCCTTAGGCCTCAATATGAACTATCTGTCCGATGACTTTGCACAAAAGCTGGCACAGGGCTTCATCGCGATGTCGGAACATGAGGGACCATACCTCATCCATTGCACGGAAGGCAAGGACCGGACCGGTTTCGTCTGTATGGTCTTAGAGGCACTGGCCAAAGCGGATTATGTCTCGATACGCGATGACTATATGCTGACTTATGACAATTACTATCAGATCTCGGAAGCTTCCGATCTGAAGAAGTATCAAAGCATCCTCAACAGGAACCTGGAGGCGATGTTAAAGTTTATCGTGAATGATGAAAGTGTCGATACGCATGACTGCGACTTGTCGAAGTATGCCAGGGCATATCTGCTGAATGCCGGCATGAGCGATGCGCAGATCGACACATTACTGGAAAAGATAAGCTGAGTGCCCGTGATCATACGGACCCGGCGTTCTATTCTATAATATAGAAAAGGTCAGGAATGAAATGATGAAACGTATTTTACTTATAACAGGCCTGTTGCTTCTGGTCCTGAGCGGCTGTTCTTCAAAGCGGATGAGCGATGAAGAGATCTATCAGATGGTGATGGAAAACAACAGCGCGGAGAAGCTGAAAGAAAGGTTCAAGGACATCTCCTATGCGGAGGGTGAAGCTCTGGTCTATGACGATCAGGAAAAGACGATCCGCTTTTATTACGATGACAATGACTTTGTAAACAGGATCGAAAAGTATCAGAAAGACTTCCTCTACACGATGCATGAGGACTCTTCCTTTTCGCAGAAGGCGGTATTGAAAGAAACGAAGGATGCCTGGTCGAAGATGGAAGATCTTCTTGGGGCACTTACTTTCGAATCGATCGAAAGGACCGATGCCTTCCACATCCTTTCCGCCCATGTCGATCAGAATAAGCTCGCTTCGATCTATGGAGAGGAAAAGAAGATCACTTCCGCATCGATGGACCTTTTATGCGATAAGGACGGCATCATCTCTTCCATTCAGAACGAGACGCTGACCTATGAAGATGGAACAAAGGAAGTATTGAGCGAATTCGAAGTGATCTATGACGGCGGTCTGGTCGAAGAAGACGCCTATTCCATTCTGAAGGGACACTTCGATGACAACAGCGATTATCGAAGATGCACGATCATCATCGATGAAGAAGAAAAAGACAAGAGTATCATCCAGTACAACATCGCCAAGGGCGATAAGAGCGGTGTCGTTTTAGGCGATGATTTTGTGGTCGTCAACAAGCTTTCGACTTTCGATGAAGAAAATAATGAAAATGATGTGACCTACTATGTCACCAACAAGGATACCAAAGAGATGGAAAAGGAACATGAAGGGACTTTAAGTCCGGACAACGTCTATACCGATGACGCCTCAGGCTTCGTGGCGTTACATGAAGCAGTACCGGAAGTATTGCTGGAGATCCGCTATGCGACAAGCTACAACTTCGTCGGCGAACCGATCGACGGCTATGAAGAGCCGATCGCACTGTTAAGCAAGCCGGCTGCTTCCGCTTTGAAGAAGGCGGCTCAGGAATTAAAGAAACAAGGCTATCTGCTCAAGATCTATGACGCCTACCGTCCGCAGAGGGCAGTCGAGCATTTCAAGCAATGGGCCGCCGAGATCAACGACACCCGCATGAAGGATGTCTTCTATCCTGAGGTCGACAAGAAAGACCTCTTCGCTCTGGGTTATGTCGCGGAACACTCCTCCCATTCCAGAGGCAGCACGCTCGATCTGACCCTGGTCGATATGAAGACCGGCAAGGACATCGACATGGGCTCGGGCTTTGACTGGTTTGCACAGATCTCCCATTCCGATTATGCCGATCTGAGTGAAGAACAGCTAGACAACCGCAAGATCCTGAAGGATGCCATGGAAGCCCAGGGCTTCAAGGTGCTGGATGAAGAATGGTGGCACTTCACTCTGAAAGATGAACCGTATCCGCAGACCTATTTTGAATTTGCGGTCTCGATGGACAGTCTCGATGAATGAATATACGATAACGATCAGTAATCCTTCCGATGAATATCCTCTGATCGATTATGGAAGAGACTTCAATGTCTGGGGAAGGTTTCAAGGAAAGATCAAAGAGGACATGATCCTTTGCGTGCGGCTTCTCGATGAAAAGGGAAACTGCCTTCGCAAAGTTTCTTCCTTCAAAAGAAACGATCTGAATGTCTTTACGGACTTTGAAAGCCTTACTTCCTACAAGGAAGAACTCGATCCGGACAAGGAAAGACTGAAACGTTTCGGCTTTCCCGAACTGCAGGTCAAGGATATGGAAGATCCCTATGCCTCTTTGCGGGACGCTTCGATCAAGTGCTTTTATGATGAGACGTCCTTTAAGGCGGTCATCGTTTCCGGCAGCGATGCAGCTCACGGACGGATCTTTGATACCGGGATGGACTATACAGATGAAAACGGCAGGCCCTATGACACCCTTGAAAAAGGGGACTATGTCATTGAAGTCTCTTTGTATGACAGGGAAGAAAAACTTTGCGCAAAGGCATCTAAGAAGATTAGGATAGACGTGCGAAACGAGGTCGTGATCGTGCGCTTCAATCCTCTCAGTCACAAAAAGCGGATGATCGACTGGTGCAAAGAAAACGGCTTTACGATCATCAACGATACGCTTCCGGGTTACCTTGAGGCCTACCTTGGCACCTGGTATTACCATATGGGCCTTCTTCCGTATTACCGGTCCAATGATATCGCGGTCTATCAGGATGCCCTCGTACACATGTTCGTCTATCTGTGTGACCCGACTTCGACTTCCTATGAAACGGAGCTTGCCTACCTGCAGACCAAAGGCCAGGTCAATGATAAGAAGCGTTTCATCGCTTACCGCTACGATATCGGCGAAGCGAAGCTTGGCGAAGGCAAGTCTTATGAAAGAAGCGGAAAGATCGAAGGATTCGATGAGGATCTTCACATCTATCGGGTGGATCTGGTGAACGATGATGTTAAGGAGAACGTCTTCGATCTGAACGAAAAGAACATCCGGGATATCTTTTACGATACGGGACACATCAAAGTAAAAGCCGGGGAAAAGTTCGCAATATGCGGGGCCGTACGGCCTTTGCAGCTGAAGAAGGAAGATGTGCTTTTAAAGAAAGACAATACCTATTCGATCCGAAATGAAGTGAAGTATATCCGTTATTCTTTCTCTGACGGGGAAAGGAATTGGGAAGAAAAGAGAAGACTGCTGATGGAAAGGATCGATAAAACTTCGATCGGAACATCGGTCTATGAGTTCTACAATCTGTTTCATTTCGATGAAAAGGAGAAGGGAAAGACGATTGTAATTTCCATGGAAATATATAATGACGAAGGAAAGATGTCAGACTGCATGAAGAAGATAGAAGCGGAGGTGCTCTGAAATGGAATACATGAAACGAAAAGACTATGAAAAGATGATCGCGGATTCAAGAGATGAAAGGATGGACTGGTGGCGTCAGGCGCGTTTCGGAATGTTCGTCCACTACGGTCTGTATTCGATCATCGGAAGGCATGAATGGGTCATGTCGATGGAAGGCATCGATAAGGATGAATACGAAAAGTATGCCGATCAGTTCCTGCCGGAAGAGGGATGCTGCGAAAAATGGGCGAAGCTGGCCAAAGAGGCCGGCATGAAATATATGGTGCTGACCACCAGACACCATGAAGGTTTCTCCTTATGGGATTCCAAGGTCAACCCCTATAACTCGGTCAACTACGGCTGTCACAGAGACATCGTCAAAGAATTCGTTGAGGCCTGCCGCAAGTATGACCTCAAGATCGGTTTTTATTCTTCGGTCATGGACTGGCATCATCCGGATGGTGAAAAGTGCGAATATGACAACGATGCCAGAAGAAGGTTCTTGGACTATATCGAAGCTTTGAATACGGAACTTTTAACCAACTATGGCAAGATCGATATCCTCTGGTACGACGTCTCCCAGCCGATGGAATCCTGGGAAGCCTGGGATGCCCTGGCGAGGAACCAGCGCTTAAGAGCTCTGCAGCCCCACATCATCATCAACGACCGTTCAAGACTTCCGGAAGACTTCGGCACTCCGGAAGGCAAGATCCGGGTCATGGACAGGGACTGGGAAGCCTGCATGACCTTCAACGACATCTCCTGGGGCTATCTGGATGAAAAACAGGTGCTTCCGTATGCCTATACGGCAGAGAGGATCTTAAGGATGTTGAATACCTGTGCCTGCAATGGCGGCAATCTTCTGCTCAACGTCGGTCCTAGACCTGACGGCAATATCCCGGCCGATGCCATCGAACCTTTGAAGAAGGTCGGCGAATGGTTAAGCAGGAACGGAGAGGCCTTCTATGGAAAGCTCCATCCGAACCTCTTATCCGGTTCCTGGTTCCGGGGCGGCAACGGCATCTCCGGCATCACCTATGGCGAAGACCTGAAATGTGTCTACCTGTGGAACTGGATCTCACCGAAAGATGAGATGATGTATTTCTCCGGTGTTTTCTCCGAGCCGGTCAGGGTGACCAAGCTTTCGACGGGCGAAGAGATCCCGTTTGAATATACGGCAGACCATCGCATACGGATGGAACATATTAGAAGGGAAGAAGGCGAGATCGTTCCGGTCTACAAGATCGAATTCAAGACGCCTTTGGACTACCGTCCGTTCCATAAATATCCGCAGATCTGGTACTAGACATGATCGAGACCCTTTATATCGATAACGACGGAAAGAAGATCTATGGGAAACTCTATCTTCCTGAAAAAGAGAAGTGTCCTCTGGTGATCATTTCCCATGGTCTGGGCGGGCATCATGACGGATCGATGGATTTTGCGGAAGACCTGAGTGAAAATGGTATCGCCGCTTTCATCTTTGACTTCTGCGGCGGCAGCTATGAGTCGAAGTCCGACGGAAAGACGACGGAGATGTCGGTCCTGACTGAGGCTGGTGATCTTGAATGTGTGCTGGATCATTTCCTGGAAGATGAAAGGATCGATAAGGATCACATCTTCCTGATGGGCAAGTCACAGGGGGCTTTTGTTTCGACGATCGTTTCCGCAAGAAGGAAGAAGCAGATCAAAGCACTCATCGGACTTTATCCGGGTTATGTGCTCCAGCACGCCGCGAAAGAAGAAGCGGAAAAATATGAACAGCTTCCCGATGAGATCGAAGTCTTATGGCTGAAAGTCGGAAGGAATTATATCGAAGACCTGCTCAAGACCGATATCTATGAGCTGATGGAAGACTATGAAGGAGATGTCCTTCTGGTCCATGGCAGTGCAGATTCGATCGTTCCTTTTGAATATACAAGGGAAGCGATGGACCATTTCCCGCATGCCAAGCTCATCGTTCTGGAAGGTGCGGAACACGGCTTCCACGGACCGGAAAGGGAAGGCGTCGTAAAGACAGTCACCGCATATGTAAAAGAGAGGATCTCATAAGCCATCGAAGGAGATGGCTTTTTGTAAGCCGGTACCTGTTCGTACTATAATGAATAAGATAGAAAATGATAAGCAGATCATGAAAGGAGCTTATTATGAGATTGAAACGAGTGACCATCTTTTTGGCTGTCCTGCTGGTGATATTATCAGCGGCAGTCGGAGTATTACTGTTCAACTTCGTTATCAAACCGCAGTCGACTATCGTTCCTGATTTTATCGGCAAACCGGTCTCTGATGTCTATGTCTGGTGTGCGGGACTTGATGATGATCATTCCTGCGAAGTCAGCTATGAGGATTCGGCGGAATATGAAAAAGATATCGTCTTTGAGCAGTCGATCACCAGCGGCAACAAGATGAAAGTATCTGTCGTCTCATTCAAAGTATCCAACGGTGAAGGAAACAAGATCATCCTTCCGTTCGTCGGTCCCGAGACCAACAAATCCGATATCGAAGCATGGGCTCTGACTTTCCATGTCACCAACATCACGTATATCGAAGAAGTTTCCGATACGGTCGAAAAGAACCACATCATCCGCATCGAACCGACCGATAACGTGACAAGAGACACACCTTTGAAAGTCTATGTCTCGATCGGCAAGGAAGAACGTCAGGAAAAGAAAGAAGAAGAGAAGAAGGAAGAGGAAGTCATCCCTTCCGAGATCGAAGTCAAGTACGGCGATTATATCGGACTGACAGTGGAAGAATTTGAGAAGAAGGCGGAAGCTTTGCATCTCAAGGCAAACCACAACACCAAGCGTGACCAGTACGATCCGCATATCGCTTTCGGCAATATCGTTTGGCACGGTTCAGGCATCTATGTGCCGGGTGAAACTTTCAACTATGGTATCTGTGTCAATGAACTCGTCATTTCCGCCGGCCAGTATGTTGGTCTTACGGAAGATGAATTCATCAAAAAGGCCAAAGAATTCTCGCTGGTGCCGACCCACTTAAGCAACCGTGACAGTTTCTCGACGTCCGTTGCCAACGGTTCGGTCGTGACTCATGGTTCGGGTGTCTATGTCAAGGATGAGGCATTCAATTACGGTCTGTCCTTAGGTCCGGCAAAAGTGGAATCCGGCTATGAAGGGGCAAGCGAAGAGGTCTTCTTAAGCTATCTGTCCAGATTCGGTCTGACAGGAAACCGTAAGTCGGCGACTTCCGAGACCATCGCTGCCGGCAGGATCATCTCCTACCATACCGGCAAGTATTCGACCGGTGACAGCGTCACCTATACGATCTCACTCGGTCCGGATACCAGAGTCAATGTTCCGGATTATTCCGGAAAGAGCGAATCCGAACTGCTCAGCTTCCTGGCCAACAACGGCTTGAAAGCAGGTGTTCGTTCCGTACAGAGTTCGATGACTCCGGAAGGATGCATCGTCTCCAACGATTCCGGCACTAAAAACAAAGGCGATGCCATCAACTATGTCGTCTCCTCCGGGCCATATATCCCGAAGGTCAAGATGGACAAGTTCGAATATCTGCACGATATGATCTCTTCCGACGATTCCTATGAAGAAGCAGCCGAAAAGGCCGATCTCTATTTCAAAGAAAAAGGATTCACCAACTATGAGATCCAGTCGGTCTTCTTATCATCGGTCAAACCGGGACAGTTACTGATGGTAACGGTGGACGACGAGCAGCACAGCACAGCCAAGGAATATCCGACCTACGCAAAGATCGTCGTACAGATCTCCAGCTGGCTGATGTCTCCGCCGCACAATTAAACTGTAAAAACGCAAAAAGGGCTTTTGTTACAAAGGCCCTTTTCTTCACTTTGCGAGGATCAGTGCGCTTGTGGCAGACAGGAAACGGATACTATAATGGAGCTGTCAGGGGGATTTATTTTATGGGTCTTGATCTAAAATCGATCTTATTTCTGGTATTAGGCATCATCATCGTTTTCGGCATCTTCAAGGGGATCTTCAAGCTGGTCTTCTTTGTCTTGGCGATCGGCGTCCTGGTCTATCTGCTCGGCTTCCTGATCTGAGGAACAGAACGTCATACATTTCTTGATATAATACCTCTACAGTTGTAGAATAATAATGTACTACAATTGTAGAGGTATTTTTATGGAAAAGATAAGAAGACTTCCCGACTCCGAATTTGAGATCATGAACATCCTGTGGGATCTTGAAGATCCGATCGACAGATCGCAGATCGAAGAAAGACTTTTTGAAAAACACCCGATCGCTCTGACGACCCTTCTGACGCTTCTTACAAGATTATCGGAAAAAGGTTTCCTGCGCATCGAGAAGAAAGGCAGAAGGAGCTCTTATTATAAGCTGATCGACAGAAAAGACTATCTTTCTTCACAGAGTTCTTCATTTTTCAGACAGTTATGCAACGGCGATGTCAGGGTCTTTGCCAACGCGCTATGTGATTCGGACTTAAGCAAAGAAGATCTTGCGCAGTTATCAAAGCTTCTTGAGGAGAAAGACTGATGGCCGCAAGACTTTTTCTTTTTCTCTTCCTTTTCCTTGTCGTCTTTTTCGATGCCTCAGGAAGAAAAGAAAACGGTTCATTCAAGGAAAGATGCCGGACGATCTACGATCCTTCCGGGATCTTAAAGATCCTTGTGCTTTATATCGTCCTTGGGCTCATCGGTGACAGAGAAAAGCTCATCGCAAAAAGCATCTCTTTCTTCTTCTGTTTTGCGATCGTTTCCTTCCTTGTCTTTTCTTTGATGTCGGCCTTTGTAGGCCGTCTCAGAAAAACATATGAGGCAAAGACGATCTTCTCTTTATGGCTTTTGCCAAACCTCATGTATTTCAATTTCTATTGGGCATCCGCTACCCCGGTCTTTCGTCCGTTCTTCGTCTTATGTATCGATCATGATGATCTGCTTCATATCATTCTGGTCGTCTGGCTGGCGGTCGCTTCTTTGATCCTTTTGTGGGATATCGCTTCTCATCTGCGTTTCCGAAGAAAGCTCGATGAAAGCCTCTATGAGTTAAGAGATGAGCGTATCCTGGCTATGTGGAATAAGAAACAGGACGATTTGGGGATCAAAGAAAACAAAAGGATCAGGGTCTTTACTTCTCCTGCGGTCTCTTCTGCCATGAGTGTGGGTGTCTTACAAAGAAACTGTATCCTGGTGCTTCCCGAGAAGGAATACAGCGATGCAGAACTGGACATGATCTTTTCCCATGAACTGGTCCACATCATCAGAGCTGACGGTGTCACGAAACTTTACATGGCGATCTGCAGAGCTTTCAATTTCTACGATCCTTTCGTCTATTCGATGAGCAAGAAATGTTCCGAAGACATCGAACTGGCTTGCGATGAGATCGTATTATCGAATGTCGACGGGAAGACAAGAAAAGATTATGGAAAACTGGTCCTATCTTCGGCGGGGGAAGAAAAAGGTTTTACTTCCAATCTTTCGGCAAGTGGGGAATCCATGAAGTACAGACTCATGAATATCCTGAAACCGGAAGAGAAAAGAAAGGGCACAGTACTATTATCGGTCTGTGCCCTCATCGTATTGTTTATACCGGATCTGATCGGTGTGGCGTATCATTCACAGAATATGAAAGAACTGTTTTTCAAAGGGAATATCAAAGAGGAAACAGTGGAGATACGATCCAGGGAATTCGGTGTTCCAAACGATCCTTATGAAGATCCGGATAAAGAAGCGATCTTTTCCTATCTTTCGTCTCTTGATGCTTATGAGATCTATGCGTCACAGAATTTCGATGGCAGATCTGTCTGTATCTCGTATGCGATGGATGATGTGTCACGATCTGTCGAATTCAACAGATACTATATCGTCTTTAAAGATCAGAAAAACGTAAGGACCTATTATGTCAAAGAGGGCATCGATATGGACCTTATGAAAAAGATGTGCCAATGACGGGCAAGGCTGTTTTCTGTTCATTGAACATCATGATTTTTATTAGCGATCTGTATGAAGACAGACGGATAGTATTTGGTATGGCATTAAAAAACAGAAGGAAAAATGGAACTGAGGTGATAAGAATGAAAGATACAAATGAATTAGATCTGGATGAACTGGCATTTGTTTCAGGCGTAAGAGAGATGAACGAAGAAGAAAAAAGCATCTTTGAAAGTCATAGAACAGAAATATAAGGATCTGAGAAATTACTGTTATATCAACGGACGGCCTGAACAATGGTATAAGCTGAACGACGAGGTCTGTGCTGCAGTAAGGGCCTGGTATAAAGCAATAGAAGAAGCTCCGGAATCTCATCCGACGATCCCGTTCTCAGACTTCTTTGATTTTGATGAACACATAAAATGGTAAGACCGATCTTTTTCACAAAGAAATCCTGAAAATTCATAATGAAAGACTGAATAAACAGAATTCAGTCTTTTTTTCTTTCTGATGGTGACGATGATGGCAGGATACTGCAGCAGGCAGGAGAATTGTTTTTAACGATCGTCTTTGGAAACGGAAGCCTGAATTATAACAGCGGATATCTTTCTTTGAGATGATCTGTCCAGGCTTTCAGTCTTTGCGCGTTCTTTTTCAGAAAGACGCAGTAATAGGAAATGCTTGCTTCTTGGGAAACATTCTAGGCGGTGAAACGGGTTCTCTGGTGATGGAGATCGCGCCGGAGCTTTACACAGCCTTCTTACATTGTTCTTCAAAGTGGGATGGCGATCTTGAGCCGTTGACAGAAGCAATGACTCCGGTCTATCTTGCGACCGGCATCGAAGATTCCTATTACGGTTCTTCTTCCGTCAGAGAGACGTATGAGAAACTTCGTGAGATGTATGAAGAAAAAGGTCTCAGTGAAAAACAGATCGAGCAACTGGTCGTTCTTGATCTGAAATATCAGGACTGGTTCGATGAAAGAAACATTTCGGATCAGCATGCCGCGGGTGCGTATTTCGCTCATGAAGAAGGCATCATGTCGTGGCTGTTTGGCGATCATGATCTGAATGCACAAGGAGACTGATTTATGAAAAAGAGAAAGAAACTGGTCCTGGCTGTGCTGATCGGCTTTCTTCTTTGCGGCTGCACAGGAAAGAGTGAAGAAGAAACGAACGATCTATCGGCAGATCAAAGCGGCACAGATACAGCCGTCAGTGAAGGAAACAAAGAAGAGATGACAGAAAATATGATAGAACAGACCGGATATACCGCTGCCGTACCGGCAGGATATTTTGAACAGGCATCGAAACAGGGAAGTGTAGACAGGATCGATTATGATTCCAAGGATTATGCGGGAGATGGCAGTGATATCGTCAAGACCGCTTATGTCTATACGCCTTATGGCTATGATCCAAATGATGAGGAAAAAAGATACGATATCCTCTATCTCATGCATGGCTGGGGCGGACAGGCAGGCGAATATTTTTCTTACGGGAAGGATCTCTTTGACAATCTGATCGAAAAAGGAGACATCGATCCGATCATCATCGTATCGCCGTCTTTCTATCACGAGAATTCCGACCATGACTTTTCCGGTTCGATCAATGAATTCCGTCACTTCCATCTCGACTTTGAAGAGAATCTGATGCCGGTCGTGGAAAGCACATATCACACGTATGTGACAGGCACAACGCCCGAAGAACTGAAGGCTTCCAGAGATCACAGGGCCTTCGGCGGTTTCTCCTTGGGTTCCGTGACAACGTGGCTGCAGTTCTGCTATGATTATGATTACATTCATTATTTCCTGCCGATGTCAGGGTCTTCCTGGTACTATGGCACCTATGGGGATTTTCAGATCGAGAGGAATGTCGATTTTATCGAACAGCTGGTAAAGGACAATGATCTTGATGAGAGAGGATACTTCATCTATCACGCCGTAGGAACAAATGACAGCGTAAAGAGCCAGTCGATCGATATGGCGAATGACATGCTGAAAAGAGAGACTTTCACGTCGGACCATTACGTCTTTTATCTGAAAGATGGCGGTTACCACGATTTCAATGCGGTGAATGAATACCTGTATAATGCATTGCCGCTGTTCTTCAAACAATAACGGAGTTGATACAAATGGAAAATAAAATGCGCATGCCTGTTAATATCCTGATGACTATCGTCTTACTATGTCTGATGGCCTACACACTGATCGGTGAGTTTGCCCATGAGTTGTTGGGAGTGGTGATGTTCATCCTGTTTGGGATCCATCATTATCTCAACCGCCGCTGGCTTATGGCGGTCTTCAAAGGAAGATACAATCCTTATCGGACTTTGCAGACTATCCTGGTGATCCTGCTGTGCATCAGTGTGACGCTTTCGGCACTCAGCGGCATCATTTTATCGCGTTATGTGTTCTCGTTCCTGCCTTCCTTTGGCTCTGCGGCGATCGCCAGGAGCGTCCACATGGTCTGCGCTTATCTGAATTATGTCCTGATGTCCCTGCACCTGGGACTTCACTGTAATGCCATGATGAGCAGGATGAACATAAAAAACAAGGGACTGGAAAAAGGGCTGCAGATCGCAGGATATCTGTTCTGTGCATATGGGGTGTACGCGTTTTTCAAAAGGAGGATCGCAGAATACCTGTTTCTGATGAGCCATTTCGTATATTTTGATGCGAACGAAGCTCTGATCTTCTTTTTTATCGATTATCTGGCGATCATGGGATTCTTTGTGTTTATAGGAAACTTCCTGGCTGAGATCGTGAAAAAACTAAGCCGGAAAAGATCTTGAGATCAAACCGCAGATCATGCAGAACGAAGGTCATCCTTTTGCCCAAAGACTTGAGACAAGAGCTCTTGCCGAAAAGTATGACATGCAGGTGGAATGCTGGTATCCTTTGGGACACGCCGATAACAGGCTGTTAAACAACGAAGTCCTCTCTGCCATTGCAGATGCGCATGGCAAGAGCGTCGTACAGATCATCCTGCGCTGGCACATGCAGGAAGGCTTGTGTGCAGCTCCCGGTTCCACCGATCCGGACCATATCCAAGAAAACATCTCGATCTTTGATTTCGAACTGAGTGAGGAAGAGATGGATACGATCCGATCTCTCGATCAGGGGGAAGCGGGACGTTACTTCAATATCAACTATCAGATGATGGGCGGATTCTTCACTTCGCTGAATGAGTAAGAGCCTATCAAAAAATGTGGATCGTTTTCAAACGAATTAAAAAACACAAAGAGGGACGCATCAGCTGTCTTTTCTCATAACCGGTCTGTCTGGCTATATCGTCATAGGTGATCGAATCATCGAACTGTTTCTGCTTAAGCAGCCCCAGCGCTTTCTTCTTGTCTTTCATCTGAATGAGATGCTCCTTCAGATCCAAGATACAGGGAAAGCTATACAGTCACCACTGAAACAAGGCTACCGGAGTGACATTTTCAAAAAACCAGATGGGGTGACATTTTCAAAAAACTTTAACAGTTTTCGACATATATGAAACAAAAAAAGTGCTTTCGCACTTATTGTTCTCGATGGTGATTCCCTGGGGGCTTCAACCCCATGACCCTCTGATTAAGAGTCAGATGGGGATAATTTATTAAATGTAGTATTCATAGGCGTTTCAGTAATTGAGTGTCTTTTTCATACGACAGATTTACGACAGAGATAATTAATTTATGGCGTAATATTCAAATACAAGTTGAAAATTACGCCTTAATTGTATATAATCATTTTGAAGAAGGCGCTATATGATTACGAGATCAATCAAAGATACAATCAGAAAAAGTGTATCGCAGGTTCCTGCTGTTACAATATTGGGACCGCGTCAGGCAGGGAAAACAACTTTAGTAAAGAATCTCTTTCCTGATTATACCTATGTGAATCTTGAAGACAGAACAACAAGAGAGCTTGCAGAGAACGATTATATTGGTTTCTTTAAGAAATACAGCGAACCTATGATCATTGATGAAGTACAACGTGTACCGGAACTTTTGTCAGCTATCCAGGTGAAAGTGGATGAAGACAGAAGAAAAAACGGAAGGTTTATTCTGACTGGCAGCCACCAGCCGAGATTTCGTGAAGCAGTGGCACAATCATTGGCAGGAAGAACAACTATACACACATTGTTGCCGCTCAGTCTGGAAGAAATATCAAAAAGCGGAAAATTGGAAGACCTGGATGATAATATGATCCGAGGATTCATGCCGGAGTTATATCTAGACAATGCGAGAGATCCATATGTGTACTACAGAGATTACCTTGATACATATATAGAAAAAGATCTGCGTCAAATGATTGCAGTAAAAGATCTGAATGCATTTTTAAGATTTTTGACACTGCTTGCCGGAAGAGTAGGACAGGTTGTTAATCTTTCCGGTATGTCGGGAGAAGTAGGAGTATCGTCGACAACACTTGGAGAATGGCTTTCCGTATTGGAAGATTCTTTTGTTGTTTTCAGATTGCAACCTTATTTTTCAAATATCAGTAAAAGGATCGTAAAATCACCTAAAGTATATTTTGTTGAGCCAGGACTGGCAGCGTATCTTCTTGGAATCGAAAGTGCACGTCAGGCTTCCAGAGATCCGCTCAGAGGCAATTTATTCGAAAATATTGTTGTTCTTGAGGCAATGAAAACAAGGCTGAATGATAATAAAGAGCCGAACCTATTCTACGTAAGAACAGAAAAAGGCGTTGAGATAGATCTGATCCTGAAAAAGGAAGGAATGCTGTTTCCTTTTGAGATAAAGTCATCCATGACACCAAACAAGGATTTTTCTAAGAATATGAAAATGTTTTGCGATAGCGAAGTTAATTCGGGAGGGATGACGGTGGTATATTGCGGCGATTGCTACGAATCTTTTCAAAACTGCAGGTATATTCACTACACCTGTACAGCAGAAGCGATTAGAAAATAACAGATGCTGCACCGAAAAAGAAAAAAGTGCTTTCGCACTTATTGATCTCAATGGTGATTCCCTGGGGGCTTCAACCCCAGACCCTCTGATTAAGAGTTAGATGGGGATAATTCAAATAACACAGTATTCATAGGCACTTCTGGAATCAAGTGCCTTTTTCATACGACAGATTTACGACCGAAATAGAAATTATTATTGTATCCATATGATACAATAAAATCGATAAAAAGGTAGAATTCTACTAAAAACGAGGAAATTATGATAAAGAGAAATCGATACTTAGAACAATTGATACGAAACAAGGACAACGGATTTCCTAAAGTGATCACCGGAATCAGAAGATGTGGTAAGTCATTTCTGATAAAGGAGATCTATGTCAAGTATCTTAAAGAAAGCGGAATAAAGGAAGAAAACATACTTATCATCGAACTTGATAATGATGAAAATATTGTCTATCGAAACCCGATCGAACTGGGAAAATATGTCCGTTCTTTCTGCAAAGATAAAAATAGGTGTTATGTTTTCATTGATGAGATCCAATTAGCTGATACAATTATCAATCCCATCTATACGCACGGAGATTATGTGCTTGCAAAGAAGGGTGAAGAAAACACAATATCGTTTGTAGAAACGGTACTGGGTTTATCAAGAGAGAAAAACATCGATCTCTATGTCACCGGCAGCAATTCAAAAATGCTGTCATCGGATATTGTTACTGAATTCAGAGACAAGGCAACAAACATCTCTTTATATCCTTTGTCATTTACTGAGTTTTATGAATACAAAGGAGGATCTGCTTCAGAAGCTCTTTATGAATTCATGCAGTATGGAGGGATGCCTTTGGCTGTGCTGAAAGAAACAAAAGATAGAAAGGAATATCTGAAGAATCTGTTCGAGCTGGTTTACTTTGCCGATATCATCGAACACAACAGATTGAATAAGTCGGAATCTCTTGATGAATTGTGTAACATCATCAGTTCATGTACCGGAGATCTGCTTAATTCCCAGAAGATCTCAGATACATACAAAAGCATTAAACACGAAAGAATCGACAAGGAAACCGTTGAAAAGTATCTCGGATATTTCATTGATGCCTTTATCATCAGACAGGCAAGCAGATATGATGTCAAGGGGAGAAAAGAGATCGGAGCATTAAGAAAGTACTATTTTACTGATACAGGCCTTCGCAATGCCAGACTCAATTTTGCCTTCGATGACGATGGCCAGATGCTTGAAAATGTAATATACAACGAACTGATCTTCAATGGTTACAGCGTGAATGTCGGAACCTATGAGCGGGTGGAAAAAAACAAAAACAGAAAGAGCATTAAAGTAAACTACGAAATAGATTTTCTAGCCGAGAAAAACAACAACAGGTATTATATCCAGGTCACGGATAATCTTAACAGTGAAGATACGAGAAAAAGAGAAATAAAGCCGTATAACGGTTTGAATGATCAGGTACAAAAAATAATCGTCATAAATAAACCGATCGATGAAACCAAGAGCACTGAAGGTTATACAATCATTGGAGCAAGTGACTTTATGCTCAGATTCATAAAAAAAGAATGAAATCAAACATTTATTAAATACAACTTTGTTTCTAGCGTTTCATTTTTCTCAATTGCATAAAAAAGCCCATTTTAAATAACATAGAATTCATAGGCACTTTTGGAATCAAGTGTCTTTTTCATACGACGGATTTATGACAGAACCAATAAATAATGACACTTCAGCTCATATCGTGATGCATCTAATTATTTACATTTCACGCGTATATAATGATATAATATGTGTGTGGTGCGCCAGTTCGGTTTGCACACTCATAGTCAGGTGTAACTCCTGACCCGGTAATTCCTGGCAAGAAACCGGTATCCAGTCCTTGGACAGGTCATCGCGAGGTGACAGGTCAAGCGTAGGAAGGAAAGAATCAGAGCTCATACAGTTTAGCGTCGTTAGATATAAAAGTGCGGTCGGCGATACTCTCATATATGTCGCAGCCAACACAAGCTGTACGTAACTGCCTGTACAGTAAGGGGCCGCCGGCGTTTGAAGTCAGGCGAGGATTCAAGGTGAGGTGCAGATACCTGGGAGGTCTCATGGTCTCTCTGTAAAAGAAGCAGGGTATCGGTTGTACAAGGCTACATACCAAGGCAATCGAGATGGATCATGAGAAGTCCGATGAGGTCGTAGTAGCGAAGAAACATGTCAATAAACATGCGGAGCCAAGGGCCGAACGCATCAGGCGTTTCTTGAAGGGAAACATACACAAGACACCGGAGGTCTGCTCAACGTATGGAAACAAAACCGAAAGATATAAGAACATTATCACTGACCTATCCCAGACTTGAGACGCTCATTCATCATGTCAATTATGATTCGCTGTTAGCGGAACATAAAAGACAGCCTTATGACAAAGCTGTCGGCATTGACGGTGTGGACAAAAGGAAATATGAAGAAAACCTGGAAGAGAATCTGAAAGATCTGATCCAAAGGATGAAAACCTTCTCCTATCGTCCAAAGCCCGTAAGAAGGACCTATATCCCCAAAGCCAACGGGGACTTAAGACCTTTGGGCATTCCGTGCTATGAAGACAGACTCGTACAGGGAGTCATGGCCAGGATCTTAAACGAGATCTATGAGCCAAGATTCCTTGATAGTTCCTACGGTTTCAGGGAAGGCAAGAGCGTACATGACGCCATCAGAGATATCAATCAGACGATCATGACAAAGAAAGTCGATTATATCCTGGATTGCGACATCAAAGGTTTCTTTGATAACGTCGATCACAAGTGGCTCATGAAGTTTCTTGAAAACGATATCGCCGACAGAAACTTTCTGAGGTATATCGTCCGTTTTCTGAAAGCGGGATATGTGGAGGAAGGCATAAAACACAAAACAGAAAAGGGAACTCCGCAAGGCGGGCTGATCTCTCCTGTATTGGCCAATGTCTTCTTACACTATGTATTGGACTCCTGGTTTGAAAAGAATGTGAAGCCTTCCCTGAAAGGGGAGGCGTATCTTGTCAGGTTTGCGGATGACTTCATTCTGATGTTTCAATACGAGAATGAAGCATATCGGGTCTATGAAAGGCTCATAGGCAGATTGCAACGCTTTGGCTTACAGACGGCTGAAGACAAGACAAGGATCCTGCCATTTGGCAGATTCTCAAAGACAAAAGATACCTTTGACTTTCTCGGCTTCACTCACTACAATTCCAGGACCAGGACAGGAAAGTACACGATAGGCAGAAAAGTCTCAAAGAAAAAGAAGAAACTCTTTAAAATCAGACTCAAGGATTGGGCCAAAAGAAACCGTGTCCTTGAGACATCGCTGTTCATGAGGAAACTCAACATCAAGATCACAGGAGCCTTCAGATTCTATGGAATCTCAGGCATGATGGAAGAATTGAAGAAACTTCATCATTATGCGTTCTGGACCGTATTCAAATGGCTGAACCGCAGAAGTCAGAGAAGATCCTATAACTATCAGGAATACATGAAACTGTGGAACAAATACATCAGTCCTTTGAAGATCTACAGAAACATCTGGGGGTGGACAGGAAATGTATCAAATGCGTGATGTGAGAAGCCGTATGCGGAAAACCTGCACGTACGGTTTTGTGAGGAGTGAGTATCCTTTGACAACGAAAAGAGTTGAGGAGAAAATTTACTTATGAAAGATAAAATTGAGGATAAACTGAATGAAATTGCAGAGCGGTCAAACGGCGTAATAACTGCCGAGGTACTTGCTGGGAATGGATTCAGCAAGTATTTCATCAGAAAACTTGAGAGGAACGGAAGCATATATAAATATCATCACGGCATATATCTGACTGACGGTTTTCTTCCGGATGATTACTATCTGTTTCAGAACATTTATAAGAATACAGTATTCTCTTTTGGAACAGCAATGTATCTTCACGGATTCAGCAAGAGAACGCCGGAAGCATTTGATATAACTGTCTATTCCGGTTATGGAACCAGAGATTTTGATTATCCTGTTAATCTTCATTATGTCAAAAAGGAATTCCTGGATCTTGGGAAGGCCATGGTAACAACTTCCTATGGCAACAGTGTTTACTGCTATGATCTTGAAAGGATCTTTTGCGATCTTTGCCGTTTTACTGATGCAGGTGTTAATAAAGAAGAATCTAACGGTTTTATGAAGAAAGTCATTGCGGATGGTCTGATCGATCCCGGAAGACTGTTTGATTATGCCGAAAAACTCAATTGCATGAAAAAGGTGAGGAATGTCACAGAGGTGCTTATATGAAAACAGTTAATGTTCAATCTCTTTCTGACAAGGCAAAAAACTATGCAAGGAAAAATAACTGTACACCTCAACAGGCAATGCAATACTTTGCGTTTGAGCGTTTTCTTGAAAGGCTGTCTGTTTCAGGATACAGAGATAATTTCATCCTGAAAGGCGGTTTGCTTCTGTCGTCGATCATGGGTATTGATCTGCGGACAACGATAGATATCGATGCGAACATTACCGGAATGGATTTTGGGCAGGATGAGATCGCAAAAATGATCCTCGAGATAATGATGATCGATCTGGATGACGGCGTATCATTTGAATTCAATGCCATAGAACCGATAAAAGAAGACAGCAAGTATGGCGGATACGGTGTCAGATTGACAACAAAATTCTTTAATGTACGGATCCCGTTACATCTGGATATTTCAACCGGTGATATCATAACGCCTTCTGCAGTTGATTATAAATATAAGACCGTTTTTGATGAGGAAACGATCGATCTTCTCAGTTATAATTATGAGACCATTGTTGCGGAAAAGCTTCAGACTGTACTCAAAAGGAACGTTCTGAGCAGCAGGATGAAGGATCTGTACGATCTGTATTTCTTTATGAAATATAAGAAGGACGATCTTGATAGAGAAGTTCTTAAACGTGCTGTTGAGAATACTTTCAGCCATCGCGGTTCTTTAAAAGAATTGAACGATTTTGCTGAAATACTCGAGAGAATCAGAATCGATGAAACTCAGCAGAAGTTCTGGGAAAACTACCGATACAGGTTTTCATACGCGAAAGATATTTCTCTGGATGAAATCATCAATGAGATAAGTGCAATAAAGAATATGATCGTATAGACCTTGCAACGATGATTCTGTACCTTTAGAAGAAGCAGACTTTACTTAAGACCTGCTTTTGATTGAGATCTGATCCATCAGAAAGAAACATTTAAAGAATAT